>CAZHBO010000012.1:0-21117 GCA_964530745.1 uncultured Thermoplasmatales archaeon | reverse complement strand
TCCACTTGTATTATGGCGAGTATACCTATGGATATCTGTTCATCGATGATGTCCTTGTTTCAGCTCCACCAGCGTACTCTCTAGTATATGAAGACACGGAAACTGTATCAAGCATTGACATGGGAGAAGATTTGTATGTGGGCTTTGCTCCATGGACTCCAGCAGCAGAAGGGAATTATTTGATAAATGTTACGACTTTGTTGACTACAGATGAAGATAACAGCAACAACGCAACAGAAAAATGGATTACAGTAACTAACATACCGGATGTTGGAGTTAAATCAATTGACTTCCCACCATCTGCAGGAGAATACTTCTCTGACTTCGAAAGCGATGATGGAGGATGGACTGCAACAGCAGACTGGGATCCAGTTGGAGATTGGGAATGGACTAATAGTTATGATGTAAGCAACTACGTTGGCACTAACACACCTCCACCATCTGCGCATTCCGGCGATGGTCTCTGGGGAACTGTAATTTATGGAGATTATACAAATGCTGGAGGAACAAGTTATCTTAATAAAACATTCGATTTCTCAGGTGTTAGTGGTGCAAACATGAGCTTCTGGAGCTGGTCTGATATCTTTGGTCCTTACGATTATGGCAGAGTGCTGGTAAATGGTGACGAACTCCTAAGAATAGATGATTATAATCCAACAGACTGGGAGTATTATGAGATTGACCTGTCTGCATATGATGGCTTACCAAATGTTGAAATTTCCTTTGCATTCTATGCAACTACCGTTGTCAACTATGCAGGCTGGTATATCGATGATGTCACAGTGAGCGGTGGTGGCGGAGGAGGTTCGCTAGTATCTGGCACGTACACAATTAATGCAACGGTCGCAAACTACGGAACAACAACAGAAACATTTGATGTGAGATGTACCATAACCGAGAAGGGAGGGAGTGGAACAACTACCACTTTACTCAGCGAAGGATTTGAGGATGCTGGTTGCCCATCGGGATGGCTGAATGTTGATGGTGATGGCGATGGTTACATGTGGAACTGTAGCTGGACTTATACACCGCACAGTGGTTCTTTGTGTGCTGCGAGTGCATCATATATCAATTATGTTGGTCCATTAACTCCAGATAACTGGCTAATAACACCTCAAATAGATCTATCTGGCTACGATTCCGCAGAGCTTTCCTACTGGGTTGCTGCACAAGACCCATCTTATCCATCTGACCACCTCGAAGTATGGGTCTCCACAACAGGCACAGATATCTCGGACTTCACAGACCAGATAGATGATTACACTGAAACAGATGATACATGGAAGGAGCGTACAATTGATTTATCGGCATATATTGGAGAAAGCATTTATCTTGCATTTAGACATTGCGATTGTACCGATTGGTATTGGATTAAAATCGATGACGTTACTGTAACCGCAACCAGTGGTGGAGGAGGTGGAGCAGTTGTTTACAACGTAACTGAAACGGTAACAAACCTTGCACCTGGAGAGGAAAGGCAAATATCATTCACTCCACCATGGAATGCAGTATATGGCGATTACACGCTAAAAGTTAAAACACTGCTGGCTGGAGATACGAATCCAAGCAATGACGAAAAGACAAAAGATATATTGGTTGGTGAAAGTCATCATCTCCCTCCAGGAACATATGTCATAGATGAAACTGAAAAGGCGGATACGATTATAACTATAACAGTAAGCAATGAGACAAATGTTTTCATTTCTTTATCGAGTAGGATGCCGGGAGATCTACCATCTCCATATGTGCCAACTGGACCATGCGTTGATATAAGTGTTGATAATGAAGATAATGTTGTATGGCCTATCTACATACAGATATTCTATACAGAGGATGATTGTGCTAAATGGGATCTCACCGAGGACCAAATAAAGGGAATGTTTTATTGGAATGGTCACCAGTGGAAGCTGTACGATGAGACCGGTGTGGATACGCACGACATAACCATAGGAAATAAGAGCTATGCAGGTTATGTATGGGCATACGCATATAAAGGACAGCTCTCACCAAAGGTTCCCGGAGGGACAGATATTACACCACCTACGACCTGGTATACACCAAAAACCAAACATTTTTCACCAGGTTCATTGATAACGATCCATGGAAGAGATGATGGCGTTTGGTATAAGATATACTACAGAATAGATGACGGAGATATACATGTAGGTAAAGAAAACAGAGATGTTTATGCCCATGCACCTATGGAGGGCATTCACAAATTAGAGTATTGGGGCGTGGATGCTTGGGGAAATGTAGAACAGCATCATACTGTTACATTTAGAGTTTCATATAGGTACCCACAGACTAGGATAGCATTTGAGGGATATCATGAGTTCGTTGATACTCATTGGGAAATTGCACCAGACACATTGGTATTCTTCGAGGTTGATGATGGTGGACGCGGGTTGCAGGGAACCTATTATAAAATTGACAGTGGAGAATGGAAATTATTCACAGCACCATTTACTTTGTCAGAGGCAGAACATTGGGTGTATTATTACAGCATTGATTCATATGGTTGCCGGGAGGATACAGTCGCATCCTATGTTGTGGTTAAATCTACAAATCAAGCTCCAACAACAACCTGCACATTAAATCCATCCATGCCAAATGGAAACAATGGCTGGTATAGGAATGAGGTAACAGTTACCTTGACAGCAAAGGATCCAGAAGAAGATGATGTCACCATTTACTACAAGATTGATGGCGATGAATGGGGTATTTATACAGAACCATTTATCGTGGGTGATGGAATTCATAAAGTATACTACCACGCTATAGACAATCATGGAAATGAAGAAGGAATAAAAGCCAAGGAATTGAAGATAGACATTTATGCTCCCAAAATATCCGTGAACAGACCATCGAATGCCCTTTACATTTTTGACAGGGAGATTCTTCCTCTACCTGGAGACAAACCGGTTATTATTGGAAAGATAACAATAGATGCAACGATTGAAGACACTGCCACATCGGGAATTGACAATGTCTTCCTTTATATGGATGATGGTCTGAAGAAGACATTTGATGGAAACATAGAATATACCTTGGATGAAACTTTGTTTGGATTGCATACGATGAAAATTGTAGCCTATGACGTAGCGGGTAATGAAGCCAAAAATGAGATGGACATAATCATCTACAACATAAATCTAAGGGGATAAACCCTCTTCCCATTTTTTTTATATTTCTAACAGAAAATCTTTTTTACTTCTTTCCTTTCCTTCATCAATGAAAATTTTGGCTGTCTTATTTGCCATAATTCTCCTTTCAGGATGCATTATCCCATTTGGTAAAATACATAGGAAAGGTTTTTCTCAGGAGGATTTGACTGTTCCCAATATTTATCCTTACACTTCTCAAAAGCAAGAAAAACCTGCAGCAACAATGAGGAGTCAACCTGGTTATAGTTACAACATTTCATGGGAAATGGGAAAAGCATATATCAGCTATGGCGGTGTTGCAAAAATTTTTGTCAACAATACAGGCAATAACGACATATTCATTTACAACTTTGGTATAAAAATTGGTTCGCAGGAATGGAGGTGGGGCAATAACGATACAGGCGTTTTTATTCCCACGGGTGAGAAAAAGAAATTTTATTTATCATTTGGCTCACCCCTCACTCCTGGAAAATATTCATACGAGCTAAAAATATCTTTCATGATTGACAATAAGGCAGGTGTTTTTCCTTTCCACAAAAGAAATGAATGGTATGATAATGGTACATCAGTTGTAAAAACAAAAAAACCTTTATCCATTGATATTCGCCCTTACAATAGCAGTAGCAATTACAAATATTCAAAAAATTATTATTACTATTTTGACAAAATAAATGGAATGGTGAAGCCTTTTGATCCATTAATTATGCAGAAGGCGAATGAAATAACTTCATCTTACCCAGGCAGTTACAATGTTTTTCAATTGTGTGCTGTCTTTGATTACTTGAGAGAGAAGATGGAGTATATTCCTGAAGAAGAAGATGTATGGTCAACTCCTTCAGAGACGCTAATGGATGGTGGCGGAGATTGTGAAGATTTTGCCATGCTTTTTTCTGCTTTGGTGACAGCTAAAGGAGGGACGGCAAGAATATACATGACAGATAATCATGCCTTCGCTTCCATATATATTGGAAATGAAAATGATGCAAATGACATACTAAAAAACATTGAAGAATATTATGGCACCAACCTATTTTTTGCAACTTTTAAAGATAAATTTGGATATTGGTTGGTTGCCGACCCACTTGGCTCTTTTTATCTTGGTGGGCTTCCAGTTGGAAGTGATGTCATTGGACCATTGCAGGGGGAAAAACTATACAATTGGGGATTTGTTGGGACATCGAAGGTATATATAGTTGATGTGATGAAGGAGTAAATCTTTAAATGTGAATTGTTATTACCATCTGATTAAAATGAAGCTTAATTTGAAACCAGAATCATTGTGGAAGTACTTTGAGGAGATAACCAAAATACCTCGCTGTTCCAAGCACGAGGAGAAAATAGCAGAATATGTTGTAGATGTGGCAAAGAAACTAGGGCATGAAGTGGAAAGAGACGAGGTAGGAAATGTGATTGTAAGGAAGAAAGCAGCACCTGGCTACGAAAATGTTCCGATGGTAACACTTCAAGCTCATCTCGACATGGTCTGCGAGAAAAATAGGGATGTGGAGCACGATTTCGAGAAAGATGCTATAGATGTTTATGTAGATGGAGATATGGTGAAGGCGAGAGGTACAACGCTTGGAGCAGATGATGGCATAGGCGTTGCAGCATGCCTTGCTGTAATGGAAGACAAAAATTTAAAGCATGGTCCTCTAGAATTTTTATTTACAGTTGATGAAGAAACAGGAATGACAGGAGCATTCGGACTTAAAAAAGGCTCACTGAAAGGAAAAATGCTCATAAATGTTGATACAGAGGAGTTTGGAGCAGTCTATATTGGATGTGCTGGAGGAGGCAATAGCACCATTACCCTCCCTCTTAAATATGAAAAGATGAGCAAAAAGGGGATCGAAATAAACATAAGAGGGCTGAAAGGAGGGCATTCTGGAACTGAGATACATGAAGGAAGAGCAAATTCCATAAAACTGATGGCAAGATTGCTTTATAATATGGATGTAAAAATAAGCAGTATAGAAGGTGGCGATAAATTCAATGCCATACCCAGGGAAGCATTTGCAAAGGTTGTTCCATTGAATGGTGACGTTACCAAAAAAATAGAGGAGTTTGAAAAGATATTTAAAAATGAATACTCTGTAACAGATCCTGGTATAGAAATAAAAACAAAGGAATGCGATATAGAGAAAATTTTTGATTCCGACAGCCAGAAGAAAGTTTTATCCCTTCTCATGGGCTTGCCTCATGGTGTACTGGCTATGGACCAGCAGGTTGAAGGGCTGGTTGAGACATCAACAAATCTTGCAAAGGTAAGAAGTAATGATGCCTTGGAAATAATGATGAGTTCAAGGAGTTCCGTGAATTCAGCTTTGGAGGCAACGATGCAGAGCATACGTGCCATAGGAGAGCTTGCGGGAGCTAAAGTTGAAGAAGGAAGCATGTATCCTGGATGGAAGCCAAATCTCGATTCAAAGCTTCTAAAAATTGCCGTTGATTCCTACAAAGAGATGTATGGAAAGGAACCGGAAATAAAGGCAATACATGCCGGCTTGGAGACAGGTGTCATAGGAAGCAAATTTGACATGGATATGATATCCATCGGTCCCCAAGTAGAGCATCCGCATTCTCCAGATGAAGTGGTTTATGTATCATCAGTGCAAAAATTCTACACATATTTGCTAAAAATACTTGAAAACATTGCGAAAGGAAAATACTAGCGTTCCACCACATTCCTAGCCCTATACCCTTTTTTTGTTTCTTCTACATCAAATTCTACCATCTTTCCCTCTTCTGGGACAAAATTTGCATCACTTTTATGTAAGAAAATGTCCTGCTTAAATGCCTTAGACCTTATAAATCCATAATTCTTTTTCCCAAACCATATTTTTATCTTTCCTTTGAACTTTCTTTTCCGCTCAAATTTTTCCCAGCACTCTTGGCAATAAAATCTCTCACACAATGGACATTCATATACCTTGCCTTCATAATAAAAAAGATTTTTTCCGCAGGATGCGCAGCGTATGTTTTTTATTTCCTCTGCACATTCCCTGCAAATCCCTTCATCCGGCTTCAGTATTTTTTTTATTTCATCATTCATCTTAACCTAATGTTATCTTTTTCTGTCCCTTATATTTTCCGCAGTAAATTTTTTCTGGAGTGGAAGAAATTTCTTCAAATACAATCTGGCAGAATCTATCGCCATGGGCAAGATGGACATTTTCTTTAGTATTAAAGCAGGAAAGGGTGAGAGTTCCTTCAAACCCTGCATCCACTTTGCCGAAGGAAGATAAAATCCCCTTTCTGGCATAGGAAGAGCGTATCCAAAGTTGTGCTGTTTTATTTCGCAACTTTATATATTCAATTGTTCCAAGGGCAAACCATGTAGAAGGTGGAACTATTGCTTCCTTCTTCACCTCTCCATTCACCATGATTTCATTTATTGTCAAATCATATCCATTTGGAGTCATATTTTTTGGGTTAAATGGTTCTATTGAAATTTCTCCTTTCTTAATGCACCTTTTTATATCCCTGTCGGAGAGTATCATTTTCTTCCTCTAATTAAGGAATGGCAAATTAAAATTTATGTGCATGGAACTTTTAAAGCAATTCCACGTTCTTTGCCTTTGGCCCCTTGTCTGTATCCTCTATCTCGAACTTCACCCTTTGGCCAACTTTTAAGGATATGAATCTTTCATTGGATTTAACATCTGAATAATGGACAAATACGTCCTTATCAGAATCATCTACTCCAATGAATCCGTATCCCTTCGTGTTGACCCATTTTATTACAGTTCCTTCCATTTTATAGCCAGATATAGATGGAAGGAAAGTTTAAAAACCTTTTGAAATCAACATACATATAAATCATTTTTACATATTATTTCATGAAAAAGGGCACTTTGTGCGTGCATGATGAAGGTGAGGATATATTTGGCTCAATTGTTACTCCCATTCATTTAACATCTACTTACAAACTCAATGATGAAAAATATGGAAAGATAATGGAAGGGAAGAATAGGGAGGCTTATGTATACACAAGATGGAGAAATCCTACGATTAAAGCATTGGAGGAAAAAATGGCGATGTTGGAAAAAGGTGAGGATTCTGTTGCATTTTCTTCAGGAATGGCGGCAATAGCAACTACATTTCTTACCTTCCTCAAAAAAGGGGATGAACTGCTTACAACGATGGACATATATGGGGGAACATTCTCTTTTATACAAAATGAATTGACAAAGCATGGAGTGGAGATAAAATATGTTGACTGCACTTCCTTAAATGAAATTTCTGAAGCAATATCCCCAAAAACAAAAATGGTGTTTTTTGAATCTATTACAAATCCATTATTAAAGGTTGTCGATGTTCCTGAGGTAGCAAAGATTGTTCATGAAAAAAATTGTTTATTAGTTATAGATGCAACATTTTCAACTCCCATTAACCAAAATCCTTTATTACAGGGGGCAGATATTGTCATACACAGTGCTTCCAAGTACATAGGAGGGCATTCTGATTTGATAGGAGGAGTTGTTGTATCATCTAAAAAAATTTGTGGGGAAATATGGAAAAGAATGACAAGATATGGAGGATGTATGGATCCTCAGCAGGCATATCGTATTTTAAGAAGCATTAAGACTCTACATTTAAGAGTAGAGAGGCATAATGAGAATGCCTTTGAAATAGCGAAATTTCTGGAAGGTTTGGATGGCATAAAAAAAGTTATCTATCCAGGATTGCCCTCCCATAGGCAACATGAACTGGCTAAAAAAATTTTGAATGGTTTTGGGGGTATGGTAACTTTTGTTTTGGATGGAGATAACAAAGATGGCATTGCATTTATGCGTAAGCTGAAAATATGTAAAGAAGCACCAAGCTTGGGAGGAGTTGAAACGCTTGTTAGCATGCCTTTCAATACTTCCCACAGTTATTTAAGTAATGAAGAAAGAAAGAAAATGGGCATTGAAGAAGGAATGATTCGCCTTTCTGTTGGAATAGAAGATGTAGATGATTTGAAGGAAGACATTGAATCTGCTTTATCTAGCTATTGAATATAAAAACCTCTCTTTCATCTTGCCTTGTATTTCCATCAAACATTAGTACCTTTATTTCATGTTTTCCTATAGCCATTTCATCCCATGTCCATTGATACGGCTTTTCCTCATCTACATACTTTAATTCATCATCGATATAAAATTCAACTTTTGATGCAGCGCATTCTACCTCAATGCTTATCTTTCCAATAATAATCGTTTTTCGAATGGGAATAATCTCCTTATCAAAAAAATATAAAAACCCATCTTTTGGTTTTTTTATTCCTCCTATGGATATGTGCAAAATGGGGGAATACCACCATAGATGACCTTCTATCCTTTCTTCACCATCCGTACCATTGATTATTTCTAAATAAGATTCATTCGTCCTTTCCTTTATTATCCTTAAATAGGAATGCTCATTTCCATAGATGGAGGGAGCTATCGTTTTTTTGTATATTTGGTCAACCTGAGCCTTTGCAACAACATATATGTCTGTAGCATTGTATGGCACTTCTATCTCCTCCTCCCATACTTTTCCATGGGTGCGCCCATTCCTTGCGTCATCCCAGCCTGTTCCTCCCAGATATTTTCCAGCATAGTCATCGTGGTCAATCCCAAACCATTCAGGATTGTTTATCACATCCTCATTTGTTCCCCATTGAATGGATGTATGGTCAACAACCAGGCTTCCATTGACCTGCCATCTCAATTTAATTTTTTCTCCAGGATAAGCAACTTTTGGAGGAGAAATCCATTGCAAATATGGCTGAGCCAAATCAATTTGATGAAGCAGAAAATTTCTCACCCCCTTTCCATATCCCTCTATAAAATCGCTTCCAAATTCCCATTCTGGTGGGTCCTTTACAACCGACAATTCTGGAGAAACCCAGAATATGCCCGAGCCATAATAATTCCCAAAAATTTCATCTTTTACATACTCATCTTCAGCAGGATTTTTTTCAACATCTGCTCCATAAGCCCATGCAGCCATGCAACCAGGCGCCTCATATCCAACTGTTGTAGGAATTGTCCCTATATTCCCCGCATTTAAATCCCCACCAAAATTTCCCATATAGGAGCCGCACCGCAGGCAGGCAGCATCATAGAAATAAAAGTCAGGGGGAGCATAGGAATATTCTTTTCCAGATATTGGACTTTTTACCTTCACATCTCTATGGGTTGATGACCATGGATAGAGGAGCATCCTTGCCCCTCCATGAAAATCTGTGCCCACGCGTATTAGGTGATGATTGACAAATTCCTTCAATGTTTTTCCCGTCATGCTGCTCCAGCATTCAGGAGGACCGTAATGCCCTGGTCCGTCATAATCTGCTTCCCTGTTCAAATCCCATCCATGAATGTCTCCTCTTTGATGAAAATCAAAGCCATAGGGATTGTGGCTAACCTCGAAATAAATTTCCCTATTGTCCAGCAACCATCGAAGCCACTTTGTTTTGGCATTTTTCTCCTCAAAAGCAGAGCGCATCAACCAGTCTGCAAACCAGTACATGCAGATGGTTCCAACAGTTTCATCTCCATGGGGGCTGCCTAAGAAAAGAACTTCTGGTTTATGGAAGCCCAGGCTTTCATTTGTAATGCGCACATAATAATCATCATATCCACCATCTCCCTCTATTCCATACAATTCATTTGCCTTGAAAACTTCTATGTATTCAGGATATTTTTTCTCCAATTGCCTATACCATTCCACCAATTCTTCATAGCTATGTGGTTTTTTGTACCATGATGTACCTGCCTCTATTTTTTGGGGGACAATAGACAACCCTCCACAAATAAGAAAAAAAATGATTGCCAACGAGATAATTTTTTTCATGCTATGGTAATTAAAAAAATAAAATAAACTTTATGCAACTTTCAAAGCATGAAATAAAAGGGAAAAGAAATTTGTAGAATATTTGAAATAGTTGTCTTCCAAAAATGTGCACCCATACGTCCTCTACAGGATCAAAAACTTTTGGTATCGAAACAGGCATTGGCTCACTCCACTCACTTTCTGAATAATGGATATCCTTTGCCTTTACCCTCACCAGATAAGTTCCATTTTTCCTCCAGCTATGAGTAGCTTTTACTTCCTCCCCACTACTATAAGGGCCAAGCCAGTCGGTCACAGTTCCATCTCCCCAATCAAACATGTAATATAATTTCTCCCCATCTTTATCAGTCGTTGAGGTTTTGTAGGTATAATTGAGCCCTGTAAACCCAGTTTTTGATCCTTTTGGTCTCTCTGGCTTTTCTGGGGGATTATTCATTGTTTTTCTTGCGCATTTCAAATCCAAATGCTGCCAGTAACAGTAACTTATGACAGGATTGTCGTGTGAATCAATAGCTATATCGCAACATCCTCCCACATATCCCACTGAATCAATAACTTCTTCATGCCACTGGCTCCCATCCCAGTAGAAATACTCTTGGTCTCTATCATTTTCTTCTGGGCTATCTGTCCCGTAACATGCAATGTGGGGGTAATCATGGGAATCCAAAGCTAGAGAGCATGCCCCACCTATGTACCCCTCTGATGCTACTGTTTCAACATTCCATTTACTCCCATCCCAATAAACATATTTTAAATCATGATTTTCCATTCCATGATAAGCAATATGTGGGTGACCATTTGAATCCATCCTCATTGATGCATAAGTAATTTCTCCTCCTTCTGTCAAAATTGTTTCTATTTTCCATCCTTCATTGTCCTTATGGGCGTATTTCAATTCATTTCCGCATCCATAAGCAATGTATGGATAATCATCCTTCATGATTATTGAATGAGCCCATAGGCTAGACCAGTATACATTGCTATCAGGGTCAACAATTTCTATATTCCACTCATTTCCATTCCAGTATGCATATTTAAGCCCTCCATGTCTATAACCAGCATAGGCAATATGTGGATGGTCATTGGAATCAACAGCTATAGCTAGATGGGAAAAAGCATCATCATCGATTTTTTTGGTTATGTTCCACTCATTTCCATCCCAATAAGCATAGTCCAAGTCTTTATGTCCAACATCACAATATGCAATATGAGGATAATCATTTGAATCAAGAGCAATGGCTGTTGGAATTCCAACGGCACCATGCGAATCAACTGTCTCATTTATCCATTTTTCACCATCCCAGTATGCATATTTCAAATCATAATCTCCTATATTACAATAGCTTATATGTGGATAATCATTATGGTCGAGAGCAATAGCCGTATATCTTCCAACTTTACCTTTGTAGTCGACAGTCTCAATAGACCAGTTATAACCATCCATTTTGTTTATATGGTCAGCATTTGAATTTATATGGGGAAGCGTAGAAAAAACCATTATTGCTACAGCCAAAAACACTATGATTTTATTCATCTCCTCACCCAATATAAATAGATTTTCGATATTTATGCATTATTATCTTCAAAAACCCTGTCAAAATCTTCCGACAAAATAAAATAAGGGTTTATCCATTTAGCAAAGATGCCAGTCGTCACATTTGACTATGAAGATTTCATAAGCCTTCTAGGCAAGAAAATAAAAAAGGAGGAGATGTTAAAAAAAATTCCAATGATTGGAGCAGAGATTGAAAAGGTAGATGGAAATGAAATATCTGTTGAATTTTTTCCAGATAGACCTGATTTATTAAGCATAGAGGGAATTGCAAGAGCGATGCGATCTTTCTTAGAAATTGAGCTTGGAATGAAAAAATATGAGGTGATGGAGCCAAAAATAGAGATGAAGGTGGAGGAGAGCGTGAAGGAAGTGAGACCATATGTTAGCGCTGCCATCATAAGAAATGTGAAGATGACAGATGAATTGGTTGCATCTGTGATGGAATTGCAGGAGAAATTGCATCTCTCTATCGGAAAGGAAAGGAAAAAGATGGCAATTGGTGTACATAATTTAGATGCAGTTGTTCCTCCTTTTACCTATAAGGGTGTGAAGCCCAATGAGATAAAATTTGTTCCCCTTGGAAAAGCGCAGGAAATGAATTTGGAGGAAATATTATTGAAGCATGAAAAAGGAATAAAATATGCCCATTTATTGGAAGGCAAGAAATTATATCCCATAATCGTTGACAAAAATGAAAATGTTCTTTCCTTTCCTCCTATAATAAATGGGGAGCTGACAGCTGTTGATTTGTATACGGAAAACATTTTTATTGATGTGACAGGAACTGAAAAAATGGCAGTGGAAAATGCGTTGAATATTATTGCTACCGCATTTGCTGAGAGAGGAGGGAAACTAGAGAAAGTTAAGATAATTGATGAGGAAAGGAGGGTAACTCCAAATTTAATCCCAGAGGAAAGGGAAGTTGATATAAACTATGCAAGCAAGATTTTGGGCATGGATGTAAAAAAATATGCAGTGAAATCTCTCCAGAAAATGGGATATGATGCATTTATGGATGGTGATATGGTTAAGGTAAAGATTCCACCATGGAGAGTTGATATCCTTCATGCTATTGATTTGGTGGAGGACATGGCTATAGGTTATGGATATGAAAAATTTCAGCCAAAACTACCTGAGGAAATGACATTTGGAAAGGGTGTTTCATTCAGAAAGTTGCATGACATCCTCCTAGGATTAGGATTTATTGAAGTTGTTACCTTGTCCTTATCAAACAGGGAAGATCAATTTCAAAAAATGAATGTTAGAGAAAAAGAAATAGTTGAGATTGAAAATCCTGTTACAACGAAACACTCCTGTCTACGCCTTTCTCTCTTACCTTCTCTTTTGGAAATTTTATCTAAAAATAAGCATAATGAATTGCCTCAGGCTATTTACGAGGTCGGGGAAGTAGTTCATATTCAAAACAAAATGGCAAAAAATTTTGTTTATCTAGCAGGAGTCAAAATTTCTGCAAAAACTGGGTTCACGGAATGCAAGTCATTGGTAGAAGCTATAATGAGAAATCTTGGCATTGATGCCACAATTAAAGAAAAAAAGCATGATTCATTCATTGAAGGAAGGTGCGCATCCATATGGTATGATGGAGAGATAGGATATTTTGGGGAATTGCATCCAATGGTTATAATAAATTTTGAGTTGGAGCATCCTATCATTGCCTTTGAAATGAATGTCGAGAAATTACTTTCTCTTTCTGAAGAAAAGTAAAATAAAGAATGCAATCATCAATGGCAATGCTTCAAATCCAGGAACTCGGCGCAGCTCCACAGGTTGAGGAAGCCCTTTGATGGATGGCGATTTTTCCTTTCCAATGGAGGAATCAGAAACTGTTTTGAATGTATATGCTATACTTTTTACAGTATTATTATATTTTTTCTCTATGCCGGGAAAATAATGAATGACTTCTGCACATGCTTTTACATTCAAATTTGAATTTTCCTCCCATCCTTCATGGGCAGGAGATGTTGTATACAAGCAATATTGGATTCCACCAATTGTTTTATTGCCTGAGGGAGTAGCATTTATCTCCTTTCCGTTAACTTCCAAATAGCATCTGAACTTTTCATTGCTTATATTTTTCAATACTTGTATCTCTATGGTATAGTTTGCACCAATGCCCTTATTGGTGGGATTTGTAATGGAAATGACATTTTTTTCAAATCCTATTTTTCCTTTCTCCAGCGATGTCCTACCGCTTTTATCGCTTGCAATTATAGTATATGAAAGAGAAGAGCTTTCATTTCCTTTATATTCATAAGTATAAACATCTCCTTCTTTCTGCATTTTGAAAATGTTCCATTCCTTTCCATCTGAAATATTAACTTTTACTTCCTTTACTCTTACATTATCTGTAACTCTAGCTGCAATGATGATGCTTCCTCCAACTTCTTGTATTTCCGGCAAAGCCACAACATCTATTTTGGGAGGTGATGCATCATAAAATGGAGGGTTTATCAGGACTATAAATATGGCAAGCCATGTGAAGAAATAAAAAGAGATGGAGCCAAGCCACTCTTTCCTCCCAAATTTTGAAATATCTATTTTGAGCAATTGGAGCAATTTGGCAAGGAAGCCAATTGAGCATATCGCTAAAAGGAATGTTAGCCCCCATCTTAATGACTGTGACATGGAAGCCCACGCAAAACGAGAAATTATCCCCATTAAAATTCCAAATCCGAATGAAATGAATGATGTTTTTGCCTTTCTTTTTTCTTTCTCTTTAAATTCCTCTTCATCAAATTGTGGGAATTCAAATTCATATTCCTTCTCATCTTTCATTATTCACATGCATGAAGTAATCAGTTAAAGATTTTTCCTTTCTTACCACCCCCATTTCATTGCCAGGGAAGCTCCCCTTCCCAACAGCAAAATTTTTGGAAGAAGAAAGGGATGTTTTAAAAAAGAAGGGAAATCAGAAAAACTAAAATTTCCCAAAATTTTTCCATCTAGTAACTCCCCTATGGTAGTAAGTTCTTTATTAGCAAGGCTAACAAGCACATTTTTTGCTTTTAGTAGGGAGGAGTGAGCCATAGGATGTTTTTTTATTTCCCTTTCATATTTTTTCAAATCGTCTATGTTCTCTGATAAAATACTGGCAGCATGGATAATTGGGCAGAGACCCCCACCAGATAAAGGATTTGTCATCGATGCTGCATCTCCAATCAAAGCTATATTTCCTTCAACAATTTTGGAGGGTATGCCGGAAATGGGAATGGCTCCTGCTTCCTTTTTAATCATATCCTTCTTTTCGAAACCAATGGCATTCAAAAATAAATCCAATTGACTAAATTTGCCAGCTAAGCCAACGTTCAGGCAATCTTTCTTTGGAAAAACCCAAGAATAATGGGATGAAAATTCTTTGTTGAAATAAAATTGTAAGTAGTGCATGTCTGAAGTGTTGCATTTAACTTTATATTGAACACCACATATAACTTCCTGTTTTATTCCCATATACTTTCTTACAATGGAGGAAGGTCCATCTGCACCTATTAACCTTTCATATTTTATTTTTTCATTATTGCTCAGATGAACACATTTTTTATTTATTGCTGAAACACGAGCATTTGTCATTAATTTACCTCCTCTTTTCACAAATTCATTTGCCATTCCATTAAGCCATTCATTCCTATTCAATACAACGCCTTTAATATAACATGAAAGACATGAATCTTTGGGGAAAAAAATTTTTGCTCCTTCTACTTCCTTTGAAATATATGGATGGGAATCAAATGGAATTTTTTTTAAAGAACGAAAATCGCAACATTCTGCACAGGCTGTTGACTCTATTCTTGTCTTTTTTTCCAAAATTAAAGGCTCTATCCCTTCCTCCAATAAATGCAATCCAGTTATTATTCCTGCTGGACCTCCCCCTATGATTACCACTTCCATAGTTAATTATAATTCTTTTGTCATTAAAATTATTTATGGAAAAGGAATAGGGAATAATACTTTTCCATTAAATGACGCAGATTTATCTCCCCCACAATTTTCTTTTCATCCACAACAGCGAGTCTTCTTATTCCATGTTTTATCATTTTTTTTATTGCATCTTTGACCTTCTCCCCTCTATTGCATGTTACGGGATTGGGTGTCATTAAATCTTCCACTTTTTTTACTTCCTTTTTTTGCCCCCCTTTTAGTAATAAGAGTACATCATGCTCTGTTATTACACCGACCAATTCCATGCTCTTCTTTCCCTTAACAACCCAACCATATCCCCTTCCAGTAAGCAAAATTATAGCCATTTTTATGCTCGCATTATGCTCAATCAAAGGCAAATCCCATGTTCTGTCATCCATCACTGCCTCAATGCTCAATTCATGAAAGTCACTCAAATCCATAATTGGAAAGTCGATTTGTATTTATAGCCTTTGAGAAAGGCCCCAAAATCGATTTAGGTAGTTTGGAGCATCACAATTTTAAACTAGAGAATGAAATATATACAAAGATGCATTACAAAAATAATGCCCTTTGAGGAGATGAATTGGAAAGAAATAGAGGCGATGGATAAAGATACAATTCTTTTTTTAACCATTGGACCAATGGAGGAGCACGGTCCCCATCTCCCCGTTGGCACAGATTTTTTCATTGCAAAATATATTGAAAATGATGCAATTGAGGCATTAAGGGAGAGAGGAATTAATGCTGTTGCCCTCCCATCTCTTCCAATTGGCTGTTGCAGAATGGCTAGAGATTTTGTAGGAACTATTTCCATAGAGTGGAAATTGATCAGAGGCATACTTCATCAAATTTTTCTCTCAATATCAAAAATGGGTTTTAAATACATCATCATATGCAATTTCCACATGGATTTGCACCATATTAAAGCAATTCATTCCGCCATCAGTAAGGCAAAGGGAATGGTTATATGCGAGCCCATCTCTTCTTACTATTTCAAAGGAACACTTTGGCATGCTGATGACAAAAAAGAAGTGCATGCAGACATGAAAGAAACATCCCTTGCCCTTTTTGCTTTTCCTCATCTAGCAAAGCAATGGGATGCTCTCCCTCCAGTCAAGATAAAAATGGATGGACCAGATGCTTTATTTAAAACAATGAAAGAAATGGGAGCGAAGGAAGGATATGTAGGCTCTCCTTCTTTAGCAAGTGAAAAATATGGAGAGGAGATGTTTAAAAAATTGGTTGACATAGTTATTCAAACAGCAGAGAAAATGGTAGCAGGCGATAAACTGCCAGACTTGCCACCAAAAATAAAGATATTGCTAAAATTAATAAAATGAGGTAAGGCGATTGCAGATGTATGTCAAACAATCCTGTAAGCATTTCTTATTGTCCCATTTTTTTATCTTAACCATCTCTTCTTCAAAATGTCTTTTTATATTTGGAATAGCCCTTACAACGTTATCCACTATCGTCACATCAGCATTTCTTGCAGTCCTTGACAGAGGATTTAAATCTATGGTAATAACCAATTTCCCCATTTTTTTCAATGCCTCACATCTATCTCCATCTTCCAAAGGAACAAGGACAACATCCGCATTGTAAATTCCTTCCTTACAACATTTTCCTCTATCATGAGCCAAACCAGGGATTCTCTCCTCTGCATTCTCCCCCAAAATTGATTTTCCTCCCTGCTCCTCTAAAAATTTTATGATTTTTTTAACTCTCTCCTCTGTCCTATGAAAAAGATTAACTTCAATTTTTGCCCCCGTTACTTCTGCCAGTTCTATGCATTCCCTGCCAGCCAGGATTGCGACATTTCCATTTACCGAGATGACAGGATTGTTTGCTTTTTTGATATAATAGGCAGCGGCACAGGCAGCAGCATCGGCAGGAGGTATTGTTTTTTCCCCAAGCAAATAATCAAAAGCCTCTCCTCTTCCATGGGCAATCATTCCTGTTTCATGAACAATGCCTTTCCTAACTCCATCTGCTATTTTTTCCCTTAGAATTAAGGAATGGTATCGCGGATGACTTTTTGGGATATGCATGAAGGCATATCCATTTCACCTAAAATATTCTTTCCATCCTTTTTTAATTTTTCAGTGGCATTGGTCAAAATCCAGCAAAGCAGATATATTTCCCTTCCATTACCATTCAATGAAAAATGCCCTTAGGGGGGTAATAGCAATTATAAAGAAGGAATATAGGGATGCTATCAGAAACAGATGGCTTATCATAATTTCCTCCATTTTCTTTATCTTATCCATTGTTATTTCATATTTCGGGATATCTGGAAAGGAAATAGGTTTTCATGGCATTAAGGACACTGTAATGGCTTTAATTAGCCTCATATCGTTTTTAGTGCCCATAATTTCAATCATGCTCGGTTATGGTTCTATTATAAATGAAAGGGAAAAAGGTTCTCTCAATGTTCTTTTATCCTATCCATTGACAAGGGCTGAGGTTTTCATTGGGAAGTATTTTGGTTTAAGCATGGTATTGCTAACAACGATTTTTGTAGGATTTGGAGGGGCTGGTATTGTTATCGCTTTTGGCAGCAGTTGGTCAATCAATTGGCTCTCCTTTATACTTTTCCTTATAGCAACATTCATAGTAGGAATGATATTCCTAGGATTTTCTATGGTTATGTCTGTTGTTGCTAAGAAAAGGTCTACGGCAATAGGAATGGCGGTATTCACTTGGTTCTTTTTTACTATGATTATTGGAATACTTTTGCTTGGTATTTATGCAGCAACTGGTGGGAACATACAGGAATACATGGAAGGAAATTTAGAAAGCATCCCTGACTGGTTATGGAAAGCAATGTTTTTCAGCCCTTTAGATACATATCAAATGTTCATTTGCCTCCTTTACAACGTAAAAACATTTTTTGGATATTCTGTGCCTGTTGTACCTTCTTATGTCAACACAGGAACAACTTTCCTTGGAATTTTTTTGTGGGCTATTGCATCACCTATACTTGCAATGATTCTTTTCAGAAAAAAAGATTTGTAATTAATGAAGATAAAGTCCACCATTTACATGAATTGTTTCCCCTGTTATGTAGTCTGATAGATGGGATGCGAGAAATAAGCATGCATAGGCAACATCTTCTGGCTTTCCTAATCTTTTGAGAGGAATGGCTTTTATTCTTTCCTCTCTCTGCTTTTTAGTGTAATCAGCAATGATATCTGTATCTATTGTTCCAGGAGCAATTGCATTTACATTTATTTTTCTTGATGCCAGCTCTAAAGCCAAGCTTTTCATCAATCCAAGTACTCCTGCTTTTGATGCTGCATAGCTAGCTCCGTGGGATGAGCCCTTGAACGCAAGTTGAGAAGAGATAAAAATAATTTTTCCTCCTTCTTTCATATAAGGAATTGCATATTTACAAACATTATAGCAACCTTTCAAGTTTACATTCATGACCTCATCCCATCTTTTTGAATCAATTTCCTCAAAAGAGCTGCGATAATAAATGCCTGCATTGTTGACAATTATGTCTATTTCTTTCCTTTCTTTGACTAATGTTTCAATCATTTTCTTTACTTGCATTTCCTGAGAAACATCTGCTTGAAGAAGTATGCCTTTTCCTCCATTTTCCTGTATAGTTTTTAATGCTTCTATGGCTTTTTCTTTGCTTTTTAAATAATTTATCCCAACAAAAGCCCCATGTTTGGCAAGCTCTATTGCAATAGCCCTTCCTATGCCACGAGAAGAGCCCGTTATGAGGGCTGTTTTGTTGCTAAGTAACTCATTCATTTTTCAATGCATTATGCATTTTTACAACGCTTTCAACAGCCATCTTTGCACGCTCGATGCGCTCCTCTGCCTGCAATCTTGTCATTCCTGGACCAGTAATGCCCAATGCAACTGGCTTGTCATATTGAATTGACAAATCTATTATTTTGCGGGCTGCATGTTGTATGACCAGTTCATCATGCTCAGTTTCTCCTTCAATGACTGCACCCAAAGCAACAACTCCATCAATCCCCATGCTTTGTAATAATTTTTTTATGGCAAGCCCCATATCAAATACGCCCGGCACTTTAATGACTTTTACAACTTTTGCACCTAAAAATTCTGCATGCTCTTTTGCTCTTTCAAGCATCATCATAGTTATATCATAATTGAATTCGGAAACAACAATGCCAATTCTTATCTCTTCACTGGTTTCCTTTCCTTTCATGAGAAGGTATCTCCTTTCTATTTATTTATTTTTGGCTTGCAATTAATGCATATTCCATGGGGAACATCAAAATGCTCCATGCAGAAATTTCTTCCGCACATGGCGCAGGTAAACATCTTGCCTGGTTTCCCACAAATGGCGCATAAGCCCATGATTTCCATATACCAACAATGAAACAGTGATTAAAAAGCTTTTATGATTTAAATTGAAGAAGTAACAAAGTTTCTTTTTACCCAAGATTCAAATACTGGATCGGTTAGATGGTAGCCATCCCTTTTCTCTAAAATTCCTATGTTTATTAAATAATTCAAATACTTTGGTAGAGAAGTTTGATTAATGCCCATGCTCCTTGCAATTGCGGATGGTTTGCTATTTCTCGTTACTGCTATAATAAGTTCACCATATTTTGCAGATTTCTCATTTAGCCGTGCCAATAATTGTCTGAACTCAGAATCGAGATCCCATAGCATTTCCTTGTAACATTCTTTGACAACCCTAATGGTTACGTTTTTTCTACCGTGAGTATGCATAATAATATGACCCAGCCTTTGCATGTAGTCTGGAAAACATCCTGTCAACTTTACATATTCATCAAGCGCTTCTTTTTCAATCATAAGTCGTTTATTCACATACTCCTTTACAATATCTTCTTTAAATGGTCCTAACTTTATTGGTGTAAGTTGCCTGTAAAAAGCGGAGTCTCTGGAATAAACAAGTTCTGTCATATAGGTTACGGCTGATGATGAGAGAATATAAAAAACCTTTTCCTGGTGTTGTATTATAGTTCTTAAACGCTTCACCCATTCAACTCCCCACCTAATTGCTATATCTGCAAATTCATCCATCATCAAAACGAAATAAACACCCTTCTCCTTAGCAAGATTTTCTATATAATTTAATGCATTTTCAAGTAATTCTTGTTGATCTTTCCCTTCTCTAAGTCCAATCCTTATACTTGCATACCGTGCTATTGACAACTCTGCTTCAGATATCTTGCTTAGGATATCAGATGCTTTTTGTTTGATGACTTTTTCAATCTTGCGGAGATATGCCTTATCTCCCGTTTTTTTGACATAAGATTTCAATGCTACATCTATCAACTGAGTGGCAAGAACAGCCTTGGATGGCATTCCATAACAGTCTATAAAAACGGGGATTATACCTTCGAGGTCTAATTTCAAATTTTTCAGCAAAGAAGTTTTTCCAGTTCTCCTTAAACCAATGAGTGCTATGTTATTTCCACCACCTTTTGGTATCTCACTTAATATGTCATGAATTTTTTTTAACTCCTTCTCACGATTGATGAAATATTTGCCTGTCACAGGCTTTCCATATCTGAAATACTCCATATTTCAGTATATTCCTATGAGAATATATTCTTTTCGGTATATATTATTTATATTCTGCAAAGAATATATTCTGCAGAGAATAATATTGCATTCAAAATTCATCCTAAAAATTTTGGTTAT
>CAZHBO010000011.1:2014-21771 GCA_964530745.1 uncultured Thermoplasmatales archaeon | reverse complement strand
AAGGGTTATAGAAAAGGTTGTCCCAAAGTTTTAAAATCTATAAGATACTTTCCACGCATGGAATTTGAGCATGCATTGCAGAGAGCAGCGGAGAAAATCCTATCAATGCCAAAAGGCTCTCGCATAAGAATAATTTCTCATTGTGATGCAGACGGTATAGCATCTGCTGCCATAGCTGCTATAGCTCTTTATCGTAATGGATATGAATTCCATATTTCAATTAAAAAAACTGGTCAAAATTTGCTGGAAAGTGTAGAGGAAAATGATTTGTTTTTATTTTGTGACATCGGTAGCTCTCATCTGGAAGAGATGGGAAGGCTAAAAAAGGATATCATTCTCTGTGACCATCATGTTATGAATGGGGATATCCCAAAAAATGTTATAAATTTGAATGTTCGCTCTTATGGAATTGATGGGAGCAAAGAAGCAAGTGCTTCCAGCGCTGTCTTTTCCCTTGCCATGGAAATGGACAAAGGAAATGCTGATTTATCCCAATTGGCAATATGTGGGGCCATTGGAGACAAGCAGGATAAAAATGGATTTCATGGCATTAATAAAAAAATTCTAGATATGGCAATTGAGAAGGGATTTGTTAACGTGCGTGAGGAAATAATTTTCTCTGAAAAACAGGAGATCATGGATATTCTAGAAAAATCAATTGAACCATATTTCACTTCTTTTTCTGGAGGGGGGGCAATCCGCTTTTTGCAGAATATTGGTATAACACCTTTGAAAAAATTAAAAGAATTGGATGAAAAGGAAAGGAAAAAATTTTTTTCTGCTTTGACCATAAAACTTTTAGAACAGGGTGTTGAAGAGATGGAATGGAAAAAGGAGAAGATTTATGGCAATGCATATGGCGATTTATATGACTTAACATCGAAATTAAATGCATGTGCAAGAAAGGATGAGGCATCAATAGGCATTGCATTATGCTTTAAAGATGAAAAAGCGAGAGATAGAGCAGTGGAATTACAGGAAATTTATAGAGAGGAGATAAGATATGAACTGAGAGCCATTGAAAAAGAAGGTGGAAAAGAAATGTCCTCCTTTACATATTTCCATACAAAGAAACCCAGTTTGACGGGAACTCTTGCTGGGCTTGCCCTTTCCTATCTTCCTAATTTCCCATCAAATAAGCCAGTCATTGGCATATCCATTGTTGATGGCAAGGCAGAGATATCAGCAAGAGCGACACAAAATCTGGTGGAGAATGGAATTGATTTGGCCATTGCTCTGGAAAAAGCATCATCATCTGTTGGCGGAGAGGGAGGAGGTCATCCTATTGCGGCTGGAGCTACCATACCTGCTGAAAAAGAAAAGGAATTCCTTGAGGAATTGGATAAATGTCTGAGAATGAAATGAAAACGTTAGTTATATGCGAGAAAAATATTGCTGCAAGAAGAATTGCACAGATTATTTCTTCTGGGAATTACAGGCAATCTAGGCTGTATGGAGTCCCTTATTATACCTTTAATGATGGAGAATGGCGCATAATTGGGCTTCGAGGGCATATATTGAAGCTTGATTACCCTCCTGAATATAATAAATGGGAAGGAACATCGCTCATGAAACTTGTTGATATTGAGCCAATGAAAAAAGTTGAAAGTAAAAATATAGTTCAGGCAATAAAAAGACTTGCAGAAGGAGTGGACAGAGTTATTGTTGCAACAGATTATGATAGAGAGGGGGAGTTAATTGGTGTGGAGGCTCTGGATGTCATTCCTAAGGTGCAAGAGGTAAGGAGGGCGAGATTCAGTTCATTGACGCCTTATGAAATAAAAAAGGCATTTGAGAATTTGGTGGATGTTGACTATAATTTATCTCAATCGGCAGAAGCAAGACAAATCATCGACCTTGCATGGGGTGCAACCTTAACAAGATTCATTTCCCTCTCTTCCGGCAAAGTCGGGAAGGATTTTCTTTCTGTGGGAAGGGTGCAATCCCCAACTCTTGCATTAATTGTTGAGAGAGAAAAGGAAAGGGATGCATTTGTACCGACTCCATACTGGCAAATAAAGGCAATGCTTCGTTCAAATGAAATATCATTCCCAGCCATCCACGAGAAAGGAAAATTTTGGAATGAAGGAGAGGCAAAAAAAGTATATGATGCTGTGAAAAATGCGAAAAAAGGGGTAATAAAGAAATTCATAAAAGAAAGGAAGGAAGAATTCCCGCCACCTCCATTTAATACAACTTCATTTTTAAATGAGGCATCAAAACTTGGATATACTGCTGCATCTGCAATGAAAATTGCCGAAGATTTGTATACGAGGGGTATAATATCATATCCCAGAACAGATAATACTGTCTATCCTCCTGGGCTGCCAATAAAAAGCATTTTGAAAAAACTTGAGCAAGCATTTCCTAAAGAAGTGAAGGAAATCATTGCTAATGGGAGGGAAAAGCCAATGAGGGGTAAAAAAATAGCCCATGACCACCCTCCCATTCATCCTGTTGAAGCTGTAAAAAAAGAAAAACTGGAAAGTAGGGAATGGAAAATTTATGAATTAATTGCAAGAAGATTTCTTGCTACCCTTTCAAAAAATGCTGTCGTGGAAATTATAAATGCAGATATTGAGATAAATGATGAAATTTTTAAGGCAAAGGGATATGAAATTATAGAAGCCAACTGGAAAAATGTTTATCCGTATATAAAAACGCAGGAGAATAGGATAGAAGGAGAAGAAGGAAGGATTGTTGATGTTGTTGGGATAAAAAAATTGAAAGATGAGACTAAACCTCCAAAAAGATATACCCAAGGCTCTCTCATCCTCAAGATGGAAAGTTACAACCTTGGAACAAAATCAACAAGGCATGAGATAATAGATAAATTGTATAAAAGGAATTATATAAAAGGAAGGACGATTGTCCCCACGCCTTCTGGCATTGCAGTTACGGAAGCACTTCAGAGAGGAGCGGAGATAATAACCAAACCAGACATGACCGCAGATTTGGAAAAAAAGATGAATGAAATAGCAGAAGGAAAGATAAGCTTAAAAGAGGTTGTTAATGAATCAAGAGATATACTGAAAAAAATCTTGAGGATGTTGGAAGAGAGAAAGCACCATATTGGAGATGCGCTGAAAGAGGCGATTTCGAAACAAAATTTTTTTGGAAAATGCTCTCAATGTGGAGGAAATTTATCTATAATGAGATCTCGCAAAGGCAAAAGATTTCTTGGTTGCTCAAATTTTCCGAAGTGCAGCAATAGTTATCCTTTGCCCCAAAAAGGCAGCATTTCTTTTGATGGTGAATATTGCAAGGTATGTGGCGCACCTATTGTTACAGTTACCTACAAAGGAAAATGGAAACAATGTGTAAACATGAATTGCCCTTCAAAAAGTAAGAAATAAAATGCTCCCGTCGGGATTTGAACCCGAGTCTTCGGCTTACCCCAATTTTCCGTCAACGCTTTACGCGAAGCGGAAAGGGTTGCGAGAGGCCGAGATGATTGGCCGGACTACACTACGGGAGCTTATGCCAGTAATACATGACCATTTTTATCATTTATCCTCCAGATGCAACCCTTATTATTTTAATCCTGTCCCCATTTTTTAATTTAGAGGTATATGGAATAGGATTATCATCATTGATGATAAGAACTCCATCTGGCAAAAGTTTTAGGGCATTCAGTAAATCTTCACCCGTTGCATCATCCTTTAGCATAACTTTCCTTTCTTTTCCCATCATTGCGACCTTTACTTCCATCGATACGCTAAAAAACATCTTGCCTATTAACTTTACGATTGCTGGGATGGCCGAGTCAGGACTAAGGCGACGGCCTCGAGAGCCGTTTGGCATTGCCAGCGCAGGTTCAAATCCTGCTCCCAGCGCTTTCTAAAATCGAAAGGTTTTTATATGCCGCTATCCCCCTCCCCTCATTTATAAACTTCCAAAACATTTATTGTATGATAACAAGCCTTTGTGTTAATAAAGCGCCCTGATGTGGGCACACATTGGCTCAACGACAATGAAGGAGGAGTGTGTGCATTTTTCTTCCCTTCCCTCCTTCTCCTCCTTGGGTTTATTCTCTTCTTCCATTAAGTATGATGAGACCTCCTCCAATGAGATATAAAAGGAGGAAGGCGGTCATGTTTCTGAAAAGGGAGAAAAAGAAAGCAAGAAAAAGGAAAAGGGATTTTGCAACTTTTATGTCAGTTGATGCAGCTGAATGAAATAGGGATGAAATGTCGGGGGAGAATACATAGAATGCAAGGAAGGCTACAAATAGCAATATAAGCTCCACAATGACCTTATCATATCTGGGCATTATACATATCATGAAAAAATGATATTTATATCTATATGCTTTATTGCGAAATATTTTTTTCCAGCCATGATTCTCTATCTTCCAAAAACAGAAGGATGAGAAGGATATCTATTGAAATCATGAATATCAATGCTAATGGGATAAAAACGTTGCTTGCATAGGTTGCAATTTTCCAGTCCAGGTATCTCTGCTCTATGAGAAGAGTTGCACCGCTTAGGATAGAAATTGTGTATAAAATAGCAATACTCTTTTTATTTTCTATGAAATATGGAACAAAGATTGCAAAGAGCATGATGAAATATTCATAATGTATTTTTGGATAGAGAATGAAATAAAGGAAGAGAGTAAGGCATATTATTTTCCAAGTACTGTAATTTTTTTTATAAGAGATGAAATAAACAGATAAAAGTGAAATGATAAAAAGGGAAATTAATATTATGTTTGGAATCCCATAACCTTGGGAATCAAGTATTCTCCAAAAACTTATCCCTTCCAATTTTCCTCCCTCTCCTAAAAAATAAAATTTAAGATGCCAGATAAATTCTTTAAAAGCGAGAATGAGGAAAGGAATGGTTATGACTAGGGAAACAACTATAATTATAAAAATGTGGTTTAATAGATCCCTTTTTTTGCTTTTTAACAATAAAGGAGGGATTAAAAAAATAGAGTGCATTTTTATCCATACACCAAGGGAGGAAAAAAAAGTGTAAGCATATTTTTTATTGCGGACTAGCAGTAGGAGAGGTAAAAGGAAAAAGAAGACAACAATAGCCTCATCTTGGCGGGCAAATGTAGGAACAAAGAGCGTTGTAGGAACAAAAAGAAATGCTATGGCAGATAAAAAAGCCTTTTTTTCATCAATGGGCGAGAGAAAGTAATAGATGGAAATTACAGTTATTATTATAAAAAGGGAGAAGTAAACTTCAAATGCAAGGGGAGAGCCACCAAAATAAACAGGAGGGACTAAGAGATAATTTATTAAAGGGGGTGTTTGTGTGTCAACATCTCTGTACAACAAACTTCCTTCCAATATTGTTCTCGCCCTTTTTATATACAGCTGATTATCTGTATGGTCTGTAGATGGGTCATTATTAATTGCCTTATCAATAAAAATTTGATCAATGAGAATGAGGGATGAAAGGATGAGTGAGGATAGAATAATGAGAAATATTATTTTTTTTCTCCTATTCCATTTTATAACAAGCATAACAAAGAAAAAGTCTGTAACATATAAATGTTTATAAAAAACAAAATCTTTTAATCCATTGTTGTCTATCGCATATCCTCATGAACAAAAAAGTGAGGAGTTTAATAAACATTTCAATCAGTATTTTATTGATTTGCTTTATTGTCCATATGATTGGAATAGAAAAAATAAAAGAACAATTTTCACATATGATTTTTTTTCTTTTCTTATTGGCTTTAGTTATAGAAAATCTGGGGGTTGCAATAAGCGCAAAAAAATGGCAAATTCTTTTCAAAATGAAAGAAGATATTTCTTTCCTTGCTACATGGAAATATTATTACATTGGCTCTTTTTTTAATGCCTTTTTGCCAACATCTATAGGGGGAGATGCGATAAAAGCTTACTCCATTTCCAAGGAAATAAAAAAGAAAGAGGATGCCTTTTCTTCTGTAATAATGGACAGAATAACAGGTTTAATAGCCATATTATGCATAGGTTCTTTTGCCCTCATTTTGGGATGGGAAAAAATTCCAGAAATAGCTCTCCTGCTCTCCCTTCCTGTCCTATTTCTTCCAATTGCCATAATAATCATAATTTTTAAAACAGATTTTGTTGGAAATATAATCAGCAAACCTTTTTTTTCCAGATTTGGAAAATTGCAGAACTTTGTTAAAAAAATATATGTTTCATTAAAGGGATATGCCTCTCTCCAAAAGGAAATTTTGATTGTACTTTTAATATCCTTTCTTTACCATTTTTTGCTGATTATAAACAATTACGTTCTTTCCCTTTCTTTAGGCTTGAAAATACCGCTTCCCTATTTCTTTATTTTTATTCCTGTGGCTGAGATACTCGTTTTTTTACCAATCACCATTCAAGGTTTTGGAGTGAGGGAAGGGAGTTATGTTATTCTCTTCTCCTCTCTTGCAACAAAAGCCCAATCTTTTGCCCTTGGCTTTTCCGATCAAATCGTTAAAGTTATGGTGAGCATAATAGGTGGAATCATTTATATGCTATCCAGCGTAAAACGCTAAAAAATTTTCTCCTTTATCTCATACATTTTTTTGTTTGATTTTGTATAATAACTTCTTATCATTATCTCTGCCAGAAAACCAAAAAAGACAGTTTGAAGTCCTATGAGCATCAATAAAATCCCCAAAAGAAGGAGAGGTCTGTTTGAAAGCGTTTCTCCATAAAAAATTTTTAAAAGGAGGAGATAAAAGTTTATGATGAAGCCTAAAACAAAAAATATGCTTCCAATTCCTCCAAAGAAATGTAATGGACGGGTTGAGTAATCAGCCCAGAACTTGAAATTAATCAAATCAAAGAAACCCCGCAGGAGGCGCCTTGTCCCATATTTCGATTTCCCATGCTTGCGTTCATGATGCCTCACTTTCATCTCTCCCACTTTAAAACCCTTCCATGCTAACAATGCTGGAATGTAGCGGTGCATCTCTCCATATAATTCTAAATCCTGTAATGTCTCTTTCCTATAAGCCTTCAAAGCACAATTGAAATCATGGAGGTGCAAACCCGTAAGCCATCTGGATATTACATTTGATATCTTAGATGGCAGCTTTTTTCTTAGCCATGGATCTTTCCTTTTAAACCTCCAACCACTGACCACATCATATTCATCAAGCATTTTAATCATTTTTGGAATGTCTTCTGGATCGTTCTGCAAATCGCCGTCCATGGTTATAACAACATTTCCTTTTGCATGTTCAAAACCTGCCATTAAAGCTGGCGTCTTTCCAAAATTTCTTCTGAAGCAAATGCATTTCACTCTCTCATCTTTTTCATGCAGTTCTTTTATTTTTTTTAATGTTTCATCATTGCTTCCATCATCAACAAAAATAATTTCATATGTCCCCATGCCATCCATTACCGACGTTATCTTGTCATATAAAGGTAAAATATTGCTTTCTTCATTATATACTGGTATAACAATGCTATAATCCATTATCCCTGAAACCAATAACATACTTAAATATTTAGAGATTATTAAAATGTGCAGGGATATATTGAGAAGGTAGTAAAATTGATGGAAAAGGAGCCAGCATTGGTTGAGCTAAAAGGAAAAATTCTGATTGCAGGGGATACACATGGTGATTTGTTTGTAACAAAGGAAATTATAAAAAAATTTATCGATGAAAATTTTGATTATGTGGTCTTTCTTGGAGATTATGTTGATAGGGCTCCATCTGATATTGGCTCTTCTTTACCAAACATTAATTTTTTACTTGAGATGAAAGAGCAGTATCCAGAAAAAATTTTTTTATTAAAAGGAAACCATGAGGCAAATTATGCAATCCCCTGTTTCCCCTATGAATTTGAAAGAGAAGTTGAGCCAGAAATGCATGAAAAGTATGTAGCAATATTTAAACAGATGCCTTTAATGGCTATGGTAAATAATGTTTTCGCATCTCATGGAGGAATATTGAGTGGATATGGCAGGAAAGCCCTAAAAAAATTGAATAAAAATGATGTGCATGCCATTGAAGCGATAACATGGAGCGACCCATCTATTTCAAATACCATGAGGGGAGCAGGATATCCATATGGTGAAAAGGAGTTGAAAGATTTTCTGGATAAAATAGGGGCGAAATTTTTCATAAAGGGGCACGATTATGCCACATTAGGCATGCTTATCTATGAAAGATGCATAACCATTTTTTCTTCCAGAAGATATGCCTCAATGGGGAATGGTGGTATTTTGGTAGCAGAAATTGATGGGGATGTGAAAAGTATAGGAGACATAAAAATAAAAAATTATTCCGATGGAAAATGGAAGGAATATGAATTAAAGATTGTAAATCTATAAAACTTTCAATTGCACAATATCGTGGTGACGTTTTGCAATCTCCCTTAAAATTTTAATGTTTCTGCCATTTCTTCCAATTGCCTTTCCTTTATCCCTTTGATTTATGGTGACATGAACCTTTGTTCCATCATCTTCTTCTTTCACAACTATATTGTCAAGTTTGTAAGGCTTGAATAAATTTATAATAAAATTTTTTTTGTCTGTATCATATTCAACAAATTTTATTTCTTTTTTAAAAATGTTTTCCAGTCCCTTTATATTTTTTGCATCCCTTCCAATTGCCTTTCCGAGTTTTCCTTTTTCAACTATAAAAGTAATTCTGTCCTCCATCTCCACACAATCCTTTATTGGTGCCTTTGTGAATCTTTCTGCAACAGCAATATACTGCATTTCTTCTTTGGAGAGAGTTATCTTCATCTCATTTCACCAGTTCCAGTATGTTTGATTTGCCCTCATCTATTATACTAATTACAGATATGCCAAAGGGCTTGCCACAGGCATTTCCAAGTTCAATGTTGTTCCCATTGAAAATAAATATTGGCACGTCCTCTTTCATTTCCATTAGTTCTTTTTTTCTCGGGCAGTCTTTGGAAACAATATACATCTTTGCATCTGTCCTCAGCGCCTCTTTAAACCCTATCTTTACTTTTCCAGATGACAAAACCCTACTCAATTCTTTTTCTATATCCATGTTTCTCACTTCCTTATTTTTCCAACGTCGATGGAAAGTTCTATGGAGCCTGTTCCCAATTTTATTGGCTGACCAACAATGACATTTTCTGCTACACCTCTAAGCTCATCTATCTCCCCTCTCCTCCCAGCTCTCAGTAAATGATTGACGGTAATCTCAAATGCAGCCCTTGCAATAACAGAACTTTTTTCACCACTAATTCCCTGCCTTCCAATGGGGCGAACAGTGCCGTCCGATGTCATCGTGTCTGCAACCAGCATAATATGGCGAATATCAACATTTAAGCCTTGCTCCTGCAATGTGCCATATGCCTCATCTATTATTGCATTTCTCGCCGCTTCTATGCCAAGAACATTGTAAATTGCTTGGATGTCATTCGTTGTTGTTCTTGTTTTATCAATTCCTTCCATGGCTAAAATTTCCTCGAAGTTGCTACCCTCCGTATAAATGACATATTCATCCTTTTCTTTCCTAATAATAGCTCTCTTTATTCCCTCTATTCCTTTGATCTTTACTTTTTTAATTTCCTCTGTTATGCGCTGCAATTCCTTATACGTTTCTTCACTTGGCTTTACTTCTATTCCGTCCTTCACTTCATTTACCTTTACTTTGCGGAGAGTCTTTATGCTTTTTACAACATCTTCCATTTCTATATCCTTACGCTCCATTGCTTTTAAATGTGGTTTTACCAGAATTCTCATGTTTTCAAGGTCTGTTTCAATCTCCGCAATATTAATGAGGCGTGTTATTTCTATTTTATTTGCCATCTTTTTTGCCATTTCTTTATTCACTTTATATGCCCCTTCAAGATATACGGTCATCATTGGAGTGGATGGCTCCTTTCTAGCATCAACAATTTCTATTAAACGGGGTAAGCCCAATGTAACATTAATTTCAGCGACACCAGCATAGTGGAAGGTACGCATCGTCATCTGTGTTCCAGGCTCGCCTATGGATTGAGCTGCAACAATCCCGCATGCTTCTTGAGGGTCCATCAAATTTTTATTGTATTCCTGAATCGCTTTATCAATTATCTTCTCCAGCTTCTTCTTCTCGATTTTTTGGTCAACAAGATTTTTTATCAATTCATCAACAATTGCCCTGGGCAAATATTCTTTTCTTTCTGCCAATATTTCTTCTATTTTCTTCCTTAGCAATGCATTTTCTTTTGGCTCTTCTATTTTTGGAGGAGGAATTTTCTCCACTTTTGCAAGTACATCCCTTACTTCCAAATGTCCAACTGATTCTTTTATAGCGGATGCATTGGAGCCCACAATCCTTGCCAAATCTTTCTCGGATGCAACTTTTAGGTCTAAAAGGGAACGATATCCTTTGTCCCACAACAATTGAGCCTTCTTTTTTCCAATCCCCTTTATCTTTTCGAATTCTTCAATCACGTCTTCCTTTGAAGGGGTCAAATAATCCTTTATTATTTGAGCATATTTTTTTCCAACTCCCTTAGCCCTTGCTATCGCTTCCATTGGCTGGAGTTGCAGTTCTGTCAAACTTCTAAATCCAGCTTTATATAATGCCTCTGCTTTTGAAGGACCAATTCCTTTTATTTTTGCAAATTCTTTTATGATTTTTTCTCTCTCACTCTTCTTCTTTTCCTTCTTCGCCTTTATTCCTAAAACATTTAAAGCAGCAATTGCTTCCTTCTCACTTATCCCCTTACTGCATATTTCTTCCAGCGAAGCTTTTTTTAGAGAGGAAATGGTGAAATAGTTTGCAATTTTTTGTGCGGTTTTTTCTGGCAATCCTCTTCGCATCAGCGCCATGGCAGTATCTTTCTTTGCCATTATAACACCTCCTTTAAAATCATATTCACATCCACTGCATTACCACGAATACTCTTTGTGGGGTCGACTCCATCCTCACCATAATTAAATTGGATAATACTTCCATATGTTGTCCTAACTGTTCCATCATCTTCCAATTTTAAATTTTCTAAAGCATTGATGAGACGGCGTTGCATATATCCCGAGCGGGATGTCCTCACTGCTGTATCAACAAGACCTTCTCTCCCACCCATTGAGTGGAAGAAGTATTCTGTAGGTGTCAAACCTTTTTTATAACTGCTGGAAACAAAACCCTTTGCCTCTGCTCCCAGGTCTCCTTTCTTAAAATGAGGAAGAGTTCTATTATTATAGCCACGGTGGATTCTCTCTCCTCTCACTGCCTGCTGCCCAACACATCCAGCCATCTGAGAAAGATTCAACATTGAGCCCCTTGCTCCTGACTTAGCCATGATGACTGCAGAATTGTCCATACCCAGGTGGCGTCCTGCAATCTCTCCTGTCTGGTCTCTTGTTTTTCCTGTAACTCGCATTATCTCCATTTCTAAAGTTTCTTCCAGACTCCTTCCAGGAATTTCTTCCAGCTCACCATTATTATATGCTTTAATCAGCTGCTCTATTTTCTTCTTCGCCTTTCTCAACTGCTCTTCGATTTGCATGCTCGCTTCTTCTGGTATATCCTCATCATCAATTCCCGTTGAAAATCCTATGGTTGTTATTGCTGCTATTCCCATATTTGTTACTTTATCAATAAATTCTCTTGCAGCATCCATTCCCTTTGTTCTTGCTATGTATTCAATGATTACTCCTTTAAAAGCACCTATGCTTCGCTCGTCAATAACTCCTTTTTTCAATACACCATTTTTTATGACAACATAGCTGTCATAGGGGCATTCTTCTTTCTTGCACACATCACAACCAACACATGACTGAGCTTTATATTCCAAATTTATGTCTTTTGGAAGTATCGTGCTGAATATTTCCTTACCACTCATATTTTCCTTCACTTTTCCTCTATATCCAGCAGATGAAAGGATGTAACTCGCATCCCCTCTGCTAAATGTTCTTTGCCTGTAAGTCAGCAAGAAACAGCCAGATATGTGGTCATGGATTGCCCCAATGATGACTCCTCCAAATCTTGGGGAAAGGATATTCTCCTGAACTTTCATCAAAACTTCCGCTTCTGCCCTTGATTCTTCGGACTGCAAAACATGCAAGTTCATCTCATCTCCATCAAAATCTGCATTATATGGTGGGCAGACAGCTAGGTTGAGTCTAAAAGTTTTGTATGGCATTACCTTTACCTTATGTGCCATCATTGACATTCTGTGTAATGAAGGTTGGCGGTTAAACAAAACAATGTCTCCATCTTGCAGTTGGCGCTCAACAACTGAGCCTACTTCCAAGCGCTCTGCAACATCATTGGCATTTTCTTCTGTGACTCTCACCCTTCTCCCATCTGGGCGAATGACATAGTTTACCCCTGGAACATAAACCTTCCCTTTTGGAGGCTTTGGTGAGGGACCACGTTTAACCAATTCAACAGCTTCCTTTATATTATATGGGGTAACTCTTATTTGAACAGTTAATTCTCTAGCCATTTCAATTGGCACTCCTACCTCATTTATACTCAAATTTGGGTCTGGGGAGATGACAGTTCTCGCAGAAAAATTGACTCTTTTACCAGATAAATTGGAGCGGAATCTACCTTCCTTTCCTTTTAGGCGCTGAGCGAGCGTTTTTAAAGCCCTCCCACTTCTATGACGTGCAGGAGGAATTCCCGCCGTTTGATTATCAAAGTAGGTTGTCACATGATACTGCAAGAGTTCCCATAGGTCTTCAACTATAAGCTGGGGAGCTCCAGCATCTCTATTTTCCTGCAATCTTTGATTTATCCTTATTATGTCAACAAGTTTATGGGTTAAGTCATCCTCGCTCCTCTCTCCCGTTTCAAGAGTAATGGAAGGACGTGTACAAACAGGTGGAACCGGCAATACTGTCAGAACCATCCATTCAGGACGTGCTACCTCTGGATTAATGTCCAATAAGCGTAGGTCACTACCAATTGCCTCGCTCACCTTTTCCAGCCATTCCCTTACCTCCGCAGGAGTCATTTTGTGACCTTCTTCTCTAAAAGTTGTGGGCTTATCTAGCTCGATATCCAAATTTTCCCTCCCGCAGTGAGGACATTTTTCTGCCATGCTTGCCTTCTTTACAACCTCCTTAGCAAAAGAAGTTGTATTCTGCCCAAGTTCTTTAAGATGTTTGTGTTCTTTCAGCAATTCATCCTTTTTCTCATCAGAAAACAAAAATTTTCCGCATCCCCTGCATGTGGAGCGAAGTATATTCAAAATGGTTTTCACAAATCCTACGTGAATAACTGGCATGGCTAGCTCAATATGCCCAAAATGTCCAGGGCATCCATCCTTACCAACTCTCTGCCCACATGTCTTGCATCTCAACCCAGGCTCAATGACTCCCAGCCTGGGATCCATTAATCCCATTTCTATGGGAAATCCATCCTCATCGTATGTATCGGGTGTAATGATTCTCGTTGCAGACATCTTCCTTATCCTTTCTGGAGAAAGCAGACCAAATTGAATAGCCCCTATCTTTTTTGGAATATTAATCTTCATTATACCAACCCCTTTAATTTTAACTTAGGCTCTATGACTAAAGATGACAGTTCTTCAAGCAACAATTTAAATGCATAACTCATCTCAACTGGATGAATGACAGCATCATCCCCGCATATCAAACATTTAAGGAAACCTTTCCTTGTTTTCATGGCTATGTGCCCGCAAGTCTCGCAAACATATTGTAATGTTAAATCAGATTCTTCTAGGAGGCGTTCTTTTATGGTCATAGATGCTCCATGACCTATTAAGCAGTCTCTCTCCATTTCTCCAAATCTTAGTCCGCCGTCTCTTGCCCTTCCTTCTGTTGGCTGTCTGGTTAGAATTTGAACTGGTCCGCGTGAGCGGGCATGCATTTTTCCTGCGACCATGTGATGCAACTTTTGATAATAAATGCATCCAATGAAAATATCTGCTGCAATCATCTGCCCTGTCCTTCCATCATACATAACTTCCTTTCCATTATGCTTGAATCCATTTTTTACCAATGCTTCCCTTAATTTCTTTTCAGGCTCTCCCGAAAAGGGTGTTCCGTCAACAAACCTTCCTTCTAAAGCGCCAACTTTCCCTCCAATCATTTCTAGAACATGACCTACTGTCATCCTGCTTGGAATTGCATGTGGATTTATTATTAAATCAGGGGTTAGTCCATCAGCAGTAAATGGCATATCTTCCTGAGGCAAAATTAAGCCCAGAACACCTTTTTGTCCATGCTTGGAAGCAAATTTATCTCCCAGCTCAGGTATTCTCTCATCCCTTACTTTAATTTTTACCAATCTGGAGCCATTTACCGATTCAGAAAGGATGATCGTATCAACAACTCCCTTCTCTCCATGCCTTACAGTTATGGAGGTCTCTCTCCTCTTTTGAGGAATCAATACATCTGTGGGCTCTTCCAGGAATCTTGGAGGTGAAGTTTTCCCAACTAAGACGTCTCCTCCTCTAACCTCGCATTCTGTAGAAATTATTCCATCTTCTGATAGATTCATATATGCTTCCTCACTTCTCACACCTCTGCATTCTGGATCTGGAATTTCAAAATGGTCTTCCTGCCCACCTGGGTAACGCTGCTCCTCTGCTGAATAAGTCCTGAAGAAAGTACTTCTTGCCAGCCCTCTTTCTATCGATGCCTTATTCATTATCAAAGCATCTTCCATATTATATCCCTGGTATGATATGACTGCAACAATGAAATTCTGTCCAGCAGGTCTTCTGGAAAAATTGATGTATTCCGTTGAGTGGGACTTTACTATTGGTATTTGCTGATAATGAAGGAGATGCCCTCTCGTATCAGGTCTCCTTCTATAGTTGGAAGCTCCAAAACCCAATGCCTGTTTTCCCATACCTGCTCCCATTGTAATTCTGGGCGATGAATTATGCTCAGCATATGGAACCAGTGAAGCACCTATGCCTAAAATGCATAAGGGATCGAGTTCCATATGGGTGTGCTCTTTAGTAATATCATCTTTATTGAGGGCTATGTAAGCATTCTCTTCCTCTTCAGTATCAATGTATTCAATTATGCCATTTTTTATCAAATCACTCCATGATAACTCTCCTTTCCTCAATTTTTTTCTATGCTCCTCTGTAAACAACAATTTTCCATTCTCAACCACAAATAAAGGTCTTCTCACCCTGCCGGGGTCACAATTGACGACAACATCGTTTTTGTCTTCATAGTAGCATACATTAATTTCAATATCTATCTCCCCCTTCCTCCTTTTCTTCCTAATTTCGTCAACCAAACTTTTTCCATCTGGATGTATGCCAATGAGGTCTCCATTAAGATAGACACGTGAGCCTTTTACTTCTTTCTTTACTTCCAAAAGACCCATTTGCTTCAATGCTTCTTTAACCTTTTCCTCTGAATATCCTTCTGAAATTTCTACAGCCAAAGCTAAATTTTTTACCAGCCCGCAGTTTGGTCCTTCTGGTGTTTCATTTGGGCATAGTCTTCCCCAATGAGTTGAGTGCAAATCTCTTGCCTCAAAATGTGGCTGAGATCTGGTTAAAGGAGAGGTGACACGTCGCAAATGGCTTATTGTTGCTAGGTTAGAAGTTCTATCCAGCAGCTGGGAAACGCCTGTCCTTCCTCCAACCCAGTTTCCTGTGGCAAGGGCATGATGAATGCGCTGCGTAAATACATCCATCCTAACGCATGGCTTTATTTTCAAATCCTCCAAACTTTTTCCCCTTGCATATAACCTTTCCAGCTGATATTTTAAGTCCTTGCATAAAGCAATGAAAGCTATTCTGAACAAATCTTCCATTAAGTCTCCTGCCAGCTTCAACCTTTTGTTGGCATAGTGGTCTTTATCATCTTCCTCTCTATATCCCAAAGCAAGCTCCAATACCGCCTGTCCCATCCTTGCAAGGAAAATTGCCTTCTTTATTCTATCTCCAGGCTCATTTCCAAGGTGGGGCAGCAAATTTCTGTCCATTAATGCCTTCGCCCTTTCTATTCTATATTCCTTTGCTTGCCCCCCAGCAACTTTTTTGCCAAGGTATTCAATAGCTTCCTCCTGGTTCGTTACTTTGTATTCTTCATTGCACACTTCCATGTTTGAAAGGACAAATACCTGTGTCTCTGGATAGGAAACAATATTGTCAATTATATCTTGAGATTCCATTCCCAAAGCACGGAGAAGAATGATGAGAGGGACTTGACCAGGCACAGTTGGCAAAGTTGTCATCAACATCCCATCTTTTTTCTTTTCGATGACAATGAGGGCTCTGTAACCTTCCTTCTGTGAGAAAACTTTTGCTATTTCGATATCATAGCCATAGTGGGAGCTTTTTTCTGTCAGAACTCTATTGGGTGCTAAATCTTCTAAAGTAATCAATACTCTCTCTGTTCCATTGCTTATAAAATATCCTCCCGGGTCGAGAGGGTCTTCGTGTGCCTCAATCAATTTTTCATGATATTCTTCCATTGAAATGGGACGTCCCATCTCCTCCTCAATAGCTTCTTTGGATATATTGCATTTCTTTGATTTCACCATTATTGGCAAATAGCCTATCCTGACTTCTTCTGGCTCATATTCTACACCTTCAATGACAGGTATGAATTCTACATGGACTGGGGCTTCATATGTTAAGTCTCGCAAGCGCGCTTCCATGGGTGTTAAGGGATGCTCATCTCCTGTCGCCTCCCTTACGACTGGTCTGAGCACTTTTATCTTTCCAACTTTAACTTTGAAGCCCTCTATTTCTGGATGGATATACCCTCTCTCCAGATTTTCTCCCTCACCAATCCTCGTGCTGTCCATTATTTCCTGCAGTCTCCTGTCTAAAAAATCATTGTAGGATGCAATATGATGATTTGCAACTGTCCTTTCTCTATAAAAAGCATCTATTACTTCTTTCATTTTTTCACTCCTGTGGACTCCCAACAACTAGGCGATAAGCAACACTCTCCCCAGCTGTGGGGCTTTTTCTTATAATTTTGACAATATCTCCTACTCTAGCTCCTATTGCTCTTGCAACAGGATCCGTAACCAGCATTTTTGGCAGCTGGTCCTTATTAATTTTATATGCTTCTAGAATTTTCTTTGCTTCTTTGGGAGAGAGTATACTATGATATGGCACCAAATCATGTTTTAATATATTGAAATGCATTTCCTACCTCTATTATTATGCCCACTCATATTTTAATTTTTTGGTAGATACGGGCCTGAGGGGATTTTCTGTTGGTGGCCCTTCGCCAGCCAAATTCGAACCCCTGGCCACCTGGTTAAAAGCCAGATGCTCTACCTAGCTGAGCTACAGGCCCTTATCTTTTAAACCCCCATGGCGTAACCCCTAATAAAGGTTTTGTATATATATTTTATCATATCCTTTCCATGATATAATCAATGCCATTCTTTGTTATGCGCATACGAACCACATCTCCCTCTTTCACTTCAATATACTTCTTCTTTTTCAATTGGCGAAAGGTGCTTTCAAATTTTTTTTCATTGAGGTGTGAAACTTTTAATTGCACTACGTCCTTTCCAATCCATTCCCCCTTCTTGTCCACATTAAAAATGAGCAATGCTAACAGCATATCTTCCATATGCTCTTCTTTTTCCACCCCAATGGAATACCTATTCCTTTATAATAATTGCCATCAATCTTTTATAAAACTTCCCCATATATAGGCAGAATGGACCCATCATTGCAAAAATTCCTACAACTTGAGTTCTTTAGCAAGGAAGGATTTGTTAGAAAGAAATGCAAAAAATGCGGCTCCTTTTTCTGGACTTTTGATAAGGAAAGAGAGTTATGCGGAGATGCTCCATGCGTTGATTATACATTCATTAAACACCCTTCGGGAAAGAAAAAATATGATTTGTCTTCCATGAGGGAGGCATTTTTATCCTTCTTTGAAAAAAATGGTCATAAAAGGCTGCATCGCTATCCCGTCATTGCAAGATGGCGCTCCGATGTTTACCTCACCATTGCTTCCATTGCTGACTTCCAGCCTCACGTTACTTCTGGCGAAGTCCCACCACCTGCAAATCCTTTGGTAATTTCACAGCCGAGTATACGCTTAAATGATCTGGAAGAGGTTGGGAGGAGTGGTCGTCATCTGACAATGTTCGAGATGATGGGGCATCATGCATTTAACAATCATGAAAAAGTTTATTGGAGTGAGGAAACTGCTCGTTACTGCCATGAATTTTTGAATAGCATAGGTGTAAAAAAGGAAGATGTTACATATAAAGAGGCAGAATGGTCGGGAGGGGGAAATGCTGGTCCTTGTTTGGAAGTGCTGGCAGGTGGTTTAGAAGTAGCTACTCTTGTTTTCATGAATTTAAAAAGTGATGAAAAAGGAAAATATTTGGTTAAGGGGGAAAGATATTCTGAGATGCCGATGAGAGTGGTTGATACTGGCTATGGATTGGAAAGGCTGGTATGGCTTACTCATGGAAGTGAGACAGTATATGATGCCGTCTTTCCAGAAATGATATCATTCCTCAAAAAAGAGGCAGGAACGCCAAAGGATAAAGAAACCATGCATGCATTATATGCCATCGCTGATCACACAAGATGCCTTGCCTTTATGCTCGGTGATGGAATCATTCCTTCAAATGCTGAGGCAGGTTATCTAGCTAGACTGATTATAAGAAGGGCATTGCGCCTTCTCTCCAAAGCTTCTTTAGACATTCCTCTTTCCATACTAGTGGAAAAGCATGTGGATAACCTTTCAAAAGATTTTCCCGAATTGAAAGAGAGTAAGGAGCGTATCAAAGAAATTTTGGAAAGGGAGACGGAGAAGTTTTATTCCACAATTTCAAAAGGAAAAAGATTGGTTGCCCGTTATGTAAGTAAAGAAAAAAGCATTCCTATAGATAAGCTGATTGAATTTTATGATACATACGGCATTCCTCCGGAAATTGTTAAGGAAGTTGCAGATGTAGATATACCAGAAAATTTTGATTCAATGGTTGCACAGCTCCATAGCATGGCAAAAGAGACAAAAAAAGAGCGCAAGTTTCCATACACAACGGAACTTCTTTTTTATGAAGAACCATATGAAAAGGAATTTGATGCAGAAGTAATATGGAATGGCAAAGTTAATGGAAAGAATGCCGTCATTTTAAACAAAACTCTTTTTTATCCAGAGGGGGGCGGTCAGGAAAGCGATACAGGATTTCTTTCAAATTCAAAAAAATGGAAAGTTATGAAGGCTGAAAAAAATGGAGATGCAGTCCTCCATTTTGTTGATAAGCCAATTTCATCAAAAAAAGTTCATGGAAGGATAGACTGGGAAAGAAGATATGCAATGATGCGCCATCATACAGCAACCCATATCATAAATGCCTCCGCCAGAAGCATTCTAGGCTCTCACATATGGCAGGCAGGTAGCCAGCTGGACGAGAATGAAGCACGCTTGGATGTATCACATTACAAGAGAATCTCTCCAGATGAAATAAAACAAATAGAAAAGAGGGCAAATGAAATTGTGATGGAGGGGAAAGAAGTTAAAAAATACTGGATGAAAAGAGAAGATGCAGAGAAAAAGCATGGTTTCCACCTTTATCAGGGGGGTGCTCCAAAGGGAAGAATGCTCAGGATTGTAGAAATACCTGGTATAGAAGTAGAGGCTTGTGGAGGAACTCATGTTGATAACACAGCCGAGATAGGATTCATTAAAATTATAGGAACGGAAAGAGTCCAGGATGGAGTGGAAAGAATAAAGTTTTGTGCTGGAGAAAAGGCAATAGAATACGTTCAGAAACAGGAAAAGCTATTAAAGGAGGCATCGGACATCCTTGCAGTTGAGCCATCAATGTTGCCTAAGACAGTAAAAAGGTTTTTTGAAGAATGGAAAAAATTGAAGAAGCAGGTTGAAAAATTACAGCAGGA
>CAZHBO010000011.1:0-1914 GCA_964530745.1 uncultured Thermoplasmatales archaeon | reverse complement strand
CAGGCAGGAGGTCCCAATATTGAAAAACTTGAGGAAGCGAAGAAAAAAGCAATAGAAATGGTGAAAAAGGAGTTAGAAAAAAATTTATGATGCTAATGCATTCAGTGCCAGGGCCGGTAGATCAGTGGAAGATCGTCTCCTTGGCATGGAGGAGGCCGTGGGTTCAAATCATGGCTTGTCTCAGCAAGCTATATGAAAATCCCACCCGGTCCACTTTTTAAAAATCTTTTTATTTGAATTTTCGTTGCTGATTATGGAAGAAATTCATCTGCCTATGGTTTTGTTTCTTTTATCCTTTATAATAACAAATATTTTCTGGATATTTGTTGCAAAATGGGCATTGAGACATAAACAAAAAATTCCTGGGAGACTATTTGAATTTCTATTCTTTTTGTTTTTATTTTTTGCCAGTTATTTTTTAACATGGGCAGCTTCCGGCGTTTTGGAGGGACCTAAGGTCATTTCTCGCCTTTCTTTCATGATTGCATGCATAATTAGTGCTCTTTATACCGGCTATCTTCACTATATCAAAAAGTTGCATGAGTAATTATCTATACCTCAATAATGCTCCAACATGCCCGAGTTTTTTTATTTCCTTGTTATCTATGAACTCCGCTCTCGTTTCCATTCTTTCTGCAAATTCTATGAGCTCTTCTATCACATCTACTTCTGATGTTTTGCCTCCGCAGTAAGGACAGGCTTTGTTATAACCTTTTTCTACAATCTGGCATTTCTCGCAAATCCATCCTTTGAGAGCAAAGCCTTTTTCTATTAGCACTATTTCTGCTTGCCCATTTTTTACCGCTTCCAATGTATCATTTACTCCATGAACCGCTAAGCCATCTTTCAAAATTTCCTTTTTCAAATGCTGGAGAGTCTGATATTTTTCCTCCTCCCCTCTCTCCTCTATTACCTCAATTGATTCTTTCAGCAAATCTTTTTCATCATTTATGTCAACATCTATAACACCAATTATTTTTTTTTGGATAGTGGGAGACAACAAATTTCTAAATTCTATTTTGGCTTCTCCTGGTCCAGCTAAAATAATATTTCCTTCTGCAAAATTGCGAAGGGCATCTGCTACCTCTCTAAAAAATGCATGAATTGCCCCTTTTCTTATTCGTTGAAACCGAGCTTGGGACCAGCCACCTTTTTTATGTTTGCTCATAATATCCTTTGCTATCCTCTTTTCCTCTATCATTCTCCCATAGGAAATTAAAAAAATCTTTGCATGATTTGAATTCATTAAAAGTAAAGTAAATGGTTCCCATTCATCAATTACTTTAGCCAAAGGACGGATATATGGAGAGGAATCAACAACGAAAGCATTTGGAATATCTGTGGCAATTGTAGATAGCGGGACAACCTTAAAATAATCATTTTTATGGGATGCGAAAATTGCAATTTTTTGGTTTCTCCCTAAAAATTTCCATATTTCTTCCATTGTTTTAACAAAGTTTTCCAATTCTTCTCCACTCAAAATTGCCGAGCAAACTTTCTCCCTATTTTTAATAAACTTCTCATCTTTTCCATCATAATATAAACTCACAAAGGTGTCCATGCTATTGTCATCATATATGGAAGATAGCTCCTTAACGATTAAATTCCAATTTTCCATATTTCATTAATGAAAGAGGGGTTATTAAATTAACTAAGCGCACAATTTCTCAAAATATTTATATCTTCATCCCATTTCTTCCATGATAAGAGTGAATGATGTGATAAATCCCATTTTCCTTGTTCGACTCCTGAAAGATTACCTTACAGATGTGGGAAGGATTCGGAAAGAAGGAGAAAAAATTGAAAGGTATAGAAATAAATGCTTCAGAAGAATAGTGAGATATGCCTATTCTGTCCCAATATACAGAAAAAAATACAAAGAAGCAGGGATACACCCAGATGATATAAAGAGCA
>CAZHBO010000010.1:0-22278 GCA_964530745.1 uncultured Thermoplasmatales archaeon | reverse complement strand
AAATGATTGAATTCAAAAAGAATCTCGGCAAAATAAAGATTGCAATAACAATTTTTATTCTTGTTGGCGTTATAATTCATCTTGCTATGGTTTATAATGCAGCAAAATCTATTGAAATAGTCGATAAAAAAATTGTTGGATTATATCCAAAATATCCTAAAATAGATGAATATGAAGTAAATTTCATGCTGACTCTAAAAAATCCTAAAGATACAACAATAGAAATAGATTACATAAAATATAAAATTTACATAGAAAATGAGTTTATAGGGGAGGGAGAGAAACCTCGCTTTTTCATTGAACATGGGATAAAGAATTATACATTCCTTTTTTCTTTTAGCATATTAAATTTAACCTCCCCAACCAGAAACATTTTAATGAAGGGAAATGCAGATATGATTATAGAAGGAGAAGTCATAATTCCTGCCAAATTTCTTGGCTTATTTACGTGGAGATACATCAAAATTCCTTATAAAATAAATGAGAAGGTAGAGATAACATGATTTTCCATTAACAAAATTTAAAAGATGGTTTCCAATAAGAGGAGAGATGGATATAGAACACATTGCCAGAAAATATGCTTTGTTAAATGCCGTAGAGTTTGATGGGAAGGCAAATGTCAAGGCAGTCATGGGGAAGGTAATGGCAGAGTTTAAGGGAAATGCAAAAGATATTTTTTCTATTGTTAAAAAAATTGTTGATGAAGTAAATACTTTATCTTTAGACGAGCAAAAAAAAGAGTTAGAAAGACTTGGGGTAGGGGAAAGAAAAAAAAGCAAGAAAAGAGAGGGACTCCCTCCATTGCCTTTTGCTGAAAAAGGAAAGGTAATAACGAGGTTTCCTCCAGAGCCCAATGGCTATTTGCATATAGGGCATGCAAAGGCAGCCATTGTTGATTATGAATATGCCCGCATGTATGATGGAGTCTTTATTTTAAGATTCGATGATACAAACCCTGTGAATGAGGCAATTGAGTTTTATGAAGCGCAAAAGGAAGATTTAAAATGGCTGGGCATAGAATGGGATAAGGAATATAGAACATCAGACAATTTGCCAAAGCATTATGAACTTGCTGAAATTTTGATAAAAAAAGGGAAGGCATATATTTGCACCTGTCCGGAAAAAATCATCAGACAAAATAGGAAAATAGGAAAGGAATGTGCTTGCAGAAACAGCATGGATATGGATAAATGGAAGGAATTTTTTTCAATGGAAGAAGGAAAGGCTGTTCTCCGTTTAAAAGGAGATATGAAGTCGGAAAATACGGCAATGCGCGATCCTACACTTTTCCGCATCATTGACCACCCTCATCCCATTCATGGAGAAAAATATCGAATATGGCCAACATATGATTTTTCTGGAGCAGTTGAGGATTCATTATCGGGTGTTACACACCCTTTCCGCACTAAAGAATATGAGTTGAGAGATGAGGTTTATTTTTATTTGCTTGACTGCCTTGACTTGAGAAAGCCACATTTGATGGAATTTGCCCGCTTGGCTATAGAAGGGATGCCTGTTTCAAAGAGAAAAATAAAGCCTCTTATTGAAAAAAAGATTGTTATGGGATGGGATGATCCACGTTTGCCAACTTTAAAGGGGCTAAAGAGAAGAGGTATATACCCAGAGGCAATAAAACAATTTGTTTTATCCCAAGGAATATCAAAAGCAGAGTCTGTAGTGACATTTGATCAAGTAGAAGCAATAAACAGAAAAATTCTGGATTCAAAGGCAAAGAGATATTTTTTTGTTCCTTATCCAATAAAGCTATTTGTAAAAAATGCTCCTGAAAAGGAAGTGGAGTTAAAGCATCACCCTTCCTTTGATATGGGTTCAAGGAGGATAAAGACCTCCGGTATATTCTTCATTCCTTCACAAGATGCTAATGAGCTAAAGGAAGGAGAGATATTTCGCCTCAAAGATTTGTATAATGTGAAGGTAATTAAAAAAGGAGAGGAAATTCTTGGAGAATTTGTTGGCGAGGAAATGATACCAGAGACAAAAAAAATTCAATGGGTAGGGAACGAATACGTAGAAATAGAAGTGATTGTTCCAAAAATACTTTTTATAGGGGATAAATTCAATGAGGACAGTCTTGAAATAACAAAGGGATTTGTAGAGAAGGCTGCTGAGGGCATTGTTAATGGTGAGGTAGTGCAATTTGAGAGATTTGGCTTCGTTAGAATAGAAAAAAATGGAGAGATGAAAGGAATAATGGCACATAAATAGTATTTTGGCTGAAGGAACTACCGAAGACCGAAAGCCATATAAGTATGTGTTACTTTAGTAATACAATTACGATGTCAGCGAAAACCAGAACCCTTAATGTTAGAATAACAAATGGTCAGTACGAAGAATTAGAAGAGCTTGTAAACAGGGGAGAATACACTTCTAAAGCTGAATTCATCAGAGAACTTCTACGGGAAAAATTTGATGAGTTTTCAATTTATCTCCATGAGAAAGCAGAAAGGGACAAGAAAAGGCACATTCCCCTTGAAGAATACGGCAAAAAACAAGGCTTAGAATGATTTACTCTGTTTTTCTTCATCCAGATGTGGAGGAATACCTTGATTCGCTTTCTGAAAATGAGAGAAGAAGATGCTATCAAACCTTGAAGAGATTGTCTGAAAATCCATTTAAAGCAAGATCAGGTTGTGACATAAAGAAAATGGCAGGAGAAAAACCATTTTATAGGCTGCGAGTTGGAAATCATAGGTTTTTATATGTTATAAAAGGAAGAGAAGTTTTCGTTGAAGAAGCATTCAAGAGGGAGAGAGGGTATTGATATTTTACAATAGCCAACTTTTAATATCCTTTTTTAATTCCTAACCAATGGAAGAAGAAAAACTCTCGCCCATGGAGAAGGAAGTCCTTCTTGCTTTGAAGGAATATGGAGGGAGGGCAACAACAGAAGATATGGAAAAAAGGATGGAACTTGTAAAGATAATGAATGCATCCTCTTGGCTCCAGTCCAAAGGTTTAGTGAGCATGGAAGAAAATTTGAAAAAAATTTATTCCCTCACGCCAGAAGGAAAAAAATTTCTTTCAGAGGGTTTTCCAGAAAATAAGGTTCTGGAGGAAATAAAAGAAGGAAAAAGAATAGAGGAGCTAGAAAAAAAATTTGGAAAGAAAGAAGTAAGCATTGCCATTGGCTGGATCTTGCGAAAGCAATGGGGAAGGATAGTAAAAAAAGATGGGGAAAAATATTTAGAAATGACGGAGAAGGGAAAGGAAGCATTAAAGGAAAAAAGTGAGGAGGAAAAAGCATTGGAAAGTATTGAGGAAGGGAAGGAAGTAGATGAAAAAATTGCAAAAATTTTGAAAAAAAGAGGAGCCATAAAGGAAAAGGAGAAAATTGAGAGAATCATTTCATTAACAAAAGAGGGAATGAAAGTAGTTGAGAAAGGCATAGAAATGAGGGAAGAAATATCTCAACTTACCTCCTCCATCATTAAAAGCGGAAAATGGAAGAGAGGGCTGAGAAAATATGATATTCACGCCTTTGCTCCTCCCATCCATCCTGGAAAATTGCATCCTTTGACACAAATCATTCAAAAAGTGAGGAACATTTTCATTGAAATGGGATTTGAGGAAATAAAAGGAGGGTATGTAGAATCATGTTTCTGGAACATGGATGCTCTCTTTATTCCGCAAGACCATCCAGCAAGAGATTTGCAGGATACATTCTACTGCAAAAATCCAAAAGAAGTTGAGATAGACGATGCCTTACTAAAAAAAATTGCCCAAGTTCATGAAAACGGCGGCAACACAGGCTCAAAGGGATGGGGATACCATTTTTCAGAAAAGGATGCAAAGAAATTGATTTTAAGAACCCATACAACCGTCAATACCATTCGCTTTTTAGCTGAACATCCTGAGCCACCTTCAAAAATTTTTTCCATAGGTAAAGTTTTCAGAAGGGAAAATATTGATACAACACATCTCCCAGAATTTTATCAAATAGAAGGCATCATACATGAAAAAAATGCAAATTTTTGCATGCTTGTAGGGATACTAAAAGAATTCTACAAAAGAATGGGATTTGAAAACATTCGTTTCCGCCCCGCCTATTTTCCTTACACAGAGCCATCGATGGAGGTAGAGGTAGAATGGCAGGGAAAATGGATGGAGCTGGGAGGCTCTGGCATTTTTAGACCAGAAGTTACTGAGCCATTTGGCGTAAAAGAACCTGTCCTTGCGTGGGGTCTTGGATTGGAGAGGATGGCAATGATGCTCCTCGGGCTATCAGACATTCGTGATTTGTATTTTAGCGATATACAATGGCTTCAGGAATTGCCTTTAATTTAATTTTGGAGAAGCCTCACCAAGTCTGTTCTTGTGATAATGCCCTTTAATTTTCCTCCTTCATCAACAACAGGAAGGCATCCGATCTCATGTTCCATCATTTTTTTTGCCGCATCTTCGACGCTTTCCTCCTCTTTAATGGTTATAGCAGGGGTTTTCATTACATCTTCAACCAGAAGCTCTCTTATATGGTGATGTTGTCGTCCAAGGGAAAATGATTTTTTTACATCCGCAACTGCAAATGCTATTTCTTTATCAGAGAGCATTCCAATAACCTTTCCTTCATCGACAACAGGAATTCGTGCAATGTTGTTATCCATCATTATTCTTCGTGCATGAATGACACGCTCATAAGGTCTAACTGTTAGAACCTCACTGGTCATCACATCTTTTACTTTTTGCTTCCCTTTAACCAAGGGCAACAAATCTGCTTTTGTGACCACCCCAGCTAGCTTGTCATCTTCAATAACAATAAGCATGGTCAATCCTGGCTTCCCTACTGTTGTTAAAATTTCTTTTAAATCTGTTTCTGGAGTAACTGCGATGAAATCCTTTTCCATTATGCTCGATGCATGCATCCTTGCCGCAGGAACTCCTTTGCTCTTAACACTTCCAAATTTATCTGCCATTTTATTGTCCGTAACCACTCCTATTACCCTTCCATCTTCTATGACAGGTATCTTTGTGATGTTGTTCTTTTCCATCAAATCCATTACATGACTTAAATCATCATTTTTACTTACACATATTACTTCTCTCGTCATTACTTCTTTTACTTTCATAAAATCCCTCTTTTATTTATATCCCTCTGCACAAGACTCACAAATGAGGCGACCATTAATTTCAATAAGTTTATCTGAGAACATACCACAATCCTCACATTTTCCAGAAGTGAATTCCTTTCTTTTATATAATGATTCCCTTGCCCTTGTAATTGATGCAAGCTCTCTCGCAACATCTAAAAGGAGGGGCGATATCTGCAAAAGGTCTCTCTCTGTTGCCATACCAACCAATTTACCTTCCTTTACTACAGGAAGTCTCCTTATTTTATTTTCCCCCATTATTTTTATTGCATCTTCTATTTTTGTCTCGGGATTTACAGTTATTGTGGGAGAACTCATTATCTCCTCCACCATTATTTTTGATGGATTTTTGCCTTCTGCAACGACCTTTCGCAAAATATCGCTTTCTGTTATAACACCAATGGGTTTTCCATTCTCAACGACAATAATGCTTCCCACTCCTTCTCCTTTCATTTCTTTAACTACATCTAAAACTGTAGCCTTTTTTTTTGTAATTACTGGATTTGGGTTCATTATGTCCTTAATGGTGGCTTCTGTTCTCATCCAACATTATATCCTATAATGGCATAAAACTTTTTCCCGTGTTTAGCTTTTCCTGAAAAGATATCCTCCAATTATGATTAAAATTACAGAAAATATTGCAAGTATGGAAAGGTCAGCAAAGATGGGAAATTCGTTCATGCCTAGAAAAAAATAGCGCATTGCATCAACTCCATATGTAAGGGGGTTTAGCTTAACTGCCCCTTTAAGCCAGCCTGGTAGCATTGATGTAGGATAAAAAGCCCCGCTGAGGAAAATCATGGGCTGTATCATAAAATTCATTACCATCTGAAAGCCTTCCATGCTGCTCATTTTGCTGGCAACAGCAAGCCCAAAGGAGACAAATGCCATGGAAACTAAGAGCATCGTTAATAGCATGCCAAAAATTGCTATGGGTATGGAAGATGAAATGATTTTCACTCCCATTAAAAGACCAAGTATGAAAATGATGATTCCCTGCAAAATTGCTTGGGTAACCCCTCCCATCATCTTTCCAATCAATATGCTCTCCCTTTTTACAGGGGCAACCAGCATTTCCTTCAAAAAGCCAAATTCACGGTCAAAAACGGTCGTTATTCCTGAGATAACGCCAGTAAAAACCATTGTCATAATCATTATTCCTGGGGTTAAAAAAGAGATGAAGTCAACGGGCATGGTGATACGGAAGGCGCTATTAAATGCACTTCCTATGACACCCAGCCATAGTAATGGCATTACTATGGTTGTTATAAGGCGGACTCTTGAACGGGTAAGGCGTATCATCTCTCTCAAATAAATAGCATAGATATCAAATATCATCTTCTTCTCGCCCTCATATACATTTTTATTCTATCTTTTTCGCTTCCCTCTTCTTCCCTGTAAGACCTTCCCGTATAATGCAAAAATACGTCCTCCAGCGTTGGCTCTTTGTAAGTAATGCTCTTTATCTCTATGCCATTTTTATTTGAAATGTTAAATATCTTAGGTATTACTTCCTCAGCACGCTGCACGTTAAGCACCAGCGTTCCTTCAACATTTTTTACTTCTATGCCAGAAAGCAAATTCTGCAGTTCTTTTGGCTTGTTGCACACTATTTTTACAACATCTCCTCCAATTGCATCTTTTAGCTGCGAAGGATTACCTTCTGCAACAATCTTTCCTTTATCTATTATTGCAACTCTGTTCGCTAAAAAATCAGCCTCTTCCATGTAATGGGTTGTTAAAAGAATGGTTACCCCTTCCTTGTTCAATTTTTTAATGTAATCCCAAATATGCCTCCTTGTCTGAGGGTCTAAGCCAAGGGTTGGCTCATCCAAGAAAAGAATTTTTGGGGAATGCATTAGTCCTCTGGCTATTTCAAGCCTCCTTTTCATTCCCCCTGAAAAAGTTTTTACCAGGCTGTCCTTCCTATCAATCAAATCCACCATTTCAAGAACTTCCTTTATTTTTTTCCTCCTCTCATCCTTTTTCATATGGTAAAGCCTTCCATGAATGTCAAGGTTTTCTCTTGCTGTTAGCTGGTCATCTAAACTTGGATCCTGGAAAACAATTCCAATGCTCCTCCTAACCTTCTCCGCCTCCTTAACAACATCATATCCATTCACAAATGCCTTTCCTTTAGTTGGTTTCAGAAGGGTGGCAAGTATGCTTATTGTTGTTGTTTTTCCTGCTCCATTCGGTCCGAGAAATCCAAACAGCTCCCCTTCTTCAATTTCCAAACTTATTCCATTTACTGCCTTAAGTCCATTGAACTCCTTAACCAAGTCAACAATTTTAACTGCCATATTTTTTCCTTGCCCATAAAGTCAGGAATGATGGGAGTACGAAGACAGATGATATGAAAGCAAAGAGTATCGTCAGAGCGGTTATTCTTCCAAATTGCTGTAGAGGGGGCATGAGCGAGAAGGAAAGCAGACCAAAGCCAGCAATGGTTGTGGCAGCGGCGCCAAACAAAGCGGCACCTGTCGATGTCATGGTCCTGCGAACTCCTTCTTCTATTCCATTCTTCTTCACTTCTTCAACGAACCTATGGGAAACATGTATGCCATATGTTACTCCAAGTCCTATGGTGAGGGAAGCAATGGTAATTGTCATAACATTTAATGCCATTCCCATCAAATACATGGCTCCAAGTATCCATGCAACGCAGAAGATGATAGGTATGGCAGTTATGAATCCCAGAAGAGGGGATTTGTCTTTGGCATAAAATATTGCTATGAGTATAATGAAAGAAGTAATTATGGTAATAATCAAGGAATCTGTTTGCCCTTTGTTGAGAGTTTCTTTTACAATTTCGCCAACTATATCATCTCCTGTTACACTTGCATAAGTCCCGAAAGGCTTTGCATCCTCCTTTAAATCATCATATAATTTCATTACTTCTTTCTTTCCAGTAGTATGGGTTGAGATTCTTATGAGGGCGGCATCATATGATGCACTTTTATGCAAAACTGATTTTGCATATTTTTCATCATGGGTATAAAGCCAGTCATACAGCATGGTTATGTTTTCCTTTGTTGTATTTTCCTTTGGCATGCCTGAATCTGTGAAATAGGTATAGTACATGGAGGAAAAAGTGGAATTGAAAATGTAATCTCCTGTTGTTGACAGGGAAGCATAATCATACATTACAGTTGCTATCGATGTCACTTCAGCCATACCATTTGTTTTAACAACGCCTTCATCATCATTTAAATTTTTTACAGTTTCATTCAGCTTTTCATAGAAAGACGGGCTGCTCACATCTCCTTTAACAAGGATGTATGAGCTCTCAGCTTCTCCTCCCATGAATTCAAAGTTTTCCATAAGGTAAAGAAGGTCTTTCGTTATTTCAAGATCCTCAGGCAAAAATTCTTCTGTGCTGAATGTTGTGGTCAAATTAAGGGCTGCCAAACCAGAGAAGATGGTTATAACTATAGCAATTGTTATGACAACCTTGGGATAACGATTTCCAGCAACTGCCCCAATTTGAATGATTTTTTGCAAATATTTCTTTCCTTTCTCCATTGCATTAATTTCCTTTTTCTTTTCCTTTTTCCTGCGGATTTGCTGAATGGATGGCACAAAAAGAATCATTGTTACAAAGCTGGCAAATATGCCAAAAGCACTTAAAATGCCAAACTGCTGGAGCAGCTTTATTGGAGAAACTAAGTTGGATAAGAAGGCGATGGCTGTTGTTAAAGTCGCCAGCAAGAGAGCAACTCCAACTGTCGAGAGAGTCTTATTCACCCTTTCCTTTCCATTCCCTTCTTCCTCTCTGTAGCGCATTGTCAGATGTATTCCATAATCTATTCCCAGTCCTATAAGCAAAATTGGAATGGCAGTTGTCATGGGATTGAATTCAAAATTAAAGGCAGCTCCAAACCCATACATCCATATTATGGAAAGTGCAAGGGCAATGAGGCTTATAATTGTATCCACAAAGCTTCTGAATACGATTAGAAGTACAATTATTATCATGAGTACAGCAGCGGGCATAAGCATCCCCATTGATTTATCTGAAGCTTTGATTATTTCATTGCTTATCAAATCTTCTCCTATAGTGGCTAATTTCACATGCTGGGTTTTTATGCTTTTTACCAATTTATCTATTGTTTTCTCAATTTCCAGATGATTTTTTATATCTGGATTTAGAGAAAGTAAAATGACGCAGCCATCTGCCTTCATGTTTTTAGATGAAATATTAAAATCTTTGGTTAAAGTTCTTGATATGTAATTCAAGGCAATCTTTCCCTGAGGGTCAAGAGAAAGAAGTCTTATAGATTGTTTAACATCGCTCGGAGTATATTTAAATTGCAAATTAATTATCCTTTCTCCATATATTGTAATATTTTCTCCCATCAATGCCTTTCTCATTTGAGTTATGTTGTAAGGATAATACATTAAAAAAGACTCATTTATGCCCTGCAATGTTGCTTCAGCTACTATTCTTGTTGTTGCGAGAGTTGTTGGCAGGCTAATTACATTGCCCTCAGGATATGCAGGATTTTCAAAGCTTTGACGTATGGTTTCATTTTTAATCAAAGCTTCCTCAACTTCAAAAATTTCTCCAAGGCTTTCCCTATTCAATAAATCCCCATTGTTGGACTTTGCAAGAATCTGTACGACATATTCTCCCGTATAATTTGAACTTACCTCCTGATATGTTCTCACCACTTCTATCTCCGGCATGAAAGATTCTTCGTTCAGCTGGGTAGAGATTCCATTGGTATATATCGAAAAAATCATTATGGCAGTTATGGCGATGACTATTCCTACACCCAGCTTTGGATGCTCTGAAATCCATTTATTTATTCCTTTCATTTTTTCCCTCCTTTAATGCAAGAAGTTTTTCATATGCTTCATCCAATATTTTTTTAATTTTTTTGGCTGAAACTCCTTTTTTATCCAATTCCATGAGAAGACTTCTTATCTTTAATAAAGGAAATTTTTTTGCAGGATAAGGCGGATAAGGATGCCTTGAAAACTTTTTCAATTGTTCATCTCCAAATATTTCTGCCATGCTTGCGGCATATCCTTGTAATTTTTCGTAAAAATCTTTTTTTATTTTGTCTACTTCCTCCAGCACTTTTTTTCCTTTATTGGTTATGCTATAAACTGTTCCTCTGCCCTTTTTCTCTCCTTTAATTATTTTTTCTTTTTCCATTCCTTTAAGCAGAGGATATATTGAGCCTGTACTTGGTTTGTGTCCCAGAGTTTCTTCACATTTCTTTATAATTTTATAGCCTGTTGCTTTGCCTTCTGACAAAACTTTTAGCATGAAATATTTTAGGAAAGGTATTTTCATATCGGTATCGACATAGCGATATCGATATATAAATTTTTTGCCTACTTTGCCACTATTGCCCTTATCCAATCGGCAACATTTTCTGCATGGTCAGCAATATCATCAACCCAGTCAACAATTTTTAAAAGATGATATACATCCATTGGTTCCAGTTCCTTTTCCATCTTATAAATTTCCTTTGCAAGTTCATATCTTATCTGATCGGCTTCCCATTCTTTTTGATGGACTTCATGTATCAGCTTCTTTACGTCCTCCCTTTCCCTCTTTATAAAACTGCTCTCCACCAAATCTCTTACCTTTTCAACCGCTTTTTCCATAGCCTGCACCGTCTCTGCAACTTTGTTCATATGCTCAATGAACATCTCCTTCAATTTTATTGGAATGGGTGTGTGACGCATGTCTACAAGTTGCGCAAGATTTTCAGCATGGTCAAGAATTGCATCTTCCTCGCGAAGTAACCATAAAAAATATCTTTTATCGACAGGCATTAAAATTGATGATGGCAAATGCGCCCTTATGTTTCCTTTTATCAAATCTGCTTCATGCTCCAATTCAGAAACTTTTTTTGCAGCCTCAGAAAATTTCTGAACATTCCCCTTATAATATTCTGTTAAAGCATCCTTCAAAATGCAAATGCATTCCCTTACTTTATTCATATGCTCCAAGAGACCAGCAAATGGTGACTTTCTGCGATATGTTTCTCCAGCAGGAGCCCTGAATTTTATGTCATCCATCAAAAGACAATAGTTAAGCCCCTATAAATCAATATCGATGTTACAACTGTTGCTGGCAGAGTAAGCATCCATGAATAAATGATGTTTTTGATTATGCGCAAATCCACTGCCTCTAACCCCCTAGCCAAACCAACTCCAATGATTGCCCCCACTACTGTATGGGATGTTGATATTGGCAAGCCCAGCTTGGAAGCAACCAAAATTGTTGTTGCTGCTCCAAAATCTACAGAAAAGCCTCTTGTGTTCGTCAATTTTGTTATTCTGGAGCCAAGAGTCCTTATAACCTTATAACCCCAAGTAAGGATGCCAATAGCAATTCCAATTCCCCCAAAAGCAAGCAAGTAATAAGTTAAATTACCGATCCACGAAACATTTCCTAAAAGAGTGGTAAAAACAACTGTAACAGGAGCAATTGCATTTGCAACATCATTTGCCCCGTGGGAAAAGGCAACATAGCAGGATGTCATTATCTGTAAGCGGCGAAACAAAAATTCAACTGCTTCATATTCCGTTCCTTTTCCTCCCATCCGCTTCATGAGAAAAAATCCTGTGATGGCAGCAAGGAATGCAATGAAAAGCGAAACAATCAAAACTTCTTTCATTGAATTGAAAAACATATCTCCAATGCGGGTCTTTGTGAATAAAGAGATGAAAATTATAAAGAAAGTCATTCCTATAAAAAAGGGACCGAATTTTTTTGTTGCCTCCTCTGGCTTATCTGCAGAAAAAACAAAATGGACAATGAGGCGAAATACAAGGAATGCAATTACAGCTCCCGCTATGGGCGAGAGAACCCAGGAAGAGGCAACCTCTCCCAATTTTTTCCATGCAATAACGCTTGTTCCTCCTGCAATCAAACCAAATCCAGTTATGCCTCCAATGACAGCATGTGTAGTTGAAACAGGTAGTTCCTTCCAGGTGGAGAGTGTAACAAAAATTGCTGCTGAAAGCAATGCTGCAAGGAAACCAAGCATTACTGTATGCTCATCCCCTATCATTGCCGTATTTACTATTCCTCCTTTAATAGTATCTGTAACATGTTTTCCAACAAAAACAGCACCTGCAAAATTTAATATGGCAGCAATGAGAACAGCTTGGCGGAGTGTAATTGCTTTTGCTCCCACGGCTGTGGACATGGAATTTGCAACATCGTTTGCCCCAATGCTCCAAGCCATATAGAAGCCAGCAAAAATAGCTAATAGCAATATAAGGAAAGCGAGCAGCTCCATTCCAAACATTCTGGAAAGAGAATGAGGATGTGATTTTAAATGTTATTGGTCTTTAAAAATTATGGAGGGAGGAGTTGAAGGCTCGGATCTCCAAGCAAAACCCATTGCTCAACCGTCTTTAAATCACCGGCATCCCATCCCTCATGCAAGTCTGGCTGGAAAAATTCGTGGAAGTGGGTTATGTAATTGCTTATCGCTCCTGCATAAACATTTCCCAAAACAGGCAATGCCTCCTCTGCGTATACCCTAAAAAATTCTGTTGTTATCCAATTATCGACTCCTCCAATTGTGCACCATTCTCCCAAGTTGCCATATCCATAGCCAGTGTTACCTATGCTTGCTATCGCTCCCTTATTTTTCTGCTTTACGATGTACCAGCTCCAGCATTCCGGCACAGGATAGCCATATGTATTCATATATCTCTTGTTGAACCAGTCAATGGCACTTAGAGCAATTGAAACGTTGAACTGACTATTATGGCAGCCGCCGACAATGCATATGAAAGGCTTTCCTTCATTGGATATTTTATCCATTGGGAAGTGGGGAGAGCCTTCTAAGTCACTTACAGACAAGCCTATAATTTCTGCATGCTGTCTGTTTCCGGGTATGCCAGGATAATGATTTGCCCATACGCCTGGGCTTCCATGTCCGGAGAAGAAAACAAAACCAGCTCCTTCACTCAATGCATCAACAACATCTTGCTTTCCAGTAAAGTTTCCATTGGCTGTTGATAAAAACCTCTTTTCAAATTTATCAGGCATGTAATAGAAAGCTCCTCCTCTTTCATGGAGGGTTTTTTCTCCGACTGTCCAATCTCCTTCTGCTATCTGAAGTGTATTGTTTCTCCATGCATTGAATACAACTTTTCCATTACTGTCCTCAATCCATACATGTATGTTTGTGTAGTCACCATATAGCTTTGGATCATACGATTTTCCTCTGATATAAAGTATGCCATTTACATATTCCACATCTGCCCAGTGTAGGTAGGAATTTAAATAAGCCTCTCTTTCTGAAGGAGAGTAGGTATAATCATCTTTACCCAAAACATCTCCATTGGAAATTGAAACTATTTTTGCTATTGGAGGAGCAGGATAGCCATTCTGCAGCTCGGGAATTAAATAATCATCATGGTTGAATGTGAGTTTCGTTTTTGCATCATGAGAAACACTGAAATGAGTAATATCTACTGGTCCAATATCGCCTTCATCATTTGTGCTTTGTGCATATAAAGTATATTCTCCATCTGGAACATTCTTTGCATCCCAAGTAATATTCAAATCTTCTTGGTCCAAAAATCCGTCCCCGGTTATTCCAATCATTTTATAGAACCAGTCGCTTTTTTCATTTGTTTCATATGCAATTATCTTATTCACCATGTCTGTTACTTCTTCCTCATTTCTGCATGCAAGCCTTCCAACATAAACATCTGGATATAAATCAAGATTATCCTTTCTTAACTCGCTCCATTCTGCAAAAATGCCGTTGCCATTGCTATCCCAGTCATCGAAAGTGGGCTTACCATCTTCATATTTATAAATATCAGCATAGTAAAGATCTGTTATGAATCCTGGATCATCTCCCTGCCAGTATTTCCAGTTTGAGTATCTGACTGGCACATACCATCCTTTTATTCCTGCATTCTGGTTATCTCTTGGTTTTGCATAAATTTTTGATTTTAAGCCACCCACAAGCAATACATATTCTATACCCCACTGCTCTATGGCATCTTTAATGAAATACTTTATTTTCTCTGCCTCATCCCTTCCATTGTAATCAGCATAAATTTCTTCTGTTGTTTTGAGTATTGTTGGCACACCAATTGAATTTTTATGCTCAACCAATGGCTGCAAAGCATCTGAAAATTCAGGGGGAGATATTATAACTAATTTGTAGGCATTTGGAAAGTTTGTTTCTTCCGGCAATTTATAGCTAATATAAATCTTGGCGTTGTTAGCCTCCATTATTTTATTTTCAATTGGCATATACTTCAATGGAAATACATGAACAACAACATTTATGACTCTTCTGCCATGACTATTTAATCCCACTCCTATATGATAATTGTACCATTTCGTTGGAAATACTCCCGAGCTTTTGTATACTTCTTCATTCTTTACTTCCTCCATAACCTTTCCATCTGAAAGACGAACTCTTGCTGGGGCTGGAACAATTTCCTTTGAAATTTTGTATGTGCTTATATTCCCAACAGAAACACTCACTTTGATATCCCTTGCGCCAAACGGAAGTTCTATTTTTTTAACCATCTCAGGCAACAAAGGAGAGCCTGGTTTGGTTATGAAAGAGTTGCACTCTTTTACAGAAATTTTTATGTATTTACCTTCCTCACTTAACGTTGGTGGAGAAAATGTTGCTTCACTTTCAAACTCCAGATTATACCCTGCTTTTTCCTTAAAATATGCCTTCCCTTTGTTATCCCCCTCCATTCCAGCAATGTTAAATACGTTTAAAAGCAGAACAAACGCCAGCAACAAAACAATTATTTTCGCCTTCATTTTCTTCCTCAATCATTAATGCTTTAAAATTTATAAAGTTAATGCCCCTGTTCTATAATTTTCCAAGTATAGCTTTTATTCCTGCGCGTAAAATGGCAATAACCATTTCCTTTGTTGCTTTTAGGATGGGAATGGAAGACATTGCTATGGCGTGATATGGGCAACCCTCGACGCATATCATACACCCAACACATTTTTCATAATTTATTTTTGCTTTATTGGAAAAAGATATTGCTTGATGAGGACATATGGAAACACACTTTTTGCATTTTTTGCATTTACTTGTTATTTTTGGCTTCGTTCTTAAAATGTTGGTAAAAATTTTGTAGACCCTCTCCTCTTCAGTAGTTCCTTTTAATTTAAAAACAATCATTGTGCCTAATTCATAGAAAGCATATTTTAATTTTTTAAATCCATGATAGGGATATGAAAATTTTTTTGCAACATCCTCAATTTTTTCCCCTAAAATTTGAATATTCTCAATTTCGCCCAATCCTCTCTCCCATGCCATTTTTATGTGCTCGATACCATAAGGATTTATTCCCATTACACGGCATGCTGTTGCATCTGTTGCTACCACATCTGTTCCTGCAATTATTACATCCATTTTTACAACATCTCCTCCTATTGGTCCCTCTCCTTCCTGTCCATAGGAGCCATCTATGACAACCAAATCTGGTCTTATTTTTCCATTGCTAAAGTCAGTGTTTATGTCAACAATGCCAATATGCAATTCTTTTATGCCGGCAGAATGCAATTTTATTTTTTCATCTCCAGATTGCATCCCCTTCATATTTTTTAAGCCAAGAGTTACTCCCGTCAGCAAATGAGTTTTAAGGACGGGAACAGAGACTATTTTATCAAAAGTAAAAATTTCCTTTGGAACAACAATTTCTTTGATAAAAATTCCTTTTGGAAGGCTTATATGCATCATTTCGCAGGAATTAAAATCAATGAACGGAACATTTTTCTCCTCGCATATCTCTTTTAAGCCACTTTTTTCATAAGCACTCATTGTATCACATCCAATCATTGAACTTTCTCCAACAACTGGCTCTCCGCCTGCCTCTTTTATTAAATCAATTAGGGCGGCAATGACAATAGGGTTGGTGCATGCCCTCTTTTTCTTTACAACATCCAACGTTAAATTTGGTTTCAAAAGAATTTTTCCTTTATCTAAGCCAAGATTTTTCGCTCCCCCAAGATAATCAATTGCCTTTCTTACAGCATTGTATGTATTTTCGTCCTTAACTATGGCGACCCTACTTCTTTCACTGAAAGTTGTGCATTCCTGAATGCCTTCACCTCTGAAACCGATGGAACAGTAATTTTGAAGCTTTTCTTAACTTTTTTGTTGTATTCTTCCCTCCCCACATCCTCCAGAATTTCTCTGCCTTGTTCCCTCAATTCATCCAACTTGGCGTTTATGCTGTCGACAGCTTTCCTTAATATCGCCGCAACTGGAATCAAAAAATGTCGAAATAGAATAGGGAATCCTTCAAATCTGATATCTGACTCGGGAATACGTACTCTCCACATTGGCTCCTCTCCGAAGTCGGTAACAGGTAATCCCATGCCCGCCTCAAGCTCGTCTGAGAATGTTGGGTCAAGCGCTATCCATTTTCCATTAACCAGCAATTCTGCCTCTCCATGTATGGCATCCAAGAAGCCGAGCATCTCATAAGTTTGTTTTAGAATTGGATTATCTTTTACCATTACATCATACATTGGTTGTGTTGGAGCAAGTGCATAAAGGCGATACCTTGCTGGTATACCGCCTGCTCTTGCAATCGCTGCCAGCAATGCAAGCTGTTCTAGGCATACCCCTCCTTTTGTTCTGAAAGCTTGGATTGCTCCTCCCATTGTTTTAAATACCAATTTTTTCTCATTTTTTACAAAATAATATGCAGCCTTCACAAACTCCATCTCACTTTCTTTCCCTTCCCATAATTTTTTTGCCATTGCCCTTATTTCAGGAGCATCGCTCTCGCATAGACGAGTTGGTCTCAAATATTTTTCATTCCTTACAGGAGGCAAATCTTCATAGTCTTCCTTTGACAAAAGTCTTCTAGAGTCATATTGTCTCTCATCTTCCATATGTGCCCATGGAGGTCTTAGATTTTTTATCCTCATTTTCCAGGAAGGTATATTTTCAATGAATGCTTTTGGATTTTTTCCTATAACAAAGGTTAATGGACCAACTGCCCCTAAAAAATTTTTCAACAGCGGCATTGGTATGAAAAAGCCTTTATCCAACTCCTCTCTTATTTTTTTAAACATTTCATCACCTCAATTCCTCTGTTAGTAACCCTCTCATTAAATTGCCGCATCCCTTTGCTTCTGCTCCCGCCATCCTGCTTATATCAGATTCCATTACAATCCCTTCTTTATCGCAGGCAGGACAGTGCTCATGAAGCTTCACTTTGTCTCCTGTTATTATAAATCCAGGATAGCTGTAAGCTGCAGGGTCAAGGAAAGCAAGCCTCCCAACCTCTCCATAGCCCACAGGTTCATTGTTTTCATCTAAAACAAGAGGATATATCCATGGGATGAGATGTTTATATCTTCCCTCGCAATCTAAAGCAAGTCCATTCATTTCAGACATTCCATATACATCCCTGTAATTCTCTGGAGGGACGCCCAAAGTCCTCTCTATCATTTCTGCAAATTCTTTTGATGAGAGCTTTTTGTCTTCATAAATCTTCCATCCTCCTCCTGTAATTATTAAACTATTTTTATCTCCAAGGGAAAGAGTTTTCCCTTTTTCTTCCATTATCCTCATTAAATCAAAGAGCTGAAATGGAAAGGTTAGTATTATTATCTGCTTTCCCTCTTTATCTAACTTTTCCAGCAAATCAATCAAATTTTGTTGTCCTTTCGCCATCACTTTCTTCAGAACCATCAACTTCATTTTGTCTTTGAAGCCTTTAATCTGCCCAGCCATTAATTTTACGATATCCATGGTTAATTCTCTATCTGTAAGAAAATGTCTGTGGGAATCATCAAATATTTTTGTTCCCTCAGAAATCCAGTGTCCCATGGTGAGATATGTTTTTACAGGACCAGGATATACAAAATGGGAATCATCATTTGGCGTTATAATTGAAAAAAGAAGAGTTTTAACTGCTGCAAAAAACATCCTCTGATATGTTATTTTATCTCTAAACATTATGCTGAAATGTCCGGTTGTGCCAGATGAGTGGGTTACTATGCCCTTCAATCTTTCTTCTGCCCATCTTAAAAAGTTTTGTAAGCTACCACCATTGAAATTGTAATCTCCTATTTCCACTGATGAAACACGATACAACCATTCATAAACATCTTTTGGATTCTCGCTTGGATAATCTTTAAAAAATTTATCAGGAATCATAGGAATTTTTTTTAAGTCATCCTCGCTTTTAATGTCATCTGGCTTAACGCCTCTATCCTTGCAGTATCTGTTGTAAAAGAGATTGTTGGAGTAGTGGTGCTGAAAAGCCTCTCTTATCGCCTTAACCCTCTCTTCTTTTATTTGCTTTTCATCATAGGAAAAATAATTATCAATTCCATAGATGAGTTTATCTACTTCCTTCCATTGTTCCTTTGGCAAATAAAAAAGTTCTTCAGTCCTTTTCCATAGACTGCCATTTGATTCCATGGAAAAGGAAATGGTAATAAAATATAACTTTTCTTTTTAAAAATATTGAAAGAAATTAAATTTTTATTTAGCGGGAAGGCAACCACAGCAAATTTTCTTTTTTGTCAAGCTTTTGTTCCCTGATGTTTTGAAGGATGCTTGCTATTTCCTTTCCAACTCTAGAAAGGAAGTATCTCTTTTCATCATCTTGCTCTATTACTCCGTCATCTTTCAGTTTCTTTAAATGAAAGCTTAGCTTAGGATTGTCCTTTATATCCAAAACTTGGGCAATTTTGGTGAAACTATATTTTTCTCCATTTGAAAGAAGTTGTATTATCTGCCTTCTGAGGTAGTTAGATATGGAATCGGAAATCATGCCCAGGCGAATATCTGCTATCATATCCTGTATCTCATTCTTTTTGGTATCATCAACATTTTTCAAATCCGCTGAGAGGATCAACACCCCTTTATTCAAAGAAACATTTCTATAAACCCATTCCAGGAAATTCCTCACCTCCACTACAGAATTTCCTTCAAATAGGTATTCAACATTTGTGATAAGAACAGCAATATTTCCCTTTAAAAGATGGGACATTTCTTCCTTCAAATCATCCAAACTCTTTGGTTTCCATTGCTCTGTCATTGAAATAATAGAGGCATTCCCAACATCCTTTAATCTCTCCTCATCCTTCGTAATGCATATTCCCTTCCTATTCTTTGTTACCTTTCTAAACCTCTCAAAGCAGTCTTCTTCCTCAATTTCTATTTTTTTCAATCCCTCAAATTTTATTTCCTCAATTGCAGCAAGAATGCTTCCTTCCAGCTCTTCTATATCAAATGGCTTTCTGATATAATCAAATGCCCCTTCCTTCATCGCCTCTATAGCTGTATCAACGGTTGCATATGCAGTAATCATAACAACTGGCATCGCTGGATTTCTCTTTTTTATTTCCTTCAAAGCTTCTATTCCATCCATACCAGGCATTTTTATGTCTAAAAAGACAATATCTGCATCTTTAATCTTCTCCAAGCATTCCATGCCGGATTGGGCGGTAATAACCTCATAGCCGTAAGCTTCCAGGGCTGTCTTAGCAGCATCCAGTATTGATGCATCATCATCAACAAACAATATCTTTTTCACCATATCATCCCCTCGGAAGAAGAATATGGAAAGTAGAGCCTTTTCCAACAATGCTCTCCGCCCATACCTTCCCTTTATGCCCCTCTACAATATTTTTCACTATTGCCAGCCCCAAGCCGGCACCTCCTTTTTCAGCATCCCTGTAAAATGGGTCAAATATTCTTTCAATTTCGTCCTCGGCTATTCCTTTGCCATTATCTTCTACCATCAAATGTGCATTACTTCCATCTTCCATTGCTGATATTTTTATTTTTCCTTTTTTTGGGGTATATTGGATTGCATTGACTACAATGTTTTTGAACGCTCTACTCAATAAATCTTTATCTCCCTGTACGGTAAGGGAATCAGGAACGGAAGTGTATATCTGTTGTTCCTTCTCATCAGCCATTTCTTTGCAGTCATTCACTGTCTCCTCTATTATCTCCTTTATAAAAAACTTTTCCTTTCTTAACTCCAGCTCTTTAAGGTCTATGGATGGTATTTGAAGCATATCGTCTATCAAATCCGTAAGCTTTTTTATATTTTTTATCATCATTTCTATTTTCTCTTTCTGCACTTTTGTAAGCTTACCAAGTTTTTCTTTTTGCAACAGTTCCGCATAGGTATTTATTGCTGTCAGCGGAGTTTTTAACTCATGAGCAATAACATCAATAAATGTTGCTTTCATTTTTCCCAATTCTGCTTCAGCAAGCTCCTTGTAAGCTTTTTCCAATTTTTTCCTCCTTTCCACCAATTCTTCCACCAACCTTTCCCTGCTCATGAGAGTTACCTTTTCCTCTTCTAAAATTCCTTTTGGTAATTTTTCTATAAATCCCTCTCCATACCACCTTTCCTTCATATTTTGTGGCATTTTTCTGAAGTTGGATGTAATCATCATATGTGCATCCGCTCCAATTTTTCTATTTAATATTGATAAGCAGATTCCCAATACTTTAAGAAATTCTTTTGTTGCGATATGCACACCATTTTCTAGGGAATAATTCTCATAAATGTTTTTCACATCTATTTTTCCAGTTCTGTCGATATTTATGGGGCTATTTTTCATTGTTTTTAATGCTATTCCAATCTCTCTTATCTCTTCGCCACGTAACTTCCGAATCACTGGTTCCAACACTGTCTTAAACAAAACAATGGGGGCAGCCCATTCAAATATAATTGGATTTTTTTCCATTGCTCTGGCGATACCTTTTCTTAAATCATCAATAACTTTTTCCCATGGAACAAACGCAGCATAGAGTTCCAAAAATCGGGAGAAAACATCATATAATGAAAGAAACAATTCTTTTATCTCAATTTTATCAAGCATTTCCTCCACAGACCTCGCATTTAATCTTTCATTTGCATCAATATAAAAACTTCCTATGAGGGGATAATCCTCTCTGCTGATATCCAAAACTTCTTTAACGCTTTTCACTCCTATCATCGGGACTATTTTGTCCAAAAGATAATTGATCAATGTTTCATATGTGCGAAGCAAGGCAACATCATCTCTCAAAAGAATCTCATACTCTTTTTCTTCCTCCATCTTAATGGATGAAATGAGGCTGTTTTGTGCAAGAAGGATGCCTATCTCTATTACCATTACAGCAACAGGATATATCACAATTTCAAAAGGAGAAATTCTTGCTATAGACTCAGCTAAACCATAAATAAAGATGAGAGGGATGACAAAAAAGGAAAAAAGGAACCAGAGCAAATATGTTCTTCTGTAAGCAGCATATATTTTTGCGATGAAGAAAAGAATTAGGAAAGAAAGGAATAAATTGATAAATATAAGCATTGTAAGAACATTCATTTAATCACTTCTTTCCAGTCCATGTATATTCTTGCAACACCATATAAAAGAATCAAAAATGCAATCATTATGAAAAAATATGCCAATTCCTTCATCATAATGACTTCATCACCAATAAGAAGCCATGGTAAGATAAAAAAGAAGTAACCCAAAAACAAAAAAATTCCACTCAGTGCCAATATTGCCCCTCTCTTTACCTTTATTAACTTCATCAATTTTTGGAAATAGAGGAATGCTATTAATGCAAGCAAAATAGGCGGAATGTTGAGAATTATCATCACCATTTGCAAAGTTTTCACATCTACTAAAACATCTTCCTGTTTTTAAAATTTTATATACCACCAGCATCTTTATAAATTTCTTTATCTTATCTACAAGAATGGTTGGTCTAATCGAGCTCATCCAAGCATCTTTGGTTCCAGTAGTTCTTATTTCAGGAGCATGCCTCCTTGCTTTAGGCATACAGGAAAGGTATGGCAGGGTTATAGACAGAATAAGAATTTTTGATAAGGAAATATATGCATCCCAAAAAATGAATAAAGATTGGCTGGAATCAATAGAAAGCCAGATGAGAATTTTAATAAAAAGAGGGAAGATGCTAAGGAACGCAATGTTTTGGATTTTGTTGTGTGTCATGCTCATTGTTTTTTCAACAGTCTTGCTCACATTCAACTTGCTCTTCAATTTTCCTGAAGATGCAGTCACAGCAATTTTTATCTTTTCCCTCATCTCCCTTTTCATAGGAACATTGTTTGCAGTCATAGAAATTTTTGTTTCCTATCGTGCCGTAATAGCAGAAAGCAAGATGGGACTAAAATATCTGCAGAAAATGAAATA
>CAZHBO010000009.1:0-24159 GCA_964530745.1 uncultured Thermoplasmatales archaeon | reverse complement strand
GGAGTTGGCTTAGCATCCTTGCAGTATCGCATATGGAATGGAACATGGACAGAGTGGATGACTTACGAAGAACCAATCACTTTCAGTGAAGCATGTACCCATTATTTAGAAATAAAAGCAACAGATTTATTGGGCAATAGCATCATAGACAATGAAACATTCTATGTTGACATTACTCCCCCAAGCATTGAAAAAACTGTAGGAGAGCCAAATGTTGCCTATGGTGATGGTAAGTACTACGTTACAACATCCACGCCAATAACAGTAACAGCAACAGATGCAGGATGCAATGGTGGTGTGGGCTTAGACAGCATTCAATACCGCATATGGTACAATGGCTGGTCAGATTGGGTGGACTATGAGGCAGCAATAACCTTCACAGGAGAATGCATTCATTATTTAGAAATAAAGGCAACAGATTCATTGGGCAATGTTGCTTATGACAATGAAACATTCAGCGTTGATAAAAATCCGCCAACATCGACATCTCAGCTTTCTGGAACTAAAGAAGGCAATGTATATACAACAAATGTTTACATTTCCATTTCATCCAGCGATGCAAAATCGGGTGTCAAATATACAAAGTACAGGATAGATGGTGATGCATGGCAGACATATGTGGGAGCATTTACAGTTACATCAGAAGGAACACATACCCTCCAATTTTATTCAGTTGATAAACTTGGAAATACAGAAACAACGCAGACAAAAACATTTGAAATTTTAAAGAATAAGGCGCCAACAGCTTCCTTCACTTATTCCCCAGCAAAACCAAAGGATACTCAATCCGTTAATTTCGATGCTTCTGCTTCAAGTGATCCCGATGGAACAATAGCAAACTACACATGGAACTTTGGAGATGGAAGTGTTGGCTATGGAAAAAATCCGAGCCATAAATATGCAGATAATGGCAATTATACGGTAACATTGACAGTAAAGGATGATAAGGGAGCAACTGACGTTGCAACAAAGCAAATAGAGGTATTAAATGAGGCACCGGAGGCATACTTCACCCATCAGCCAGATGAGCCAAAAGTGAATGAGGAGGTTACATTCACAGATGCATCCAGCGATACTGATGGAAGCATTGTTAACTGGACGTGGGACTTTGGAGATGGAAATGTGAGCTATGAGCAGAATCCTACCCATAAATATGACAAAAGTGGAACATATACAGTGAAGTTAACTGTTAAAGACAATGATGGTGCAACAGGTGAGAGAACATTTGATATCACCGTTAAGAAAGAAAAAGTGGATTACCTGCTTCCATTGATTGCAATAATTATTTTGGTTATCATTGCTATAATATTGGTTGCAATATGGAAGCGCCGAACCAAAAAAGAAGAATAATCTTTCCCCTTTTCTTTCCCCTTTTATAATCAGTGAAGTTTAAATATGCGTATCCAATACAAATTATAGATAAAAAACGGGGGTTATAAGCATGAAAAAAAGCCTCAAAACCATATGGAGTATAATTATCCTAACCATTCTTGTGCTATGGAACTTCTTCGGAGTTTTGCAAGCAAGTGGGAATGGTTCTGAAACTCAAATAGGAATAGAGCCACAAACGATAACAGTTCCAGCTGATTCTGATTTCATTCTCAACATTACAATTAATCCCAGTCAGGATATTGCAGGTGCCCAGTGTAATATACAATTCGATCCAAACTTGCTAAGTGTTGTGCATGTAGAGGATGGGGGTATGTTTGATTTTTGGTTCGATCTTAAATTAAGTTGGGATAATGCCACAGGCGTTATAACAAACATTTCAGCATTTGATTTCGGAGCTGTAAATACACCCGGCATATTTGCAAAAATAACTTTTCACGCTAAAACAAATGAAGGAACAACTTCAATAAATCTGAATAATGTTTTAATTTCCGATACTGGTGGTTCTCCAGTTACTATAGATATCATCAATGGAAGCGTTACCATTGAGGCAGGAGATATGCCTCCCAATACCATAATAGAAAGTTCTCCGCCTAGCATCATCCATAATAGGGAGGCAACTTTTGAATGGACTGGGACGGATGATAATACTTTACCATCCAATTTACTTTATTCCTATCGCTTATTAGGCTATTCATCCAGTTGGTCGAGCTGGACATCTGATACAGAACATACTTATACAAATCTTTTTGAAGGAAGCTATACGTTTGAGGTAAGAGCCAAGGATAATGTGGGCAATATTGACCCAACACCAGCAACAGCATCATTTACAGTCGATGATAACACCCCTCCTTCTATTTCAAATGTTAATTTTCCATCCCAGGTAACAGTGGGAAGTGAGGCAAATATATCCTGTAGCGTTACAGATGACTTCGGCATTTCTTTAGTAAAAATTAACATTACATATCCTGATTCATCTTTTTCAAACAATTCAATGAATGCTGGAACAAAATACTATTACTCCAGCATCTATACCATGCCTGGCACATATTTCTTCACCATATGGGCGCAGGATACTGGTGGAAATGGTAATAAAGAAACGGGCTCATTTGAAGTCGTGGAAGGAGATTTTGAACCTCCTGAGATAAGCAATGTCCAAGCATCTCCCTCCCCGCAAGAATCAGGTGGATATGTTAACATTACATGCTCAGTTACGGATAACGTAGAAGTAAATGTTGTTAAAGTAAACATCCAAGGTCCATCTGGATTCACTCCAGTAAATGCAACAATGAACGAAGGAAGCTATTACTACAATTCTACATACACTCTTGTAGGAACATACTATTATTTCATATGGGCAAATGACACCAGCGACAATGGAAATAAGAGCGATACATATTCCTTCGAGATACAAGATACTACTCCTCCGGACATAAGCAGCATCCAAGCATTTCCATCTCACCAAGAGGCGGGAGGAAAAGTGAAAGTTTTAGCCATGGTAACAGATAACGTTGCAGTCGCTAATGTATTCCTAAACATAACATATCCTGATTCCAGCACTGAAAACTTTTCTATTTTCCAAAATAAGACAGGAAATACTTATTATTCTGAGAGAACATATGACCAACTTGGAACATACACATTCTTTATCTTTGCCATTGATTCATCAAATAATAAGCGCACTTCTTCGTCATATACATTTGAAATAGAAGACAATACTCCGCCCTCCATTTCCAGCATTGAAACATCTCCTATAGCGAAAGGAATTGGTGAAAAGGTAAATATCTCAGCCATGGTAACAGATAACGTTGCAGTCGCTAATGTATTCCTAAACATAACATATCCTGATTCCAGCACTGAAAACTTTTCTATTTTCCAAAATAAGACAGGAAATACTTATTATTCTGAGAGAACATATGACCAACTTGGAACATACACATTCTTTATCTTTGCCATTGATTCCTCAGGCAATAAAAATGCTTCTGGCACTCAATCTTTTGTAATAAGTGATATCACTCCTCCAACGGTCAAGCTCATTTATCCTTTAGGCGGGGAAAATATATCTGGAACTGTGAAAATTAAATGGAATGCAACTGATAATTACAAATCAAAAAATTCGTTAAAAGTGACGTTAAAATATAGCAGTGACGGCGGAAACTTATGGCATCTGATAGCGAAGAATCAGGAAAATGATGGGGAATATAAATGGAATACAACCGATTTAGAGGATGGAAGCAATTATAGAATAATGGTAAAGGTGAATGATTCTAAAAATGAGGGCAGTAATATCTCAGGCATATTCACTATAGATAATACTCCTCCCTCTGTTAGTTTACAAAAACCAAAGACAAACTATCTCTATCTTTTCAACAGAGAAATCATGCCAATACTCCGCCACAAGGCAGTGATCATTGGAAAGATTACCATTACTGCAAATGCGAATGATACCCTCTCTGGAATAGATAAAGTTGAATTCTTTGTTGACAATGTGAGCAAGCACATAGACACCAAAAAGCCATATGAATGGGAGTGGGATGAGACAATATTCTTCTGTCATACATTAAAAGTAGTTGCTACTGATAAGGCAGGAAACACTGCAAAGGATGAAATAGATATTTCTATTTACAACATTTAAAAATCGTATTTCCCTTCTTCTATTTCCTTTTGAATTTCTTTAGCTTTCTTTCCATCAATGGTAATCCCCATGGAAACACATGTTCCAACAATTTCTTTTACCCTTGATTTCATTTCTTTTCCCAGCAAATCATTTTTTTTCATGTTAGCAATTTCTATGACATCCTGCATTGTAATATTTCCAGCTGCCTCCATTGTATCAGATGACCCCTTTTCTACTCCAGCTTTTTGAAGAATGAGTGCCGATGCAGGCGGAGTACCTACTTTTATCTCATACTGCTTTGTCGCAGGGTCAATGATAATTTTTACTGGAACTTTCATTCCTTTGAAATCCTTTGTTGCATCGTTTATTTTATTGACTACTTCCACCACATTCACTCCATGTGGACCCAGAGCAGGTCCTATGGGTGGACCAGCAGATGCTTTTCCTCCTTCTACAAGTACTTCTATTGTTTCTGCCATTTTCATTCCTCTTTTTTCTTTAGAACTCTTACCTGTTCTCCTCTCACAGTTATTGGTATCGGCACCATCGCCTCAAGCAACTCAACAGTAATTTCTTCCTTTGAATCATCAATTCTTGTTACTTTAGCCTTTTCCCCTCTGAAAGGTCCAGAAACCAGCTCCACTATATTCCCTTCTTCAATATTTGCAACCGCAGAGGGCGGGAAAAGAAAGTGCTCTATTTCCTCAAAAGGTATTGTATCTTCAAGCACGTCCCTGGCGTATCTCATATGCCGTATCATTTTTTTTATAATGTCTATATCCCGCCCTTCAACAAAAATATAACCTCTTAACTCGCGAGGGGCAAGAATTGCAACAATATCTGCATTTTCTTTCTTTCCAATCTTATGCAGCATATTTGAAACATTTTCTTCCTGCCCTACTTGTGTTTTTACAACAAAAATTTTTGTTTCCATATTTTCAAATCCCCAGTAAACCAGCTATCCATGGCGCCAGTTTTGTTGCAAGTAAATAAATTGTGAAACCAATAAAACCAATGATAAAAATGCCAATAGCTGTCATCCTTGCAGTTTTTGTGTACTCCTCCATATCTGGATTCCTCGCCATTTTGAAAACGCGCCCATATTTGCCCTTACCTATTCGTTGTAGCCTCTTTTCTATTTTTTCTTGTATTTCCCACGCTTTATCAACTACCTTTCCCATTGTATCCTTATCTTATTACATCTATTCCATGTTCTTTATGTACTTCCATTTCCGCCTCTGTGGATGGACCAAAAATTTGCTTTGACCTAACTCCAGTAATGACAAGCATGACCTTTATAGCTCTCTTCAAATTTTTATCAATAGATGTTCCCCATATTATGGATGCATCAGGATTAATGCGCGAATAAACCTCTTCCACCACTCCCTCTGCTTCCTTAATTGTCATGTCCTCTCCGCCAATAACATTCACCAAAGCTCCTGTTGCCTCACTAACGTCTACGTCAAGCAAAGGAGATGACAAAGCCTCTGCAACAGCATCTGCTGCCCTATTCTCGCTATCTGATTCTCCCATTCCAATCATTGCGACACCGCCTCTCTTCATAATTGTCTTTAAATCAGCAAAATCAAGGTTGATGAGACCCGGCTTCGTTATCATCTCCGTTATTCCCTTAATGCTCCTCATTAAAATTTCATCTGCCATCTTAAAAGCAGCATTTAATGGCAATCGAGGAGCGACTTCCAGCAGTTTATCATTTGGAATAACGATAACGGTATCGCACACATCTCTTAAGCGGGCAAGTCCCATTTCAGCATTTTCTCTCCTTATACGCCCTTCGACACTAAATGGTAATGTAACTATAGCAAGTGTCAATGCCCCGTCATCACGTGCAAGTTTTGCAACAATTGGAGCGGCACCAGTTCCTGTTCCACCTCCTAATCCGCATGTGATGAAAGTCATATCTGCTCCTTGAATAATAGAGCGAATCTCATCCTCACTCTCAAGTGCTGCCTCCTTTCCCTTTTGAGGAAGTGAACCAGCTCCCATACCTTTTGTGACATGCCTCCCAATCAGAACTTTATGAGGTACTTTTGCATGTAATAAATGTTGAGCATCTGTGTTTATGGCTATCAATTCTGCACCATAAATTTTTGCCTCCACGCATCTTTCAATTGTATTTGTTCCACCTCCTCCACATCCTATTACTTTTATGGTCGTTGTGATGGTTGCAAGAACTTCCTCTAGCTCTCTATTTCGCTCTTCAAATTCTTTCATTTCTTCCTCGCTCAGTTCTACTTCAACCTCATTATTGGCACGTGAAATCGCTTCCTCAACAATTTTCTTCATCTAACTCACCTACCGTAAAGGTAAAACAAAAACGTTTATTAAAAGGTTTTGATGTTTTTGAGATTCTTTGTTTATTTAATTTTTGCCATCTCCTGCACATCATCCTCCGTTAAATATAAGTAATGATTAGCTATTTCATTCATGGAGGCATAGAATGAGGAGAGCAAAGCGCAAAATAATAGGGTGCCTGGTTGTTTTTTCCATAGTGTGTTCTTTCCCATTCATAATCCAAAAGATTCCTGGAGAAGGAATTATAACACACTCAAACCATGAGGACGAGCTTGATCAGGAGCAAGAAATGGCAACAAGCAGTGGCTCTGTTGTATGCCAGCCATACTGGATTGCACAATCATTTAAACCAAATTTACCAGTTTTAACGAGAGCAGAGGTACGATTGATGAAACTTAATGATATTGCAAGTGATGTAACTCTCATAATTAGAGATAACCTGACAGGAGATGATTTAACCTCTGTCAGAGTCACTTCTTCTTTGATTGGTCACAGTCCATCTTGGATAGAATTTGATTTCCCAGATATTGATGTTCAACCAGGAAAAACGTATTATATAATATGTAAAACAGACGGGGGTGACTGGCCCCATAAAGAGATGTATAAATGGAGTTGCACAGACCTCAATCCTTATCCTTATGGAATGGTTCATTGCTCCATAGATGAGGGAAAAACTTGGCAGAAGTATAACAAATATGCAATAAAAGACCAATGCTTTAGGACATATGGACTGGGAAAGGAAGAGAACAATCCCCCCGGAAAGCCAGAAAAGCCTATTGGTCCTAATTCGGGGAAGCCAGGAAGTGCCTGTACTTATGCAACATTCTCTGTGGATCCAGATGGGGATAGAATTTACTATATGTTTGATTGGGGGGATGGAAATGAAAGCGAATGGCTTGGACCATATGAATCTGGAGAACTTGTTACAGTATCTCATACGTGGAATACGGAAGGAAATTATACCATAAGGATAAAAGCAATGGATGAGAATGGAGCGGAAAGTAAATGGTCTGACCCACTGAGTGTAACCGTAACCTCATTGCATAGAAAAAATGTGGATATAGAAAAATTGATGGATGGATTGTTCAATGGAATAATAAAATGGTGGTATGCTTTGTTAACATATGCGGGAAATGATTTCTTCTAATTTATTTTTATATTCCTCCACCATCTCCTCTGCCTTTTTTTTGCTTTTTCCCTCTGCATATATCCTAATAATGGGCTCCGTTCCGGAAGGGCGGATAAGCACCCATCCATCATCAAAATAAATTTTTGCTCCATCTGTCAAATCAACTTTATTTTTTTCCATCTGCAAAAATTCATGCATTATTTTCTCTTTTTTTTCATCTATGCATTCCACCTTTGTTTTCACTAAGAAATAATTAGGAACTTCTTTCACCAGCTCAGACAATTTTTTCTTCCTCAATGCCATAATTTCTAAAATTGATGCGGTTGCCATACCAGCATCCCTGCAGTATTGATGATCAGGAAAAATCAAACCACCATTTTCCTCACCTCCAAAAGTAGCCTTTATTTCTATCATTTTCCTTGCCACAATGGGGGCTCCAACTTTTGTGTACAAAACGCTTCCTCCCTTTTTTTTCACAAAATCTTCAACACACGAAGATGTTGAGACAGGAGTGACAACTGTTCCTCCCCTTTTTTCCACCATATATCCCGCAACTATGCTCAATGTTTTATCTCCATAGATATATTCTCCATTCTCATCAACAAAAATGGCTCTATCAGCGTCACCATCATATGCAATTCCAACATCTGCATCCCATTCTTTTACAGCAATAAGTAAATCCCTCACATTTTCTTTTATCGGCTCTGCATTCCTGCCAGGAAAGTTTCCATCAGGATTGCTGTTGAGTGTAATTACTCTGCATCCCAGTTTGGAAAGAATATATGGACCTGTTAAACTACCTGCGCCATTCCCGCAATCTAAAACCACAGTAAATTTTCTTTTTTTGATTTCTTTGCTATTTACAGAGGAGACAATGGCATCAATATATGAATGGATAGCATCTATTTCTTTTGTTTTCCCTATCTTCTCCCAGCTCTCCTTTCTCCATTCTTTCCGAAAATAAATTTCCTCTATTTTCTTTTCCTTTTCCCTTGCCAGTTCTGTGCCATCTCCATCCACAACTTTTATCCCATTAAATTGAGGAGGATTGTGGGAGGCAGTAATAATAACTCCCCCATCCATCTCACTCATCTTTACATAATATTGTAGGGCTGGAGATGGGGCAACATTAGCATCATACACATCGCATCCTGTCGAGAGTAAACCAGATATGACTGCATTTTTTAACATTTCATTTGATGTCCTGGTATCTGTTGCAATTGCGATATTGCCAGAAAAAAATGTTCCTATCGCCATTCCTAAATTTAAAGCCAGTTCTGCATTCATATCTTCATTTGCTACCCCTCTAACACCATTTGTTCCGAACAGACGCATGGTGAAGTAATAAAATATATTATAAAAAATTACTCCTGTAAGGGATTCCCTATCTGTTTTTCAGGATAGCCATCTGGAATTGGCTTTCTCCATATTTTTGCATCCTCCAAAAATTCTTCATCCTCTATAATTTCTCCATCACCAACAACAACATTTTTCATTACAACATTTTTTCCGACAATGCAATCTGATGCAACAATACAATTTTGAAGAAGAGCATTTTCTTTTACAACTACGTTATCATAGATAATGCTCGATTTCACTTCAGCTTTCTTTTCAATAGTTACGTTATCTCCGATGCAACTTTCTTTTAATATGCCCTCAATTCTGCATTTTTTTCCAGAAACATATTTTTTTCTTTTCATTTTCAAAAGCATTTTATTTACATCAATGTAACTTTGGGGACGACCAACGTCAATCCAAAAGCCATCAAAAGTATAGCCATAAAATCTTTTTCCATCTTCAATTATTTTTGGAAAAATTTCTTTTTCCATCGAGACCAGCCTTCCTATCTCAATATAATCCAATACCTCCGGCTCTAAAAAATATGCACCTGCATTTATTAAATTAGAAGGAGCATCTTCCTTCTTCGGTTTCTCAACAAATTTTATTATTCTTCCATCTGACTCCATGGCGACAACTCCAAATTCCCATACATTTTTTACTGGCCAAAGAGAGATGGTAGCTGTTGCCTTCTTTTTTTTATGAAATTGAATAAATTTTCTTATATTAAGGGAGGAAATGATATCTCCATTTAAAACAAGAAATGCATCATTGATATATTTCTCTGCAAATTTTGTTGCTCCTCCTGTTCCCAAGGGCTGTGGTTCATCATTTATGATTATATTTATTCCTTCCTTCTGAAAATATTCCTCAATTTGCTCTTTTTTATAATTTGTAGCAATAATGATATCTGTCCCTTTTGGAAGAGAGGAAATGAGATGATGGAGCATTGGTTTATTGAGGATGGGTAAAAGCGCTTTTGGTCTTTTATAAGTTAAGGGAGCGAGGCGTGTGCCGTATCCGCCTGCAAGTATTACTGCCTGCATGATGGTAAATGGCAATCTCCCTTAAATCTTTATCTTTTAGCTTTACTCAAATTTTATATATTGGGTGTGATTGCTTACTCATGGCTTTGATAAGTGATGAGGATAAGGATTATTTAAGGAAGGAATTTGAAGAAAAACTTTCCGGAGAGGTAAAGTTGGTGATGTTTACGCAGGAGCATGAGTGCAGATTTTGTATGGAAACGAGAGAAATAGTGGAAACGCTTGCTGGGCTAAGCAACAAAATAGAAGCAAAAGTTTACCATTTCGTGTATGATAAAGAGAAGGCGGATGAATATGGGGTAGATAAAATCCCTGCAATTTTAATCATCGGAGAGAAGGACTATGGCATTCGCTTCTATGGCATTCCCTCTGGCTATGAGTTCACAACACTCATTCAAGACATAATAGAAGTATCAAAGGGAGAAACAAGCCTCGGAGAGGAATTGAAAAAAAAGATAGCTGATATAGATGAAACAATGCATATACAAGTTTTTGTTACGCCTACTTGCCCTTATTGTCCCTCAGCAGTCCATCTTGCCCACCAAGCAGCAATTGAGAATGATAATATAAGAGCAGATATGGTGGAGATAGCAGAGTTTCCTCATCTTGCTCATAAGTATAATGTAATGAGTGTTCCAAAGACAGTTATAAATGAAAGTTTTGAGTTTGTTGGGGCTTTACCAGAAGAAGCATTTATTGAAAAAATCTCTCTTGCCAAACAACAGAAATAGTTATAATAAAAAGGGTGTTGTGCATATATGGCAAAAGATGATTTAATATCTTTATATGAATATAAAAAGAAAGACATTTCAAATGCTTTAGTGGTAACAGGATTTCCAACAATTGGTATAGTAGGCACAATTGCTTCCCGTTTCGTAATTAATGCTTTATCTTTAGAAACAATTGGAGCATTTTTTTCTGACTATTTTCAGCCCGTAACAATTATATCAAAGGGGGTCCCTCTCCCACCAGTAAGAATATATGCAGGAGACAAAAAATGTGGACCAGATGGAAGATGTGAGCAGATTATAGTCATAACATCAGAATTCATGCCCGTCCCAACGATAGTTCGCCCTTTGGCGAATAAAATAATCGATTGGTGTGAAAAGAAAAATTGTGAATTCATCGTTGCCATTGAAGGATTCAATTCAGGAAAGGAGGAGGACGTTCCTCTCTACGGAATAGCGAGTACGGAAAAAGCAAAAAATTTCTTAAAAAAATATGATGTTGAGATAATGCAGGAGGGTATGGTAGGTGGCATTTCAGGTGTGCTTTTATACGAGGGAAGGCAAAAGGGATTCAACGTTATTTGTTTGCTTGCTGGCACGCACATGGAATATCCAGATGCAAAGGCAGCAGCAAAAATTTTGGAAGTCGTGAACAAAATGCTTCCAGATATAGAAATAGACCCAGAGCCTTTGTATAAGGAAGCGGAGATTATCGAGCAGCAATTAAAAAAATTTATGAAAGAATCCCAGCCACAGAAACAAGTGATACCAGAGGCAAAAATTATGTATGGGTAAACTACTTCATCCATTCAAAAAAATTGTCATATTTTAAATATAAGGAAAGGTATTAATATGAGGTGATTTAATGGCAGAGAATAAGCCAACAGCAGCATTTGTCATCTCTCTTGTGGCGGGAATCTTTATATTAATAAATGGACTGGTATACGCCGCAATAGGCTCAATCATTGGGGTGCTCTTCCCTGCAATTGGAGTTGCAATTGCTGCAATAGGATTGGTTTTTGGAATCATCGTTCTAATAGCGGCAATCATGATGTACTCAAAACCAAGACAAGCAAAGGCATGGGGAGCAATCGTACTTGTTTTTTCCTTGCTGAGCATAATCATTGGTGGAGGATTCATCATAGGAATGATTTTAGGTATTGTTGGAGGTGCTCTTGGACTTGCTTGGAAGAAGCCAGAAAGAGAGGAGAAGCGCACATGCCTTAATTGCGGGAGATTGTATCCAGTGAAATACAATGTATGCCCATATTGCGGGGCAGCACCTGGTGAGAAGAAAGAAGAAGCTAAGGAAGAAAGCGAGTGAGATGGCTGAGAAGCCAACAGCTGCCATTGCTTTATCAATCACAGCAGGAGTGCTTATTATCCTTTATGGGGTTTTTATTCTTTCAACAACACCTCTTATGGAAAAATTTCAAAAGGAGATGGAGAAAGAAGTGGGAGAGGATTTACCATTTGAATTTATAGGTAAATTACTCATAATATTTTCCATAGTGGGAATAATTTTTGGAATACTTGTTAGCCTCGGAGGAATAATGATTTATAACAGACCAAGCCAAAGTAGGATGTGGGGGACTGTAGTACTTATTTTTTCCATACTAAGTATTTTTGGTGGTGGAGGATTCCTAGTAGGTATGATTCTTGGGATAATAGGAGGGATATTAGCAATTACATGGTCAAAGCCCAAAATAAAAGAAAAGCGCACTTGCCTCAATTGTGGAAGAATGGTGCCCATCGATCATGCTTTTTGCCCCTACTGTGGAAAAAAATTTGACCAATAATACCGAATTTATTTTAACCCTTGCATCCATTCATGCCTAGATGGACTTAGAAATAGAGAACAAGGACATTCAAGAGATAGCAAAAAAAATGGCATCCTATAACCTATGTGATTCCTGCCTAGGAAGACAATTTGCAAAAGTGGGGCATGGAATGAGCAATAGGGAAAGAGGAAAAAAAATTCGTGAATATTTTGGATTGCCTTTCAAAGAAGAATGCTGGTTGTGTGATGGATTAATGGATGAAATAGAAAAATTTAGCGAAATGGTTATAGAAGCATTAGATGAATATGAATATGATACATTCCTTATTGGTAGTAAGGTTGAAGAAGATATATTGAGGAAGGAAGCAGAGATTGGAAGTTTAACACCTTATGGGGAGTCTATAAAACAGGAAATAAATAGGGAAGTAGGAAAGTTGGTGGAAAAGAAAACAAAAAAAGAAGTGGACTTCATCCGCCCTCATATCACTGCCATTGTAAATACTATTTATAATGTAATTGAGCTGGATGTAAGGTCCATTTACATCTCAGGAAGGTACAAAAAATTGAAGAGAGGGATTCCTCAAACGAAGTGGTATTGCAGGAAATGCCGTGGGTTGGGATGTGATTACTGCAACAATACAGGAAAAATGTATGAAGAAAGCGTTGAGGAAATTATTGCTGCTAAGGTAATGGAGTTAACAAAAGCAAAAGAGGAATATTTTCATGGGGCAGGAAGGGAGGATATAGATGTTTTGATGCTTGGTAATGGGCGCCCTTTCATTTTAGAAATAAGGATGCCAAAGAAAAGGAGCATTGATCTTTCAATATTGCAAAAAATGATAAATGATTACGGAAAAGGAAAGGTAGAAGTTTCTGACCTTAGTTGGGCAGAGAAGAAAGATATTGAAAGATTAAAATCTGCAAAATGGGATAAAACTTATAGGGCTATAATAAAAATGGAGAGAAAGGGAAAAATTAATGAAGCAGTTCGTGCATTAAGGGGTTACACAATCCATCAAAGAACGCCATCTAGGGTAACTCATAGAAGAGCAGATAAAATAAGGAAAAGAAAAATACATGACATATATATAGAAGAGGAAAAAATGAATGAGATAACGCTTGTCATAAAGGCAGAATCCGGCACTTACATTAAGGAACTGATAACAGGAGATGAAGGAAGGACTGTACCCTCACTTAGCGAAATTGCTGGGTGTGCAATAGAAGTCAAACAATTGGATGTAATAAAAATTGGTGATAAAAATGGTGAAAAGATCGAGGGGAACCAGAAGTAAAAGCAGGCAAATATTAAAGAAAAAGACTAGGGAAAAAAATGCCAATCGTATAACAAGAGCATTGCAAGAATTTAAAGAAGGAGAAAAAGTTTCCATAGTTCTTGATCCCTCTGTGCAGGAGGGTATGCCTCACCCGCGCTTTCATGGAAAAACAGGAGATATCGAAGGGAAGAGAGGGGATGCATATGCTGTAAAAATAAGAGATGGAAGAAAAATAAAACATATTATCGCCCGCCCAGAACATTTAAGGAAGGTGTGATATGAAAATTGTTTCTCTGGCAGAAGTAAAAGAAATGCTTATGAAGCTTGGAAAGGAGAGAGAACTCACAAGAGAGCAAAAAATTGCGCTGGAGCATGCCGAAAAGGTAGTAAAACTCTCTGCCAAGAAAACAAAGGATTTGATAAAGAAAATTATGCAAGTAGATGGAGTTAACGAAAAGCAGGCATATAAAATTGCAGACCTCCTTCCGAAAGATGAGGAGGAGCTGATGGCAATTTTTGCAAAGGAAACAGTTATGCCATCTGATGAAGGGAAAAAGAAAATTTTAGAAATAATTAAGGAATATTTATAAGGAGGAAAATGGAAGATTATGTCTATATTTTGGATTATTTATCATCAGGAAAACCTGGATATAGAAAAGGAGCATTGGCGTATGGAGTGGGGGAAAATCAATTTACGCTACTTGAGTTAATTCCGAAGCCCAATGTTACTCTTGCTATCGGAGAAAGGGTATACGTGGGAAAGGAGAAGGAAAAGAGAGATAAAATAGCAAAGGTAAAGGGAAGAATTAATTATGAAGACTTAACGGCTGCTGCCCATGGAGAATTGTTTTACATTATTTTGGATATAATTAAAAATAATGAAGAGCGATTCGTGAAATTTTACAATGAATGTCCTGCCATATCAACAAGGTATCATGCACTGGAACTTCTTCCCGGGCTTGGGAAAAAGACTATGCAGGAAATTGTGGAGGAAAGGAAGAAAATGCCTTTCAAAAGTTTTGAGGATATGTGTACACGTGTAAAAAACCTTCACCATCCTGAGAAATTAATTGCAAGAAGGGTGGAGGAAGAGTTAATGGACGCTCACCAAAAATACAGGCTTTTTACACGTCCTCCTATAAGAACATAGTATGCGTGGACAAAATTTTTTGATTGATGAATCTATTGCTGAAAGACAAGTTTTTTATGCCAATGTAAAAAAAGAAGATATTGTATTAGAAATAGGTCCAGGGTATGGCATACTCACAAAAAAAATTGCTGAAAAGGCAGGAAAGGTAATAGCGGTAGAGATTGATGAGCGTTTTTCTTCCTACTTAAATAATATTAAAGGTGTGGAGGTAATATGGGGAGATGTCTTAAAAGTAGATTTGGAAAAAATTGAATTCAATAAAATCATAGCAAACATTCCATACCAGATATCATCTCCCCTCACTTTTAAGTTGCTTGAAACTGATTTTGATATTGGTGTAATCATGTATCAAAAGGAATTTGCTGAACGATTGGTAGCAAAACCAGGTGAAAAAAATTATTCCCGCCTTTCTATAATGGCATCCGTCCATGCCGATTGGGAAATCTTGGAAATTGTACCTCCCTCAGCATTTTCGCCTAAACCAAAGGTAAGTTCTTGCATTGTAAGAGTGAAGCAGACAAAAATGAAATTTCCGGTAAAAGATGAAAGATTTTTTGCACATGTTGTTAAATCACTTTTTTCCCAGAGAAGGAAAAAGATAAAGAATGTATTGGTGAATAATGGATTGATGAAAAAGGAAGATATAAAAAGGATACCTTTCGGGGAGGAGAGGATCGGTCATCTCTCTCCTGAACAAATTGTGGAATTAAGTAATATGCTATGGGAGATTAAAAATGAGGGAAAGAATCAAAAAAATATTTGAAAATTTAGAAGAGGGGGTAGACGTAATCCTTATATCCACCGGTATGAGCGGCGATAAAACATTTTTTTATATAACGGGAGTGACAGAGGGTTTATTTGAAAACTCTATAGCAATAGCATATCCCAGTGGGGATTATGAAATAATATGTCCTAAACTTGAGGAGGGAATTGCAAATGCAAGCGTATTTCAGGATGTTAATGAAAGAAATCGCCTTATTAAGGAGAAAGTTTCTGGAGAAAAAATAGGGGTTAATGGAGACAAGCTTACATATAAGGAATATAGGAATTTAAAGAAATTATTCCCAAAAGCAAAATTTTTTGATGTGTGGGAGGCAATAGCAAAAGCGCGTTTGATTAAAGATAAAGAAGAAATAAAAAATATAAAAAAAGCATGTAATATCTCTGCATCAATTGCGGAACGGCTATATTCCTTATTTGATTCTAATATAAGGGAATGTGATGTGAAGGCGGAAATAAATTACATGATGGAAAAGGAAAATGCATCCCCTGCTTTTGATACCATTGTTGCCTTCGGAAAAAATTCTGCTCGCCCTCACCATAAAAGTGTAAAGAAAAAATTTGTCATGCCTGTATTGTGTGACTTTGGAGCAGCATATAAAAATTATTGCTCTGATGTAACAAGGACATTTGTATCCAAAAAGCAAAGGGAAGTATATGATGTTGTAAAGGAAGGAAAATTCATTGCTTTGGATATGATGGGAGAAGGAGTAAAGGCAGGAGATGTTGCAAAATCTGTAAATGAATTTTTTATAAAAAAAGGATTTAAAAAAATGATTCATTCCCTAGGTCATTCCCTAGGTCTCTCCCCCCATGATGGATTTTCCATTAATGAAAAAAATGATGAAATTATGAAAGAAAATATGATTTTAGCAGTCGAGCCTGCAATATATCTCAAAAATTTTGGTATAAGGATAGAGGATGATGTATTGGTCAAAAAAAATGGGGTAGAGGTATTAACAAAATAAAAGAGAAAGGGTTAGCTGGGATAGCCACCTATTTTCAGGCTTGGGTCACCCATCAATACCCATTCCTGCACTGTCTTCGCATCTATTTTGTCTTCCATCGGTGGGAATTTTGCAATGTAATTTGTTAATGTTGTTCCATATGCTTCTCCAAGAATATCTTTTCCTTCTTGAGCATATACTCTGAAAAATTCGCTATCAATGAATCCTCCCAGATATTGTATGCAATCTGGTATGCCATCACCATCAAAGTCTCCAATGGTTCCATATCCTAAGCCTGTGCAGCCTATGGATGCTATTGCTCCTCCTTCTGCCATCCTAACTATCCACCAGCTCCAGGATTCTGGACTCATTTCCCCTTTGTATATATAGCTGTACCATTCTTGGTAACCTTCGTATATTTTTAGGAGGTTGAGAAGGCTTACATTGAACTGGCTGTTATGACATCCTCCAACGACGCAAACAGGATACATGCCTTTATTGGAAAGTTGATGCATTTCCTGTACCTTCAGACCATCAATCCATGTATTTTCATCATGTGGAGGATGAGTTGCCCATCCCATTGGATTTCCATGTCCTTCAAAGTTCAAAAAGCCACATCCTTGCCTAACAGCATTGATGACATCATTTGCATTTCCAAGAGTATGGTCAGAGGTGTAAAGTTTAACGGCGTCAAATCCCTGCATATATTCTACTGATTTTGAAGTAGCTAACTCCCCTTCATAGTAGGGGTCATCCTCTCCTGGAAATGTATCTCCTCCAACAGCTACTATCTTCTTGAACCATTGTTGCCCATATGTTGTTGTCTCATAATTTATTATTTTCTCAACCATATTTGTTACTTCAAATTTGTTTCTTGCTGGAAGTCTACCAACATAAACATCTGGATAAAAATCTAGAGTATCTTTGCCCATTATCCACCACTCAGCATATATGCCATTACCATTACTATCCCAGTCATCAAATACTGTCTCATTTCCTTCATATTTGTAAATGTCAGCAAAGTATAAATCGCTTAGATATCCCGTTTCCCAATTGATTCCATCATCTAAATTTGTGTATCTCACTGGACACCACCACTTTTGCTGTGTTAATCCACCATGTCTTCCACCAACCAGCAAAACATACTTTATTCCCCATTGCTCAATGGCATCCTTAATGAAGTATTTTACCTTCTCAGCATCATCTCTTCCTTTGCTGGTGAAATAAGCGCCATTATAAATTTCATTTAGCGTAACCAACTTTGTTTTTATTCCATGGTTTTCTTTATGCTCAACTAAAGCTTGTAAAGCATCTGAGAATTCAGAAGGAGAAATGATTAGCAAATCATAAACATCATTCTGCATCAATGGCTTCTTCGGGGGCTCATAATTTACTTTTATTTTCATTTCATTGGTATACATTAATTCATTTTTTGCTGGAATATATCTTACTGGATAAAGTTGAACTGAGAGGAAAATAACATGTTTGCCATCCTCAATACCAACGCCAACGTGCCATTCATAGGCTCGCTCAGGATAAATATTATCACTTTTGTAAACATCTGATTCTACAATTTTGACTTCCGAGGCTTTCATGTTATAAGAAACCGCGGGAGACGAGGGAATTATCTTTTCTGATAAATCCATTTCTCTTGGCTGTGATGCTTGGACCTCTACGCCTGAAATCTTAGTTCCAATGGGTAATGTAAAAGTTTCTACGTAGGATGGAATGAATGGGAATCCTTCCTTTCTTAGCACATTATTTGCATCAATTGATTTTACGATGGCATATGTTCCTTTTTTTTCTATTGTAGGCTGAGAAAAGTGCAATGTTTTTTCTATTAAGTTTCCTTTTTCCTCATCTGCCAAAAGAGTGCCGTTTCTAGATACACTACTCATGGCAAGACTACTTCCTAAAAAAACCAGGGCAACCAAGACAACTGCTATCTTTTTCATATTATCTCCTAAGGGAAAGGAGGGATTTTATATAAACCTTTCTCCCTGAGGTAACCTAGCACATCCAGACCCGAAACTGCAAATCTGCATTTGCCATTGAAACTTTTCGACATTTTTATATAAGAAGAGATAAATACAATCAATACCCAAAAGGGTAGATAAAAAGTGAGGGGATGTAAAATGGCAAAAGAAATGAAAGGGATAAGTAGTTGGGTGTTCCTCATAGGAATAATAATAGCAATAGTACTGGGCTTAGTACTGGGTGCAGGCAATTCAGGCAGAATAGATTTAACCAACGACACAACAGCATATATCGCAGCGATTCTCGGCATAATTGGACTTATTGCAGGTATCTTAGCTCTACTTGGAATGGGGACCATAACAAAAGAAGAAATACCGACATTTATGATAGCAACCGTTATAATCCTCGTTATAGGTGCCAGTGACGTATTCGATGGGTTGAAGTGGTTCGGTGATTACTTAATGGGGATTGTGACCGCTCTGGGGATATTCATTTCTCCATTGGCAGGTCTAATTGCAATAAAGGCTATCTGGGACATAGGAAAGGACTAGAAAGGAACAACTTATCTGAAAATCTCTCTCTTTTTTTTATTTTTCTGCAAAAATATAAGTATACAATTTTCATATCCTCCCCATGAATGTGAGCATACAACACATAAATAGCATTCCTGTCGAAAAGCAACAAACAGAAATTGTTGAAAGAAAAGGTATAGGTCATCCTGATTCGATTGCTGATGGATTGGCAGAAAATGTATCAAGGCATCTCTGCAGGGCGTATATGGAAAATTTTGGATATATTATGCATCATAATACTGATGAATGTCAAATTGTAGGCGGTCAATCAAAGCCTAAATTTGGAGGAGGCTACATCATAGAACCTGCTTATATTCTCCTCGTCGGAAGAGCAACAGCAATGGTTGGTGAAAAAAGAGTTCCCGTGAGGGCAATAGCAATAAAATCTGCTCATGAATATCTTGAAAAAAATTTCCCAAATTTAGATGCTGACACAGATGTAATGCTTGATTGTAAGATATGGGAAGGCTCTCAGGATTTAAAGAGCGTATATGACTCAAGAAAAGGTCTGGCAAATGACACTTCTGTAGGTGTGGGATATGCTCCTCTTAGCGAAACGGAAATGCTGACATTACAAATGGAGAAATATATAAATAATGACCTAAAAAAAAGGTTTCCTGAATTGGGAGAAGATGTAAAGGTAATGAGCTGTCGAAACGGTGATAAAATTCATGTGACGGTAGCAATCGCAATGGTGGATAAATATATTCCAGATGGAGATCATTATGTAAATGTAAAAAATGAAGTAAGAGAGGAGCTTCTTTCATTCTCTCCAAAGTTCACACAAAAAGAAGTCAGCATCGAGATAAATACTGCTGATAATCCAGAAAAAGGTGTTTATTATCTCACTGTTACTGGCTTATCCATGGAAAATGGTGATGATGGCTCTGTTGGCAGGGGGAATAGGGTTAATGGTCTTATTACCCCAAATAGACCGGTTTCAATGGAAGCTGCAGCTGGTAAAAATCCTGTAACCCATGTGGGAAAGCTATACAACATCGCTGCAACAAAAATGGCGGAGGAGATAGTTAGAGAATGTGAGGGCATCGAGGAAGCATATGTAAGGATACTTTCCCAGATAGGAAGACCAATTACAGATCCATTGATGGTTAGCATTGCATTATCGGGAGAGAAAAATTATTCGGGGGATATTGAGAGCATTGCCCAGGAGCAACTTTATGGTATTGGAAATCTACAAAAAGATATAATCTCAGGAAAGATAAGTGTTTTCTAACTCCCTCAATTTACTTTCCAGTATTTTTGTTGCACCCTCCCCTACATTATATTTTACTCTCACAATGGGTTTATTCGCATTTACTACTCTCTTCAAATCTATTGGTGTTGCAGATATAATCACTTCGCAATCTGCCCTATTTATAGTTTCCTCCAATTCCTTTATCTGCACGCTGCCATATCCCATTGCAGGAAGGACATTGGAAAGGTGCGGGTATTTCTCAAAAGTTTCTTTTATTGAGCCAACAGCATAAGGTCTGGGATCTATGATATCTGCTCCACTTTTTTGTGCAGCAATGATTCCTGCTCCATATTTCATTCCACCATGGGTGAGCGTTGGACCATCTTCAATGACCAATGCTTTTTTTCCTCTAAGATCACCATTCTCAATGGTAACAGGCGATTCTGCTTTAATGATGTATGCATCTGGATTTACTTTTTTAACATTCATTTCTACTTTTTCTACATCTTCTTTATTTGCCGTATCTATTTTGTTTATGATAATTATATCCGCCATCCTAACATTTACCTCTCCTGGATAATAAGTCAGTTCATCCCCTGCCCTATGTGGGTCAACAACAGTTATATGAACATTTGGTTTATAAAATGGAAAATCGTTGTTACCTCCATCCCATATAATTACATCTGCCTCTTTCTCAGCCTTTCTCAAAATCTCTTCATAATCCACTCCTGCATAGACCACTCCTCCCATATCAATATATGGCTCATATTCTTCTCTTTCCTCAATGGTGCATTGATGTCTATTTAAGTCTTCATAGGAAGCAAATCTTTGGCATCGTTGCTTCGCCAAATTACCATATGGCATTGGATGGCGCACGGCAACAACATCATACTTCTTGCTCAATATCTCAAATATTTTCCTTGAGAACTGTGATTTTCCGCATCCTGTTCTGGCAGCACATACAGCAATGATTGGCTTTTTGGATATGAGCATTGAATGCTTTGATCCGAGAAGGCAAAAGCTAGCTCCATTTGCATTAACAATTGCAGACTTTCCCATCACATATTGATAAGAAACGTCGCTATATGAAAAAACCACTTCATCTATATCCTTTTCTTTAATAATATCTGCTAGCCTTTCTTCAGGATAAATAGGTATTCCTTCTGGGTAAAGACTTCCCGCAAGCTCAGGAGGATATTTCCTATTCGCTATGTCAGGAATTTGTGTGGCGGTGAATGCAATAACTTCGTAATCCTCATTATCCCTATAATAAACATTAAAATTATGGAAATCTCTCCCCGCTGCCCCCATAATAACTATCTTCTTTTTTTTCATGGTAACCTTTTCCATAATAGAGCATCACTTTTTATGCTTTTTCAATGTTATTTTCTCCAACACACCATCAAATCGCTGATAGGGAATCAATGCTAAAATGCGTTTATGCTTGCCGGCAAGTAAAAAAAGACGGGATGCCATCTTTTCTTCTCTTGCATTTTCAACGACATAAAAAGATTTTGTATGCATCCATTTCTCCCATTCCTCCACAAATTCCTCTGCTTTCTGTGCAAAAAATTTTTTTTTCGACAATTTCTTCATTCTCCTGGAACTTTTCAAAATGCTCAACAAAGATACATTTTCTGTAAATACATTTGCATATTCTTCATCATCCATATCAATTGGTTCAAGAGGGATACCTTCTTTTAGCGAGAGGTTATATGCAGTTATGAGATCTTTTGGAGGTATACTCACTTTACCATATGAAGAGAGGCATTCAAAAAAATATTCCTGATAGGGCGTTATCTCAAAATCGGTTTCTTCCTCTATGCATTTTTTTAGAGTAGCAACATCTTCTTTTGGTATCCCTACAGCAATGCAATCTGGTTTTACTCTTTTAAATGCAGATTTAACTCTCTCTCCTTCTCTCTCCAATCCATGGATGACGCCAAGCATGCAGATGGTGCAATTTTTTATCGTCACAGTTCTTTCTTTCTTCATTGAAACCTTTGCTGTTTATTAAATAATCCTTAAAAACGTTTTCTACACTCTCTTCATAGCTCTGTAAATACACCATATAAGTCCGCCATAGAAGACTAAGCAGCCGAAGATTAGCATGATTATTGCGCTTGCCGGCATGTTTTCATCCTCATAAATAAAAATGCAATGATAAGGGTTGCTGGAACCATTAATGCCCCTATTATAAGGCTCCATCCTGGAAAATTGTTATAGCCTTTGGTAATCAATTCTGCTACGGAAGCAAGGGCGATAAGAGGTAGTATTATGGGCGCTACAATTCTTATCAATAAATTCCACCATCTGCCTATAAAAATTTCCGACGTTTTATTGATATGCTTCCTCATTTTCTCTGCTCCTAAAAAGTAGCCAAAAAGAATGCATTCTAAAAATCCTATGAAGACAAGGGCAAAATTGGAGATGAAGTGGTCCATAATGTTAATCCAGTAAATTCCGCCTCCAGTTGTTAAAAAGACCCCCAGCAAAAAACCAAAAAGGCATACAATGAAAGTTGCTTTTCGTTTTGATACCCTCCATTTTTCCTCTACGCCTGCCGTTATTGATTCCACCATTGAAAAAGCAGAGTCGATGCCAAAAGTAAGAAGGGCAATGAAAAAAATTGCACCAAAGAAAGATGCTGCAACTGGAAGCTTTGATATGGCTGTTGGATATGTAATGAATGCAAGACCTATTCCTCCTCCTGCAATGCTTTTCATATCCATCCCCGTTGAATAGGAAAGATAACCCAATACTGAAAAAACCGCAAAGCCTGCAAGAAATGCTGTACCTCCATCAGCAAGTGCAGTTATCGTTGCATTGTTGCTTATATCTGATTTTTTTGTTAGATAGCTGGCATATACAATCATAATTCCCTGTGCTAAGGATAAAGAAAAAAATATTTGGGCATATGCAGAAAGCCAGACAGAAGGTGAGAAAAGCTTAGAAAAATCGGGGGTTAAATAAAAACTCAGCCCATCCATTGCTCCTGGGAGTGTGAGACCACGGATTGTTAATATGAAAAGGAGAATAGTTGGAAGCGGGACAGTTATGGCAACAACTTTCCCTATTGACTTAACTCCTTTATATAAAATTAAATAAATGGATGTCCATATGAACAAAAGGGCAAACAAAATTTGTGGGTTTATGCTACCTAATATTGCTGGACTCGATGTTTTTTTTATAAAATAATCAAAAAAAGCGGAGGCATTGCTTCCCCAAACCAATCCAAAGGAATGAAAGAGATAAGAGAGGCACCATGCCATTATAACTGAGTAATATATTGAAATAAAGAATGCAGAGAATGAGCCCCACCATCCTACCCACTCCCATTTTTTTCTGACTTCCTTGCAAGCCATGGGTGCAGATTTTCCAAACCAATGACCTATTCCGAATTCAACCATTAGCAAGGGAATGCCTACTGTAAAAAGGGCAACAAAGTATGGGATTAAAAAAGCACCTCCACCATTTTGATAACATATATAGGGGAATCGCCATATATTGCCCAGCCCAACAGCAGAGCCGACGGCAGCCATTATAAAAGCGAAGCGGGAATTCCAGCGCTCCTTCTTTGCTATGAAATCACCGTTTATGAAACGCTTGTTGTTACATAAAACTTGCTTTATTTCCTGCAACTATTACGGAATTCCTCCCATATTTCTTCCCAGCTTCTGATCTTCGCATTACGTAACTTCTCAGAAACTATGACCTTTATCTCTTCCTTTAGGTCTGAGACGCGCATCCTTATTGCTTCCTTTGCAAACTCAGCCACACTACCATACCCAAGCCCTGGATTTTCCTTTATGAATTTGTTTATCTTTCTGTGCAATTCAGCAGGCAATGAAATGGTAGTGTATTTCTGCATTTGATTATTTTATATCTAAGGGCTATATATCTCTTTTTCTGAAGGTATGC
>CAZHBO010000008.1:0-24206 GCA_964530745.1 uncultured Thermoplasmatales archaeon | reverse complement strand
CAGATGCCTTTGGAAATGTATCTGCTGGTTTTTACTGGCTTAATGTTATAAACATAAGTTACTGGAATATTAGGGACATATTTGGAAAGGAATTTATTGTAGGCGTGGAAGGACTTCCAGAATATCCTTTGGATACATTAAAAGGATGGCTCACTGTGAAAATTGAAGCAAGGGGAATTGAGCAAACCTTAACAATAAATGACATCTATACTGTGCACCAAACTACTGGAGGAGTATTTCATACCCTTGTTTTACCCTATCCAGAAAATTTTGATGCATGGAAAAGTGTTTTTAACCCCGGAGAATCAACAATTATGGGCAACATTACTGTAACCTTTTTCATAGATGGAAATAAAGCTACTGCAACCCATGAATTTCCAATACATAGATACATGTTTAGAAGGGACAGAGGCTTCAAATTTGGCAATTTTGGTACAGACGGCATTTCATGGGAAAATTTTGTCGATTTCTTTGGAGACTGGGAATGCTGTTTCTTTGGAGATGTTCATTTGCCCCGCCCCATACCATATTCAATATGGAGTTTCGGAAAGGGAAGGATGTCAGAAGCAATGTGCTTTGGAATGTGTATGACATCAAATAATATTGCAGAAGATTATGCAAGAACATGCTTTGAAGAATATCCAAATTTACCACATGCAGAAGAAAGAAACTCGGATTTATGCCAACCAGATGAAGCATTGGATGAATACATAGAGAAGCAGCACTGGTGGCAGATTAGCATGGAATTTATAAGGAGATGTGCGATGGAGGTTACTTGGAATTATGGGGAATGGGCAAAAGAAGTTGTTGATGATGTTGAAGATTATGTTGATGATTTGGAGAGCGGTAAAAATCCCGATCCTTTGCTTATTTGCATGAGTTATCATCATCATGGACATGCAGTTGTTCCATATGCAATAGAATATTTGCCAGATGGAAGGGCATTGATAAGGGTTTATGATCCAAATAAACCCTTCAATTATAAGGAGGAAAGCGACAGCAACAGTTCAATATATGTTGACTTAAGTAAGGATAATTCATGGACATTTTTCATGGGTTATGAGAAGGAAGGTAATAAAACTAAAAAATTAGTATGGAAAAATGGGAAAATATATGCTGTTCCATGGAAAATTTTGCATGGAGATCCAAACTTGCCAGGAGCATTAGACATTCCAGAACTGTCCGTCCTTGGAACTGCTTCATTATTTGGATTGATATTTGGAGGAACCGCCAACATAAGCCAAGTGACAGATGAAGAGGGAAAAACAATGTTTACACCAGAAGGAGATATAAATACTGATGCTGAGACAAGCATAAGAGATTGCTCTTTAATTCCATCCTTTGCAGGCACGAATGACAGTTTCTGCATAGGCTATGCTTCCCTCAACAATACATATGATTTTGATATTTATGGAATAAATGAAGGAAATTATACTTTCTATTTCATGCCAACAGAAGATTTAATGGCTGGTCTTATAACAGATTCATTCAACGGCTCTTCCGATACCATAAGCATTGATTCCAAAAATTTATCTACAAATTTTTTAACCCATAACTCAAAAAAATTTGGCTACAAAATGATTAAAGAATTCAATGAGTCCGGAAGGATATTTTTGCTGAGCAACATAGAAACAAATGGTAATGGGAATATTACTTTCATTGCTGATGAAAATGGGAATAATGTTACTATCATTAATAATGGCGATGAAACATCCTATGATATTAGAATAGAGACGATTGGCAAGGAAAAACAAAAATTTGAATATAAGGATATTCACCTCGGAAAGAAAGAAAAACATCTTATTTCACCAACTTCATGGGATAATTTAAGTAAAAGCAAAGTAAGGATAGATATTGATAAAAATAATGATGGAGTTTGGGATGAATATAAACTTTTAAAACAAATAAAGAAAAAAACGCCAGGATTTGAAATCATCTTTACAATTACAGCAATTGCATTGATTTTATTAGTTAGGCGAGTTCGTTTATGAATTTCTAGACATTCATTAGCCCGTATTCATAATTTCACTAAATATTTTTCAAAATCAGCAACAAAATATTTTTTACCTTTTTGAATTATTTTATGACCTTCCTTCTCCAAGAGATTCTTTTGATATTCTATCCCGCCTGGATATTTTTCATTTATTACTCCACCAGATTTCAGCGTTCGCCAGTAGGGAGTAATATCTTTCTTTCCCTCTGCCTTTTCTTCTGCTGCTGCCTCAGCTGCAATGCGGGCAAAAATTCCAGTGGTTATAGGACAGGCAATGGTTGCATTGTGCTTATTAGCAAGTGCTGAGCGAATCTCATTGATGGTAATGACTTTTCCCATAGGAACTTTCCTCATAATCTCATCCACTTCTATGGGAGCAGGAATTACTACTGTATCACCAGCTTTCGTACCCCATCTCCCAGCCATCTTAGCTGTAATTTTTTCTACCTTTGGCAAATCCTTACTATCCATCAATTTTTCATGCCAACTCTTTTTCATTTTTCCACAAATTTAATGATAAATAAGATACTTAAGCCTTATTTAATGGCTTTTGCCATACATAGGTTATAAGGAAAATAAAAAATATTTTATTAGGAGTTACATTACCTCCTTATGCTTCCCTTCGGTCTCATTGTCCTCTTCTTTATTTCCATTTTTATGTATATTATATATTCCATCCTTTGTCATGTTTTTGTAGAAGTGGGATTTACACGTCTTGAAGCAAGCATTATTGTTTTCGGCTCTTTTGTATTTGGCTTAGTTGACATTCCTTTACTAATCTACAAAAAATGGATAATTGCAATAAATGTTGGGGGAGCACTTATTCCAATTATGATAAGCCTTTATTTGATTGCCAAAAAGAAGTTTATTGGAAGTGCAATAATTGGCATTGCCATTGTCTCCTTTTTTTCATATAATGTGACAGATGTGACGGCAGAGGGTATTACTTCAACATTCCCCCTATGGCTTATCCCTCCTTTGGTTGCAAGTGTTCTCTCAATTTTCGCCTCCTACAAAAAGCCTAGAAATGCTGCTCCTCTTGCTTATGTAACCGGCACATTGGGCGTACTCATCGGAGCAGATTTTTTTCATTTACCAGAGATGCTTCGCATTCATGCCCCAAGGTTAACGGAGGCATCAATAGGAGGAGCAGCAATCTTTGATATGGTTTTTCTGACGGGCATAATCGCTGTCTTGGTTGACTCATTTCTTATATATAAAAAATGATAAATTGCAAAATTCTCCTCGAATTTTCGTTGTCCCCTTTTGCAGAATGAAATCGATAATATTAAGAGGGAATATTGCATTATCATGTGTGGAGGATAATCATGAGAAAAGAGATAACGGTAATTTTGGTGATAGGAATATTTGTGTTGAGTAGCAGTTTAGCTGGCACGTATGCTGGTAAGCAGGCGGAAGAAAGAAATAATTCATTTGAATTAGAAGAAAAAAATGAGGGCATACGATTCTCTCTGGAAATTTCTCAGCCTGTAATAACCACTAACGAAAAATATGCATTTGCAAGCATTAAACAAGAAAATTCTTTTTTAAGAAATCCTGGATGTCCAATGTTACCTGTTTTCCAAAAAACTTTTACTTTTCCTTTAGGAACAAAAATTGAAAGCATTGAATGCATACCATACAACATTCAAACCATGAAAATAGCAAAGAAAATTTTGCCTGCACCAATGCCAATTCCACTGGATAAAAAATATCATGAGGTAAAGTTAGAAGAGGATGGAAAGATTTATGCTAACAACACTCCATATCCAGAGAAGTGGTATAATTACCAGATTGGAGTGGGATTGGAGAATAATGAGCATGTCATATTTTTGTCCATGGAAATTTATCCATTGAAATATTTTCCTTCATTGAATATTCTGGAATATCCAGAGAATTTTGAAATAAAGATAAAATATGAATTGAAAAAACCTCTAAATTTAAATGATGAATATGATTTGTTAATCATATCACCAGAAAAATTTGCGGATGCTTTACAGGAGTTGGTCAGCCATAAAGAAAATCATGGAATAAAAACAAAGCTGGTTACCACTGATGAAATCTATGGAGGAACTTATTTTGCCACCCAAGGAAGGGATGATGCTGAGAAGATAAAATACTTCATTAAAGATGCAATAGAGGAATGGGGAATAAAATATGTTTTGTTGGTTGGTGGAATGAAAGGACAGAGATTTAAGTGGTATGTACCTGTTCGCTACTCTCATTTAGATGACAATTCAAGCTGGGAAACAGGTTACATCAGCGACCTTTATTATGCTGATATATATGCATATGACAACGGCAACATAATTTTTGATGACTGGGACAGCAATGGAAATGGTGTCTTTGCGGAATGGACTCCCTCAAACAAAGATATTTTGGATTTATATCCAGATGTTTATGTTGGCAGACTTCCTTGCAGAAATAAAATGGAAGTAAAAACAATGGTTGATAAAATAATAACTTATGAAAGTAATACCTACGGACAGCAATGGTTCAAAAAAATGGTCGTTATTGGTGGAGACTCATTCCCTGACCAAGAGTTTGGGACTGATTACATAGAAGGACAGGTGGAATGTGACTATGCCCTTTCTTTCATGGAAGGCTTTGAACATACTCGCATATATGTTGAAGGAGGTGATTATGAATTCACTCCAGAAAATGCTGAAAGAATACTTTCAGAAGGAGAAGGCTTTGTTTATTTCTCTGGTCATGGAAATCCAGCATCATGGGCAACACATCCCCACAATGACTTTGAGACTTGGATTGACTTTGGTTTGAAAAATATAAGGGCACTAAGCAATGGCAACAAATTGCCTGTACTCGTTGTTGGAGGATGCCACAACAGCCAGTTTAATGTAACCCTACTACGCTTTCTAAAAGAAGGAATATGGGCATATTACCTGGGAGAAATGAGTCCAGAATGCTGGGGATGGCTGATGACAAGCCAGGCAAAAGGAGGCTCCATTGCAACCATAGGAAATACGGGCTTGGGATATGGAACGGTAGGAGATGGTCCCGTAGATGAAGTACCAGATAGCGAGCCAGACGGCATACCTGATTGCATACAATATTTAGGGGGATGGCTTGAACCTCACTTCTTCCATTCATACAATGAAAAGGGAAAGGATATACTTGGAGAAACTTGGGGAACAACCCTCACAGATTATCTTAACCAATTCCCAATTGACTGGACAAAAGATTGGCAGGGTGAAAGACCGTACACCATTGAGCAGGTAAACGTAAAAACAGTCCAGGAATGGGTTTTGTTCGGAGACCCAAGTTTAAAAATAGGAGGATATCCATAAAACCTCTCTTTTTCAATCAATGCTATCATGAATGGAGAGAAGAACATTTTCTATTTCTTTAAGAGGGGCATCTGTTTTAAAAGCATCGTGGGAAAAATGTGTCCTGCATGCAAAAAAACCTCTTTGTTTTAATTCATTCAAAATTAAATCTATTTTTGGCTGCCTTATCTTGAGATTTTTGCATAAAAAAGATGTCTCATAATGCATTGGTGGGGCATTTTTTTCTTCGCTAAGCATCAAAAGAAGTTTTTTAATTTCATCCTTTTTCCCTAATTCTTTTTTATCTGCTTCTTTTTTTATGAAAGAGAGTAATTTACCATCTAAAATTTTTCCAGTCCATAATGGACCAGCACATTTTCCTTCTCCATTTATTTTCCAGCCATCATCCCAGCAAATAAATTTTATTTGTTTAAGGGCATCATTGCTTTTCCTTGCTCCCTTTTCCATTTTTAAGTAGACCCTAAAATAATGGTCATGAGAGTAAGAAAATATTGGAATCGCAGCATAATCATTCATTGCTGCCTGCCTTACTAAAAAGCCTATGAGTATTCTTAGCCCAACTTCTTTCATTCCCATGCCCCTCCTAGGAACAGCATCATATCTACGTCTGCATGCATTTGCATATACACCGCACAAAGTTGCTTTATCTGTAGCAGTGAAAGCAGCCATCCCTTTCCTCCTTAATCCATTAAAAGCAGAAAATGTGAAAGGAGCGGGAGAGCCATAGGGATCTATGTCTATGTAATCATATCTATGCATTAAGCAAAGAATGCGTGCATCCATATTCCATAATTTTATACTCAAGCCATTCAATTCTGCATTTCTTTTTATTTCTTTAAAGGAGGCGGGGTTTATTTCATTTATCTCAACCTCGATATCTCCACTGACTTCATTTGCAATTCTCAAACCTCTTATGCCTGTAGCCCCCAACGCATCTAAAAATTTTTTGAAGCCTAAGCTGGCTGCATGTTGGCATATCAGAACACAAATATCTCTGTCCAGTTCCAATGCTGGATTGTAGAAGCCTGCTTGTTTTCTACCGGGACCTTTACTTTTTTTTCTCTTGGACAAAAAAATTTTTGTTTTCCCTTCCTGTATAATCATTACAGTCCTTCTTTCAGGATTTTTTCAATTTTATAGGGAAGGAGATTTCTATTGACAGGCGTTATTTCCAAGATGCGGACATCGTCCATGTTTCTTATATCCTGCAGTAATGAATCCCTCGACTTTTTATGGAGGGTCAGCAAAACTGGCTTATCCCCTTCCAATGCTTTTCTTACTACCTCTTTAAACTTTTTACTCTCCAATTCCATTTTTCCAACTTCATCTATCACAATGATGTCAATGTTTTCATCTTCCATTGCCCTTTCAATTGCAGGGATTCCAATTTCTTCAAGCGCTTTCAAATCAATTTTATATTTTCCCACCCTATATACGCTGTCCATATTTACATGCGCAAAAACTTTCTCCTTTTTAGTGAGCCAGTCAATAACCTTAAAACCAACTCTCTCTCCATTTTCTTCAATGCTTTTTGTTACCATTCCTCCAAATACATACTCCCCTTCCAGTCTCCTTATAACCCTTATGAGACCTTCTGTCTTACCCACTCTAGGCATCCCAGTTATTCCAATTTTTGGTATTAATTCCATTCCTACTATGAATGCAGTTGTGATTTAAAAACATTGTTTTTATTAAAAATTTATTTGTATGAGCAATATATTTCTTTAAAAATGAAATGTGCTTATTGCGAGAGGGAAAGCATAGCGGGTATAAATGACAAGTATTACTGTAAAGAACATTTCAACCGACACTTCATCGGAAAAGTGAGGAGCGTAGTCGATAAATTCGGAATAAAAGGGAAAATAGCAGTTGCTTTATCAGGCGGAAAGGACTCAGCAGCCTGTTTCCATTCCTTGCATAAGCTAAGATTAAATTTGATTCCATTTCATATAAATTTACAGATTTTTCCTTATTCCATCAAATGCCAGGAAAAATCTGAAGAGCTATGTAATTTATTAGGTTATAGTTTGGAAATCATTGATTTAAATGAATATGGCATTTCTTTAGCAAATAAAAAAAAGACGTGCAGCACATGCGGTACAGTTAAAAGATATTTGATGAATAAATTTGCATTTGAGAGAGGTTGCGATTACATTGCAACAGGTCATAATTTGAGTGATGTGGTAACATTTGCTTTCAATAATCTTGCAAATGTAAACATGCTCAATTTAAGAGGAAACAAGCCATATATGGAAGGAAAGGAAGAATACAAAATGGTTGCAAAAATCAAGCCATTATATTATCTAAAGGATGAAGAATGCATGTTGTATGCAAATATCAACAATCTGCCGTACGTTACTGAGAAATGTCCATATGCTGCTGATGCCCCAACTATCCAAATTAAAAAGTGGTTGCATGAAGTGGAAAACAAAAAGCCAGGCATAATGCTCAACATGGCAAAAAGCTTTTGGAGGATAGAGGAGATGATTGAAAGCAATGAATTAAAAACATGCAAAAAATGCGGCTATCCTTCCTATGGCGAAATATGCAAATTTTGTAAGATAAGGAAAAATAATTAATATTACTACTATTATTACTATTATGAAATGCCCTTACTGCAATTATGAATGGATACCCAGAAAACCAATGCCTGTTTCATGTCCAAGATGTAAAAGAAGATTTGATTACCCTAGTGCTACCAGCGACCCTTTGAAAAAAGCAAAAAAAATGGAGAGAGGTTTTCAGCGAAACATATATGTAATGGCTGTACTGACTAAAAGATTGGAAAAGAAAGGAATAAAACCAGTTATTATAGGGGGGGCTGCAGTTGAATTTTACACCCGGGACTGGTATGCGACGGGGGATATAGACCTCGCCATAGACAAAAGGAAAAGAAAGGTATTCGATGAGGTAGTGAAAAAGGCTGGTTTTATCAAACATGGCAGAATGTGGGTAAGAGAAGACCTCAACCTCTATATAGAGACACCAGCAGATATAGGAGACATAAACATGGAAAAGATTACTGTCGTGGAGACTGATGAAGGAAACGCATATCTTATTGGATTAGAGGACATAATATTTGATAGAGTACAAGCAGCAAAACACTGGGAGAGCGAGGCAGATAAAGAGCAGGCAATCAGGATAGCTTCATTATTCTATGAAGATATAGATTGGGATTACATCAGGAAAAATTGCAAGAAAGCAGGATCAGAAAAAATGCTTGATGTTGTAATGAAGGAGGCAAAAAATGAGAAAGATAAACTTTCAGAAATGGATTGAACAGAAGGGGGAAAAATTAGTTAAAAAACCGATTAGGAGGAGACCAACTTTTAAATGGAAGCTAATTGACTCAATTGCATATATTAAAATAAGGGACAGATATCTCCGCAATGAAAAAATACTTATTCCTATAGGAAAGAGGAGATATCGTCTTTTTCTATAAAAGGCACCTTTTGAAACATCAGACACCAATATTATTACGGCGTAATATTTAAATACAATCATGGAATTAGTATCGCTAGGAAGATTATAGAACAAGATGAAAGTGGGTTAATCAAGCATTCTATTGCATCATTCTTAGGTGAAATGATTTCAGATACAGTTGAAAAATTATATTCTGGCAAACTATACAATTTAAAATATAAAGCAAATTATGAGTTACCAACACCATCCATAGATGATTTATCAAAATCTATTTCTCTTTTGCGTGCAATAATTTTTCCAGGTTATTTTGAAATAAAGGCAACAGATAAAACAGATATGAGAAACAGGATACAAAAAGCTCCTAATAAAGCTTCTAAAATTTTGCTGGAGCAAATATATCGTGTCCCTTGCTTTGAATGCTTTCCAGATGAAACAGGTTGTGCAGAATGTAAGGAAAAGGCAGAGAAAGCTGTTTTTAGTTTAATCTCGAGCCTGCCAGAAATTAGGCGCTTGCTTTTAACTGACGTGGAAGCTGCATATGAAGTGACCCAGCGGCAAAAAGTATTGATGAGGTAATTTTGTGCTATCCCAGTATAAAAGCACTCACAAATTATAGAATTGCCCATGAACTTTATAAGCAGGATATTCCTCTAAATCCTCGCTTTATTACAGAAATGGCGCATGCTGAAACTGGCATAGACATACATCCTGGAGCAGAGATAGGAGAAAGATTTTTCATGGATCATGGAACAGGAATAGTTATAGGAGAAACCTGCATAATTGGCAAAAGAGTTAAAATTTATCAGGGAGTTACTTTAGGAGCTAAAAGTTTTCCATTAAATGAGAGGGGATGCCAGTTAAAAATATTCCACGCCATCCTATAGTAGAGGATAATGTAATAATTTATGCCGGCGCTACAATTTTGGGGAGAGTTAGAATTGGACATGATTCTGTAATAGGGAGCAATGCTTTTGTAACCCATGACATACCTCCAAGGAGTGAAGTATTTGCTGTAAAGGAAAATGTTTTGAGAGGGAAAAAATGAAAACTCATAAGCCAAAGATAGCTGAAGATATGACCCAGCTTATTGGGAATACTCCTCTGGTTAAACTCAAAAGAATCGGCAGAGGACTTCCGGCAAAAATTGTTGCAAAACTTGAATCATTTAATCCTCTCTCCAGTGTTAAAGATAGAATTGGCTATGCCATGACTGAGGATGCTGAAAAAAAGGGTTGCTAAAGCCAGGTATGACAATTATAGAGCCAACTAGCGGAAACACAGGTATAGCTCTTGCTTTTGTTACAGCTGTTAAGGGTTATAGGTTGATTTTGACGATGCCAGGAACTATGAGCGTCGAGCGTGTAAAAATACTTAAAGTATTTGGCGCGGAAGTTGTTTTAACATCTGGCAAAAAGGGAATGAAAGGGGCAGTGGAAAAAGCAGAAGAAATTGCTAAGGAAAATCACTATTTCATGCCCCAGCAATTCAAAAATCCTGCTAATCCTGAAATACATAGAAAAACAACCGCCTTAGAGATATGGGAAGATACAGATGGCAGAGTAGATATATTTGTAGCTGGCGTTGGTACAGGAGGAACAATCATGGGTGTTGGTGAGGTATTAAAAAATTTTAAACCAAGTATTGAAATCGTGGCTGTTGAGTCCGAAGAATCGCCTGTTCTTTCTGGTGGGGAGCCCGGCTCCCATAAAATACAAGGAATAGGTGCTGGCTTTATACCCGAGATCCTCAACACGGACATAATAGATGAGATAATTGCTGTAAAAAGCGAGGATGCTGGCAAAATGGTCAGGAGGCTAGCAATAGAAGAGGGAATACTTGCAGGTATATCTTCTGGAGCAGCACTTTGCGCTGCTTTGGAAGTTGCATCACGGAAGGAAAATGAAGGGAAAATGATAGTTGCTGTGTTTCCAGATACTGGAGAAAGGTATCTTTCTACATGGGTATTTGAAGATTTATTAAATAAAATTTAGGCGTACTTGGGGAGCATGTCTCAAGTTAATATTGGAATAGAAAAATATTTATATTCAATTGAACATTTGAATAATTGTTCAATTAAAGAGGTTTGCCATGAATAATCGAGAAGATGTCTGCCAGATAAGCATCATAAATAAAAAGAGAGTCAGAGCCGTAAGAAGGAAAATGCTAAATGATGATGTTTTTACCAATCTTTCAGAAACTTTCAAAACATTAGGCGACAAAACTCGCGTAAAAATTCTTTATGCGCTCTCTAAAAAAGAGCTTTGCGTTTGCGACATTTCAGCAGTTCTTGGCATGAGTATATCTGCTGTTTCCCATCAATTGAGGGTGCTCAGGAACATGAAGCTTGTAAAATATAGGAAGGAAGGGAAAATGGTTTATTATTCCTTGGATGATGAGCATGTTCTTCATCTCCTAAAAATGGCATATGAACATGTAATGGAGTGAGAATAAAATGAATGAAAGTGAAAGCTGTGATGCATGCATTGCCAGAGGGGATAAAGAGGAAAAAGAATTGGGTATGAAAAAAGAAATTGTCAGCCTTGGAATAGGAATATTGGCATATGCTGGAGCTTTATTACTCAAATTACCTTTTTGGTGGGAGGTATCCCTATTTCTTTTAAGCTATACAATCATCGGTGGGGACATAATTTGGAAAGCCATTAGAAACATATTCCATGGAAAGGTTTTTGATGAAAATTTTTTATTGACTGTAGCAACAGTTGGCGCATTTGCAATAAGAGAGTTTCCTGAAGCAGTTGCTGTAATGCTGTTTTTCAAAGTTGGCGAATTGCTCCAAAATATGGCTTTAAATCGCTCGAGAAAATCGATTAAATCATTGCTGGAAATAAGACCTGATTATGCGAACCTGAAAGTAGATGGCAGATTAAAAAAAGTAGAGCCTGATGAAGTAAATATAGGGGATGTAATCGTGATAAAGCCAGGTGAAAGAGTTCCGCTTGACGGGATTGTTTTAGAAGGGATTTCGATGCTGGATACTTCTGCTTTAACAGGAGAATCGGTTCCAAGAAAGGTGAAACGAGGAGACCAAGTTCTATCTGGAATGGTAAACAAAACAGGTCTTTTGACTGTTAAGGTAACAAAAAGGTTTGGAGAATCAACTGTATCCAAGATAATGGACTTAGTGGAAAATGCCACCAGCAAAAAAGCTCCTACAGAGAAATTTATTACAAAATTTGCAAAATATTATACTCCAGCAGTAGTCCTTGGAGCATTTATGCTTGCAGTTGTGCCAGTTATGCTTTATCGCATACCAGCTTTTACCTCCTTCTTTACTCATGAAGAAACTTTTTCGGAATGGATATACAAATCGCTCATATTTTTGGTTATAGCATGCCCATGTGCCCTTGTAATCTCCATTCCTTTGGGATTTTTTGGGGGGATAGGTGCTGCCTCCAAAAAAGGAATATTGGTAAAAGGCTCAAATTATCTGGAAGGATTAAATAACCTACATACGGTTGTATGGGATAAAACTGGAACTCTGACAAAAGGTGTTTTTAAGGTTGTTAAGATAGTTACTAAAAATAAATTTTCAGAAGATGAAATTTTAAGATTTGTTGCAATGGCAGAGAGTCATTCCAATCATCCCATCGCTCAATCAATTCTTGAATCCTTTGATGGAAAAATAGATGAGAGAAAAATAAGCAATTATGAGGAAATTTCTGGTTATGGGATAAAAGCGAAAGTGGAAGGACATTACATTTTCATTGGAAATGACAAATTACTTCATAGGCAGAATATTGAGCATGATACATGTAATGTTGAAGGAACTGTGGTTCATGTAGTAATTGATAATAAATATGCTGGCTATATCATCATATCTGATGAAGTAAAAGAAGATGCGAAGACAGCCATTCAAAAGCTTAAAAGATTAGGCATAAGTAAGCAAATCATGCTTACAGGAGATAGTAAAAAAATAGCAGAAATGGTTTCTCAAAAACTTGGTATAGATGAATATTTTGCAGAATTGCTGCCTCAGCAAAAAGTAGAAAAAATTGAAGAATTGATGAAAAAGAAAGTAGGGCTAATAGCTTTTGTTGGCGACGGCATTAACGATGCACCTGTACTCATGCGCTCAGATATCGGAATTGCTATGGGAGCATTGGGGTCAGATGCAGCGATAGAAGCAGCGGATATAGTTTTGATGACCGATGAGCCATCCAGGCTTCCAGAAGCTGTTCAAATTGCTAAAAGGACGAGGGGCATAATTTGGCAAAATATCAGCTTTGCCTTGGGAATTAAAGGAATATTTTTGACCATTGGAGCCATTGGAATGGCAACCATGTGGGAAGCTGTATTTGCTGATGTTGGCGTTGCTTTGATAGCGATATTGAATGCTACAAGAATTTTAGCTAAAGGGCGCTCCCACTTTTGATTGTTTATTGACGGAAATTAATATTTTCCACACTAAGATTTTTAAAGCCTTTCTCAATACAGGAAACAAGGAGGTGATAAGATGCTTGCAAAGGATTTCATGAGCAATGATTATAGAGTCATAGATGCGGATGAGCCCATTTCACAAGCCCTATCCCTATTTGAAGAAACAGATTCAATAATTGTGATGAGGGACAAGGAATATGTTGGTGTGCTGATCGAGAAGGAGCTAACAAGGGCAAAACTGCCCCCAAAAGCAAAAGTAAAAAGTTTTGTCAGATCATCTCCAAAGGCTAAGCCAGATACGACAATAGAGGAAGTTGCAAGATTGATGCTGGAGAGCGAGATATTTCATCTTCCAGTATTTGAGGATGAAAAGCTTATTGGCGTTGTAAAGGTTGATGATTTGCTGGAAAAGATAGTTGAGATTGGTGATGAGGAAATAGGAAAATTCATCTCAAGCGATATAAAATTTGTTTCCCCTAATGACAATATTGGCAAGGTTATCAAAATTTTTAAGGAAGAAAATATTTCCAGGCTACCTGTAGTGGAGAATGGAAGAATAGTTGGTGTAATAACAATGCATGATTTGATGGAAAAAGTGATACTTCCCGAGGACAAGCCAGAATATGGAGAATTTATCGCAGAGAAAAAGAGATATTTGAAAATACCAGTTAAAGGCATAATGATACCTGAGCCATTTGTAATGCCTCCAAACGCAAAGGTGAAAGATGCTGTAAAAGAAATGCTTGATAGAAAAATAGGAGGAATAATAGTCTCCACCAATGGCAAACTTTTGGGGATGGTAACAAAGAAAGATTTGCTTGAGCCAATAGCAAGTCGTGGAAAAGAAGAGAAAATATTCATACAGTTTTGTGGAGAGCTTGATAAGATAGAAGGCTTTGATAAGAATGAGGGAAAGACACAATTAAAAAATTTTCTAAGGAAGCATGAAGAGTTTCTTGAGGCAGGGTATTTATATGTTTATGTTAAGCAGCACAAAGAGAGGAAACATGGTATACCATTGATATACTGCAAATTACGCTTATCCTATCCAAAGGGAATTTTTATTGCTGCTGGAGAAGGCTGGGGATTCAGGATAGCCCTGAGAAATGCTATAGAAGCAATGGAAAAGCAAATAAACAGAGCAAGGGGGAAATAACTTATCCGATGGATGGCAATGAATTCACAACAGGGAATCCTGCCTCTTTCCAGGCTGTAATCCCACCAAGCATGTTATACAACTCTCCATTAAATCCGTAATCGATGAGAATTTTTACAGCATTAAGGCTTCTATGCCCCGTTCTGCAATACACGATTACTGGGGAATTCCAATAAATGGAGAGGCATATTCTTGTAAGAAAATAATTTTCCATGTATTGAACTGGGAATAACTTTGCACCTTGAATGCGCTCGTTCCAGTATTCTTCCAGTGTCCTCACATCTAGCAAAACAATGCTTCCATTCTGAGTCATGTTCCATGCTTGGTAAACTGTAATGTCTTCCCATCCATCAGCAGAGGAAGCACTTTTATAATGTTGTACGGAGGAAGGGGCAGATACATCTGTTTCAGATGGAGCCAATGCAATGCTGATGTTCAAAAGGATAAGGATTGAAATAAGCAGAATGCTTTTTTTCATGTTTCCCAATATAATTCATATTATTTCAATATTGCCAAAGTCAAAAACATCCAAATGGTTATATAAGGGTTTGCTTTTCAGGTGTGAAAATGACTAAAGGACTCTATCAATATCTAAGGGAAGCATGGAAAAAGCCCGATACTTCCTATGAATCACCTCAATGGAGACGCTTAATAGAATGGAGGAGGGAGGGAAGCATTGTTAGAATTGAAAAACCAACAAGGGTTGACAGAGCCCATGCACTCGGCTACAAAGCAAAGCCTGGCTTCATTGTTGTCAGGGCAAAAGTAAGAAAGGGAGGGAGGAGGAAGCAGCGCCCCAATGCAGGAAGGAAGCCTTCCAAAATGGGAGTGAATAAAATTACTGGTGCAAAGTCTATCCAAAGAATGGCTGAGGAAAGGGTAGCAAGGCATTACCCAAATATGGAAGTTCTAAATTCATATAAAGTAGGGGCAGATGGAAAATATCATTATTATGAAGTCATCTTGGTTGACAGAAGTCATCCTGCAATTGTGAATGACGACAACATAAACTGGATATGCGAAGAAAAGGGGAGAGCATTCAGAGGAAAAACATCAGCAGGTAAAAAAGGGAGAGGTTTGAGAAACAAAGGAAAAGGAGCAGAAAAGATACGACCAAGTATTAAATCCCATAACAGAAGAGGAAAATAGGAATGGGTTCTCCTTTCCATTATGTGGTTATAAGAACATTTTGCTATGCGACTGAAGACGAGCAAAAAGTAAAGAAAGCATTCTCGTTCATTTCAAATTGTGAGGAAGAAAAGATAGATAGAAGGAAGGTTGAGGGTTATTTTGGAGATGAAATAAAGATATTTGAAATGATGATAAAAAATTCCTCCTCCATAAAAAAACTTTGCAAACATATATTTACAGCCATAAGCAGCGAAGATATTAAAAAAAATGTAAGCAATGATTGCTCCCTAATCCTAAAATTCAGCAAGCAAGATGCCTTTGAAGAAAAGATGACACTCACTCATGGAAATGACATCATTTTTTTAAAGGGAAAAATAAAAGCATATCCCAGCAGCAAGGAAAATGCGATAAAAACATTACTCGATGCAAAAAGAGAATACCGTAAGAATTAATAGCAGTTATTCTATATCCTTTCAATGGAAAAGGTTCCAGTAACTTGTCCAAACTGCGGAGAAGAATTTTTTGTAGCACATAATGCAAAAAAAGGAAAATGCCCTTTTTGCAAAATTTTATTAAAGTATGAGGACGTTGAATTAGGAGAAGAAAAAGAAATCGAGGAAAAAGTAGATATAAAATTTATTGAAAATATAGTTGACTCCATTTCTGAAGAAAGAAAAGTAGTAAAAGCAACTCATGTTGCTGATGCAGCAGTCATAGAAACCATTCATCCTGAAATGCATTACGCTTCAATAGAAAAAGAAGTGGATAAGGTTATTAAAAGAAAAAAAGTATCATAATGTAAAAATCCATATTTCTTCTGAAGAAGGCAAATCTTCTTTTTCAATCTCTATCTCGTTGGCCACATGCCTCACAGGGTACTCTCCTTCAACATGCGCCATAAAATCATCTACTCTCTCTATTGGAAGGGATAAACCACTTATTTTGTAATGCATCGGCACTATCACCTTTGGTTGAATTTTTCTGCATATCTCCAAAGCTTCCTCCCCATCTATGGTAAATACACCTCCAACTGGGATGAAAAGAATATCTACATTCCCTATCTCTTTAACTTTCTCATCATCCAGCACATGCCCTAAGTCACCCAAGTGACAAAAGGTTATGCCCTCAACAATAAATACAAAGATTGTAATTTCTCCTCTCATGCTCCCTTTCTCTTTATCATGATATGCTTTCACACTCCTTATTTTAATGCCATGTATTTCTCTATCTCCACCTTCAACCTTCTCGCTCCCCTCCTTCTCCACCACCCATACTTTATTATGGTCATAGTGATTGTGGGAAATCAAAATAATGTCTGCCTTTACTGCAGGAGGCTTTATGCCAATGGAACTGCCATCATGGGGATCTGTTACAATAGTCACGTCATTTGAAATTTCAAAGCAAGCATGACCATGCCACCTTATTTTTATCATGTTTCCCCCCATAAAATTTTCTTTATTTTATCCATCAACCCCATTTTTTCTACCGTAAGAGGAATATTTTCATACCACTTGCCCTTGAACCAAAGTTTGGCATCTTGTTTTTTTATTATTACTGCAATATCTTCATTTTGTGCTTTATTTTCTTCTCCAGGATTAAATATGCTCACGCCTTGATGTATCTTTTCCTTTATCTTTACTATTGCCGTTCCTTCCTTTATGTGTATATGAGCATTTTCTGGACCAATTTTTTCTGCCACAAAAGCCTTCTTTATTATCCTTTTTTTCATCAATTCTTTTGCATCACTTATCCATTTCTCTATTTTCTTTTCTGGGATGCCTGTTTTTTTTGCTAAAGTGTGAGCATCAGCAGATGCAAGGTCTTCAATGCTTTTTATTCCTTTCTTTTCCAGCTTTTTTTGAAACGTTGGTCCAATACCTTTGATGTCCCGTAAAATTCGGATGAGGTAAGCCTCTTTCTTCCATTTGGTGAGCAGTAGCGGACTTATCTTGCTCTTTTTTGCAATTTCTTCAATGCTCATTTCTCTTAAATCTTCTATTCTTGTAATGCCCACCTTTTTCAATTTTTTTGCATATGTAATTCCGATACCTTTTATTTCTGTAATATTCATATTCCCCTTGATAGTAAATAAAAAAAGGATATAAAAACTTAAGTGGAAACTATTTTAACTAAAAATGGAATGTGGAAATGTGAATGAAATACCAATGGTGTTTATAAAAAATGGAATGCTGATTTGGGAGAAAAAAAATGCCTTTTATGCATTAAAAGAAATGCATAAAAAATATGATGATGTGTATATCATTGACATAGATGGATTTAAAAAAAATAAGGCAAATATTGACATTTATAAGAAAGTTTCCTCAAAACCATTTTTATGGGTAGATTCACGCCCTCGCTATCCAGAGGACGTTATGGATTTGGTTATAACTGGGGCAAAAATAGTTGTACTGCGCCCCATAATGGATGATGATGCCTTGAGAGAGATAAAAAGGATGTGTGAGATAGAAATTTTTTTGGCTGACAAGGATGTAAAAATTATTAAAAAAGCAAGAAAATTTGGATTTGACGGGGTGGTTCTTTTTAATGTTGAGGGAAATGTTGAAAACGATATTCCAATATGGATTGCTTATCCGGGAAAAAGAAAGGTGATAAAATTAGGGTGAAGTAATGGAGAAAGCAAAAAATTTGATTGCGTTTTTATTTCAGAGGAGCGGAAAAGAAAGGTTGAACGAGAAGGAGATTTATATGACTTTGTCCTATGAATTAAGATGGCTTACACCTGAGAAAGCAAAAATTTTTTTGAAAAGGTGTCTGGAGAGCGGACTTTTAAAAATAGAGGGAGATGAATATACTCCAAATTTTGATTATAAAAGCATACAAGTGCCATTGGGATTTAAAGTGGATGAAAGTATTGTGGAAGAAGATATTTTTTCCTCAATTGTCAAAGAAATACAAAAGAATGGGATGGATAAAGAAATGATTTTTAAAGAAGTAGAAGCACTAAAGGAAAAAATGGGAGTAATAGAGGAGGTTGCAGCCTTGGTTCTTGCCAGAAAAAATGGAATAGATATATCTCCATTCATTCCAAAGGTTAAAAAAATCATAGAAAATATGTAATTAAGATTGGTAAAAGCAAAACACCCATACATAAACTTCTCCTTACTCTCAACTCCAGACAAAAAAGACCTATGAATGTTGCTACGATAAAAATGCATATGCCCATTATCCCTGTAAAAATAAATACAAGGAAAGAAAGCGCCACCATCGTAATTTTTCCTAGTAAAGGATAGGATATGGAAGAAATATTTTTTGCAATGATTTTTCCAAAAAATTTTGTTGCATAATAGGCGATTATGCCTGCTACAATTATTGCAATAAGGAAAAAACAAAGAGAAGGAGGAGGCATAATGCTATCCCATTTCAAAATGCTTTTCATTTCCTGAATAGCCAATGCAGCACCACTTCTCGCTCTTTCGACGACAAAAAGAGCAAGGACCACAAAAAATGCATTTGCGGTATTAACAGCAGAGAGGGTAACAATTGTATCCTCTTTATTTCTTTTTCCTCTAGCAACCAATGCAATTATCGTTGCAACTGCAGATGTAACTCCCGGCAGTATCGAGACCATAGAACCTGAGGCAGTTCCAATCCCTATTCCCTTTCCTGCTTCTACGACATCAACTTCCGCCTCCTCTATATATTGGGGAGGAATTTCTCTTTCTTTAAGGGAAAGAAGGAGTGTTGGCATGCCGAAAAGTCCTGCAAGGGCTGGAAAAAGAGGGGATGCTGGAGCATGAATTGGGGAAGACAAGCTCAAATTAAAAATGAGCATGCCGAAGATGCCCGAGAGAAAGAAAATTGCTGAGGCATGGATAACATGTTCCAAACTTTTTTCTGTTGCAATGAGTATGATGGAAATGGCAAGTAAAATCCATGGAATGATGTCCTTAAAAATTGTGTAAAAATTAAAGGGAGAGCCAAGCAAAAATCTAAATGGAATTAGAATTAAAAATGAGAAAAAGATAGCACCAAGACTTCCCATTGCAGAGAGAGATATTGCCTTATACCCATTTCCTTCTAAAAGCATTTTGTGAGCAGGAAGAATTACCAAGGCAGTATCTTCCTCCGGAGCACCAATGAATGTTGATGGGACAATATTGAGGAATGTATGGGATATGGATGCTGAAACGATGAGAGAGGAAAGCAAAATGGAAGCATTTTGGAGAGATGAAAAAAATGGCATGGCAGAAAGCAAAAGGATGGCAATTGTATTTACATGCAATCCTGGAATAAGTCCTGTCATGCATCCTATTAAAGAGCCTAGGACGGCAATAAGCAGGATTAAAAGCAGGTCAATCATTTAACACCTCTATTCCATGCTCCTCATTTTTTATGTTCAATGAAAAAGAGAAGGATTTTTCATCATACTGAAAAAATGCCTTAACACATACATGAGGGTAATTTTTCTTTAACATGCTGATATTATAATCGCTGGGATAAAACACTTTTATTTCATAATTCCCTTCTTCATCAGTTATAATAAGATATTTAGAATAAATTTTTTTCACATAACCTGTAACATTCACGTTCCTTCCATTATATTTCATTGCATTCTCTGCCAACTCCCAGAGAGGAATACTTTTTGTGTCCCATTTTTTTATTATCCTAATCTCCTCAGCTATGACTTCCCATTGACCCTTGTATTTTTCCACTTTCCCCAAAACTTTTACTTCATCTCCATAACCTGTATGGGAGGGAAAAGTTGAAAAAATATGAAGGCTGCTGTTACCATTCTGTATAATCAATGATTCAGATTCCTCCAGACTAATTTTCTTCACTACAATTCCATCGACAATAACTCTTTTCCCTTCAAAATGCTCGATTTCATCGATGGATATTTCTGTAGGCTGAGATAACATGGCAAGGAAATACAGGAAGAGAATACCAAAACATGATAGCAGCAGATACGCATACCTTCTCATGTTTTATTCTAAACCGCTTGATGTAATTAAAAATTTTATGCTTTTTCCCTCGGGCTGGGAGCGATGCTTAATTAAGGTTGCCACTCTCTCTTCTTTTCCGTTCCTCTTTCCCGCCTCCACTTTGTCCAGCCTTATTATGGTCTTTGCCATATGATCCATACTTCTGCCGCCAAATGGTTTAACATCATTTCCGGCAGAATAAACTTGGCTTGTTATAAGTACGGGAATATTCCTTTTTCTTGCGGTTATTTGAAGGTTTACCAATTGGCGGGTCAATGACCTAGTTGCTGCCCCTTCATCCTCATTCATTTCCAGGCGGTAATAAAGATTTGCACTATCCATTATAATCAATCCTGCATCAATTTTCATTGCTTTATTGACTACTTCCTCTTGCTCTTTTAGAGAATAAGGAAAAAAGAAAAGGATATTTTCCGTTATTTTTTTATCATTTCCACATATCTGAAGCAATCTTTCCTTTGAAACTGCCTCACTGTCAATAAAAACAACTTTTTTTCCACGCAAAGCACAACTCTTTGCTGCCTGCAAACAAATATTTGTTTTTCCTGTTCCGCCCTCACCATATATTTCTGTTATTATGCCGCATTCAAGTCCTCCGCCCAAGAGGCTATCTAAAGAACAGTCAAGCGGTAACCTTGCATCTTCCACGTTTTTGCAATGTCTGGAAGCCTAAAAATGTTTTGCAACACCAAAACGTTTAAAATGGATGCCTATATTTCCCTTAATGGGGATAAAGAAAATCCTTAAGGGATATGAAAAGGAAAAGATTGCCATTGCCACTGTATGCTCCCACTCTTCATTGCAAATTTTTCATGGTGCGAGAAAGGAAGGTTTTCACACAATTGGTATTGCCATTGCTTCCCAGCCAAGCTTCTATGACGCTTTTCCTCTTGGAAAGCCTGATGAATTTTTGATCATAGATGACTACAAAAAAATGAATGCACATGCTGAAAAATTGCGGAAAAAGAATGCCATTGTAATCCCCCATGGCTCGTTCGTGGAATACATGGGAACAAAAAATTTTGAGAATCTGAATCTTCCTATTTTTGGAAATAGGGCTGTTCTGGAATGGGAATCGGACAGGGAAAAGGAAAGGAAATGGCTGGAAGGAGCGGGCTTGGAAATGCCCCGCATCATAGAAAATCCAAAAGATATTACAAAGCCTGTCATTGTAAAATATCATGGCGCCAAAGGCGGAAAAGGTTTTTTCATTGCAAAAAGCTACGAAGAATTTAAGAGGAAGGTGGATAAAAGTAAGCCATACATCATTCAGGAATTTTTGATTGGAACCCGTTACTATGTACATTACTTTTACTCTCCCTTGCAAAAAGAAGGTTATAGGGTAATGGATGGAATCTTGCAGCTTTTATCTGTTGATAGGAGGGATGAAACAAATATAGATGAGGCACATCGCCTGGGCTCTATATCTGAGTTAGAAAAGATGGGTATACAGCCAACTTTTGTTGTAACTGGCAACATTCCAATGGTTTTGAGAGAATCTTTATTGCCAAAGGTTTTGGATATGGGAGCAAGAGTCGTAAAAAAATCTTTTGAACTTTTTGGTGGCATTATAGGTCCATTTTGCTTGGAAACTGTAGTAACTGAGCAACTTACTTTTAAAGTTTTTGAGATATCGGCACGTATTGTTGCAGGTACAAATCCTTTCATTTCTGGCTCACCCTATGCTGACCTAGTTCAGCCCGGTCTTTCAACAGGACAAAGAATTGCACAAGAAATAAAAATGGCTATTGAGCAGGACAGGCTTGAGGAGGTTATAACATAGTCCTTCATATCTTCCTTGCAGACTGTGAAATAGAGCTGATGCCTAAAGAGATCATAGCTCATCCATGCGTTAAGAGAGATGCAAAGAAAAGGGAAAAGAAGGCGGGCGAGATTTTACTTGATTCATCTTTGCATCATTCTGCGATGCTTAGTCTGAAAGGAAGAGAAAGGAGGGGCAGACCCGATATTGTTCATATTTCCATGCTCATTGCACTCGAGTCCATTCTCAACAAGGAAGGAATGCTTTCTTTTACCATTCATACTAGAAATAATGAATTAATTTACGTTGACCCAAAAATGAGAGTAATAAAAAACTACAATCGATTTAAAGGATTAATGGAGCAGCTTTTTTTGAAAAAAGTTATTCCCTCGCCAGAGAATCCTTTGATGAAAATGGAGAAGAAAAGCCTATTAGATGCATTGAAAGAAAAGAAAGGGAAAATTATTTTGTTATCTCGGGAAGGAAAAAGAAAGCCAGTGGAGGAAGTATTAGATGAAAATGTAACATGCATAATTGGAGGCTTTCCCCATGGAGATTTTATTTCGCCTGTAAAAAGCATTGCAGATGAAGTGATATCCATCCATTCATCTCCTCTTCCTGCATGGATTGCAGTCATGGAGTGTATATGCGCATATGAAAGATTTATTGGAATTTGAAGAATGCAACCCCACCAGTTAGCCGCTTCTTCCGCCATTGCAAATTTTATTCCTTGCTATTTATTCAACTTTTCTGTAAACCTCTCGAAATGGATGATGTCCTTTAGCTTCCTCTTTGGAACATGGAGAACATCATTTATTCTATAATACTCAATTGAATCTTTCATTTCTTCCATAACGCTTTTCTCTGCAGCATAGCCAAGAGCAACTAAAAGCTCAATCTCCATGTAAGCAGGAACAGCCAAAATTTCTCTCACCTTTTTTTTATCAAAGGAGGCAATTATGCATGAGGATATGCCCTCCTCCATGGCACATAAAACCATGTTTTCTACAGCTAATCCAACATCATATTTTCCATTGGATGAGATATTTTTATTTTTAAGAATAGCAACATAAGCCATGGGAGCCTCATCCTCACTTGGATTCCATTCCAGATATCCTGCCCATTTTATTTCCCCAAAAATTTTTTTCCTAGTTTCTGCATCTCTAACGACAATATATTCTAAAGGCTGCAAGTTGGCTGCAGAGGGAGCAATACGGGCAGCATCTACACATTTTATTAACTTTTCTTTTTCTGGTTCCCTCTGCTTAAATCTGCGTATACTCCTTCTTTTCCGGATAGCTTCAGAAACATCCATGAATGAAAAGCACAAAGGCATTAATTTTTTTTCTGTGGCATCATCTTTTTAATGCAATTGATGATAAAGAAAAAATGCATGAGGGAAGATTTGCAGGATTATATGACTTGGCTTTTAATATATTTCTCAAAAAAATTCAGAATAAAATTTTGAATATTGTGACATGCTACAAATGCAAAAGAATAGTTGACCTTGGATGCGGAACCGGCTCTCAATGCATACTCCTTCACGCCAATAAATTTGATGTTACTGGCATAGATATATCGCCCTCCATGCTGGCAGTTGCAAGGAAAAAGAATAGCAAAATTGATTATATATGTAGTGATATTATTAACACAAATTTTCCAGATGGACACTTTGATTGTGCAATCCTTTCCTTTGTCCTTCACATGAATAATCCAAAAAATCAGCAGAAAATATTAAGAGAGGCTGAGCGTATTGTTGGGCGAGAGGGCTTAATAATTGTCACTGATTATGGAATACCCTCTACACCTAAAGGAAAAACAGTGGGCTTGTTAATAAAAATCATCGAAAATTTGGCTGTCGAGGAGCATAGGAATAACTATCATGAGTATGTAAAAAGGGGTTCTATAGATGGAGTCATCAAAAATAAAAAATTCACATTGGAAAGGTATAAATTTTACTTTGGAACAATTGAAACGGTTGTAATAAAAAGTGAGGGGAAGAAGGGAGGCAAAAACAATTTTCTTCCCTACGCTAGAGGAATTAATCATCCTTTATAAAGTATATCTGACAAAC
>CAZHBO010000007.1:0-24968 GCA_964530745.1 uncultured Thermoplasmatales archaeon | reverse complement strand
GCTTGAAATAGGTATAGCAATTTTTCTTAAATATTTATTGGATAAAAAAAGAGGGTTAAGAATAGCCTCCTATCTGTAAACTTGGATCGCCTATAAGGCACCATTCCTCAACTGTTTTGCAGTCTATTTGAGTATCTGATTCCGGCTGTCCATTGAAGTCAATCGGGAATTTGTTGAGATAATCTGTTATGGCAGTTCCCCAGCAGTCTCCTAGATTATTTTTCCCTTCTTTTCCATATGCATGGAAAAATTGCCCTTCTATGTATCCTCCGAACCTTTCAATTGTGTCTGGTATGCCATTTCCATCCTCATCGCCAATTGTTCCATAGCCAAGTCCTGTATATCCTATGGTTGCTATTGCACCCCCACCATCCATCCTTGTCAAATGCCAGCTCCAGCATTCAAAAGTTGGCTGATATGTCCATTCATTTTTTGAAAAATCAAAGAAGCTTATGTTAAACTCGCTGTTGTGACATCCACCAACGCTAACAATGGGTAATTTATAACCGTTACTCAGCAAGTCCATATTATAGGTCATCAAACCATTGACCCATGTTGAATTGTCTCCAACAGGATGTGTTGCCCATGCTGTTGGGCTTCCATGACCATCAAATGCAACGAATCCAAAGCCCTGGCTCATCGTCTTTATCACATTCATCCAGGCAAATCTCGCAGCCAGCTTTCCATCCTTTCCACCCATAAGGCTTTTATCAGATACGTAAAGTTTTGTTGCTGTGAATTGAGGCGGCATAAAACTGAATTCATACGATGTACAATACTCTCCGTCATAAACACCTGCAGGATCACCTGGAAATGTGTCTCCGCCAACGAGCAGCATTCTATTAAACCATGATGGGTCGCATCCACTCTCATAATTCATTATCTTATCAACCATGGTTTTTGCTTCATCTTCATTCCTGCAAGGCAATCTTCCAACATAAACATCTGGATATAAATCACGGATATCTACGCCTTTTTCTGTCCATTCAGCAAATTTTCCATCTCCATTGCTGTCCCATGTGCTAAGATTTCCATTTGCATCATAAATGTCTGCAAAGTACAAATCGCTGAGATAGCCGCCTTCTCCCCAGCTGCCTGGTAAGAAATCTTTTAGGGCAGAATATCTTACAGGTGTCCACCATAAGCTGTCATCAACTTTATTTGGTCCATCCATACCCCAGTTGCCTGTCCACATTGATTTTTTTCCGCCTACAAGCAAAACATATTTTATTCCCCATTGCTCTATCGCATCCTTAATGAAATACTTTATTTTCTCTGCTCCATCTCTCCCCTGGTAATTGGATAAAATGTCTTCAACGCTCTTCATCATTGTTTTCATCCCATGAGCGTTTTTGAATTCCACCAATGGCTGAAATATGTCTTCAAAAGCTTGAGGTGTGATGATAAGCAAGTCATATATATCCAAGTTTTCATTCACAACAGGCTGACTTGGCTCTTTATATGTTATTTTAAATTGCATTTTTTCCGCATACTCAATTTGATTTTTTGCAGGATAATATCTCACTGGATATACCTGCAAAACCAAGAAAGTCACATGTTTTCCATCTGCTAAGCCCCCTCCCAAGCTATAACTATACCATGTATTTGGATAAGGAGCATTGCTTTCATATATTTCTTTATCAGGTTTACAAATGATGCTATCCATTTTATTCAATGGCATAGGCTTATATCCTGGCTGTATTTGCTTTTCTATGCTCATTGTTTTTGTATGAAATGGTGTCGTTTCTATTTTCAAAATTTTTGTACCCAATGGAAATGTCAGGACTTTTGATTCAACAGGCAGAACTGGCTTTCCACTCTCTGAAAAACAGGATAATCCATTTACTTTTATGATGGCGTAGTTCCCATTTTCCTCAACAGCAGGTGATGAAAAATCCAATGAAATACTCATCTCTCTGCTTTCTGTAGTAGAATAGAAAAGTTGGTGTGAATGCCTTTCAGTTTTTCCATTAAATCCTGCTATTCCCATGCTTCCAAAAAGTAACAAAACCGCCAAAAATATTCCAATGACTGCTCTTCTCATTTTTCAGCCTCCACTAAAGTGAATGCTATGGCAGAAATAAATCTATCGGTTGTGACAGGCAACAACTGCCTGACCAAAAGAAATTCCCCCATCTCCTGGCGGCAGATTTTTATTTTTTATCAACTTTAAGCCGTGCTGCTCAACAACCTTACGTATACTTTGGGAGATGTGGGCGTTATAAACGCAGCCTCCTGCAATTGCTATTGTTTTTATGCCCCTTTCCTCTGCATTTGCTATTGCAATCTCTGCAAGTCCTCTGGCTATGTATTCCTCAACAGAATAGGCAAGGTCTCTCTTTTTTTCTTTTTTCCTTTTAAAAATCTCAGCAAATAAAGCCTCTGTTTTTAATATGCCTCTTTTCCAATCAATTTCTGGTGGAGCAGTTATGTTTTCACCACCAACTGCAACAGATTCCAGTTTCATTGCAGGCTCTCCTTCATATGTTCTTTCATGGCATATGTCCAGCAGTGCTGAAGCTGCATCTAAAATGCGTCCACAGCTCGTCGTTTTTACTCCTTTTCCTTTTTCTATTTGCTGAAGGACAATTTTTATTTCTTCCTTCCCATGAGGGAATTTTTTTCCCCTTTCCATTAAAAATTTTTTTATTTTCTCTTCCCCATGCAAGATACTCGCCACCATTCTTAGGGGATAATATGTTGCTAAGTCTCCTCCTGGCATGAGATGCTCTTCTAAATGACCCACCCTTTCATATTCCTTATAATTACAATAAAGGATTTCTCCACCCCACGCATTACCATCTTCTCCATACCCGTATCCATCAATGGCTATTCCTATTGTTTCATCTACACCATTCTCAGCCATCACCTTTGCAATATGGGCATGATGATGCTGGACTTGATGCACAGGAATGCTTTCTCCCCCAATTTCATATGCAAGTTTTGTCGTTGCAAACTGCGGATGCAAATCACATGCTATACTTTCTATTTCTGCATTGGTCAAATGAATGAGGTGAGACGTTGCCTCCTTCAAAAATTGAAATGTATCATATTTCCTTGTATCACCTATATATTGTGAGAGAAATGCTTTATTCTTCACCAAAATGCAGGATGTGACATTCATCTCTGCACCCAAAGCAAGAACATTTTTGCAGGAAAATGGGAGCAATATGGGTGAGGGGGCATATCCTCTAGAGCGCCTTATTAAAAGAGCGTTTCCATCCACAACACGAACAACTGAGTCATCGCATCTCTGATAAATTTTTCTGTCATAAAACAAAAAAAAGTCAACCTTTCCTTTCAATTTTTTTAATGCTTCCCTGTTAGAATAAATAATTGGTTCTCCAGGCATATTGGCGGATGTCATTATCAAAGGATGGGAGCATTTCTGAAAAAGCATTACATGCAAGCCAGTATAAGGAAGCATTACACCAATGGTATGCAAGCCTGGGGAAACAAATGGTAAATCTTTTTTTTTATTAAGGGCGACAATTGGCTTTCTGAAAGAAAGTAGCATCTCCCTTTCTTTCTCATTTATGAATGCAAATTCCTCTGCCATTTCAATGTTCTTAACCATCACTGCAAATGGTTTGTTCTCCCTTCCAAGTGCCTTCCTTAGCTTTTTTATTGATTGTGGGAAAAAAACAGAGCATGCAAGATGAAATCCACCATTTCCTTTAATGGCAATAATGCTTCCATTCATTAAAAGCTCTCCAGCCTTCCATATGGCATTTTCCCCTTCATCTAAAACTTCCCTTCCTTTTTGCAAATATACTTGCGGTCCACATTTTGGGCATGCAATGGTTTGTGCATGATATCTCCTGTCCATAGGATCTGTGTATTCTTTTTGGCATTCATTGCACATCGGAAATTCATCCATCGTTGTATTGGGACGATCATAAGGAAGAGTTTTTATGGTTGTATAGCGAGGACCACAATTTGTGCATGTGGTGAAAAAATAATTGTGGCGCCTGTTGCTTTCGTCATTCATCTCTGCCAGACAATCATCACATATTCCTATGTCAGGAGGTATGATGGATGGTAGTCCTTCCTTTCTTGAAATGCTTTTTCTGATTTTGAAAGTCTTAAAACCCTCTTCCTTTCTCCATTGAACATTTATTTCATCTATCTGAGCAAGAGGAGGAGATTTTTTTTCTATCTCCTCAATAAACTTCTTTATTTTTTTTTCTTCGCCTTCTACAACAATCTCCACCCCTGCATCTCCGAGGTTAAGGACATAGCCACGGAGTCCATAGGATACAGCAATTCTATAAATAAATGGTCGAAAACCAACGCCTTGAACGATTCCGTTTACTTTTATTTTTGCCTGCATTTTTTAGGGTGAGCGAAGCATCTTATTTAACTCTTTTCTCTGCTCTGCATATTTTCCTAAGCTTTTCGATGACATTTCTAGGATTCTCACCAATGATTCTTACCATTGCTTCCTTGCCTATACCTCCTTCATCCCATATTACATCTGGAACATATCCCAAGCTGTCTATAACAAACTTTGTTCCCCATTCCATTGTCGATTTCCCAGGTGGCTCATCTTTTCTCGAAAAGTTTCCTACAGTCAGCCCTGCTTGCTCGCATGCTTCAACAATTTTTGGAGAATAAGAAATGTTCATTGCTGCCCTCTTTGTTTTATCATTTTCCATGCATGCAAGTATAATGGATGCAATGTGTTTGGAAGCGCCGAATTTGCACTCCCCAGCCTGAAATGCTTTGTTCCCCGCTTTTATTATCCTTCCTTCTATGGCACAGATTTGCTTCCTTTCAGTAGCATTTGGAAATGCGTATCCAAAATTTATACCTACCTCTGGAATATATGACAAAGGCAGGAAAGAAATTAATTCGTCTATTGCAGATTGGAGGGAGAACCATATCTTCGTCTTTTCACCATTTATTATGGGCACATGTTTCGATGTCGGGAAAATGATGCTTACTCCCTTTCCAGGATTTATGGATTTTGCTAGGGATGACCATGTACATCCCTTTGCTTTTTTTACTGCCTGAATAATGTCATCTCCCTTAGCCAGAAAAGCAGTTATGAAAGCGGATAGGGTGCAACCAGAACCATGAATCTCTTTTTTTATCCTGGGCAAAGTAAAGGAATAAAATTTTTCATTCGCAAACAAAAAATCTGTTGCATCTCCTTCCATATGACCCCCTTTTAGCAAAACATTTCTTGCCCCCATTTCGTGCATGGCTATGCATGCATCTTTTGCATCTCTAGCATTTTCAATTTTCTTCCCGCAAATAATCTCGGCTTCTTTTTTGTTAGGAGTTAAAAGAAAAGATGATGGAATGAGATAATTTTTTAGTCCATCTATCAAGCTTTCTGAAGAAAGGGAATAGCCTGTGGTGGATAAAAAAACAGGATCAACAACTAAAGGAAAACCCTTCATTTTTTTGGCAATCATTTTTGCAATTTCTTTGCTGTAGACCATCCCTGTTTTTGTCGCCCCTATATCAAAGTCTTCCATGATGGCATCTATTTGCAATTCAATTTCTTTTAATGGTAAAGGATAGATATCTTTTATTTCTCTAGTATTTTGTGCTGTAATGCATGTAACTATGCTTGCACCATGAACTCTGGCAACAAAAAAGGATTTTAAATCCGCTTGTATGCCTGCTCCTCCGGAACAATCCGAGCCACCTATGGTTAATGCTATTTTCATGCTATTAAAAAGTAAAATAATTTAAGAGCCTTTGCATTTCTTCTTTATGCCAAAAATTGTTGTCAAGAGAGATGGGAAGGAAGAGGAGTTCATTCCAGAAAAAATTGTTGTTTCCATGGTTAAAGGTGGTGCCTCACTTGATAAAGCAAGGGAAGTTGCAGATGAGATAAAAAAAATTGACAAGGAAAGGATAGAAACAAAGGAAATAAGGGAAAAGATATTAGAAAGGATGAGGGCAGAGAACCCTCTCATGGAAAAGAAATGGCTTGCATATGATAAATCTGTGAAAAGGCTGTACCGTCATTATAGGCAGGGGTTGTATGAATAAGAGGGAAAGTTATTTTTCCACGAAATTTAAAATAATGTTGCTCATTCTAATGCTGCTCTTTTCCGCAGGATGCATTGAAAAGGAAAAAGTCAGTATAGGAGGAAAGAAAGTTTTATTTATAATAGCCCATGAGAATTTTAGAGATGAGGAACTTTTTGAAAGCATGGATGTAATTGAGAATGCAGGAGGTGAAGTTTTTATAGGAAGCACAAGCCTTGCAACAGCCCATGGAATGAAAGGAGGGGAAGCCAAACCAGATATTTTGATAGACGACATAGATGTTAAACAATATGATGCAATAATTTTTATTGGGGGCTATGGTGCAGAAATATATTTTTCAAATGATACAGCCATCAAAATTGCAAAGGATGCATATGAGCAGAATAAAGTTATTGGAGCAATATGTATCGCTCCTTGCATTCTTGCTTATGCGGGCATATTGGAGCAAAAAAATGCAACAGTTTATCCAACAACAAAGTACATCAACATCCTAAAAAATCAAGGAGCTAATTTTATTGATAAGCCTTTGGTAAAAGATGGAAAAATAATAACTGCTAGTAATCCAACAGTAGCAAAAGATTTTGCAAAGGCAATAGTTAGTGAATTATCAAATGCATAAGGTTGTGAATGGGCCCGCCGAGATTTGAACTCGGGTTACCAGCACCCCATTCCAGACCCTTTCCGCTAGCGCTTTTGGAGAAGGATTAGCTGGAAGGATGCCAAGCTACCCCACGGGCCCAGTGGACCGGACGGGATTTTCTCACGACTTGTTGAGGCAAGCCATGATTTGAACCCGTGGCCTCTTGCTTGCGAAGCAAGCGATCTTCCCCTGATCTACCGGCCCTGTTTTTGTATGCCAAATGCCATTTAATAGTTTCTGATTCTTTTTCATCAAAACAAAATTGTTCTTTGCCAACAATTTTTTATACTATCTAGAGTTATTTTATAGAGAATAAGGGAGACACATGGAATTCATCTCATCCATCCATACATTGCTTCGCGAAATCGAGGAGAGAGGACATTATCTCGAAGAAAGGGAAGCAATATTTCAGGCAATCCTTGATAATATTCCTGTTGCAATTATTGGAACAAATGAATATGGAAAAATAAGCCTCTTTAACAGGGAAGCTGAATTGCTCACGGGATATGATGCTGAAGATGCCTTTTTAAAGCCAATCTCTCTCATTTATTGGAAGGGAAGTTACAACAAAATAAAAGAAGAGTTAGCCATTAATGATAAATTAGAAACTGAAACGCTTTTAATGGATAAAGAAGGGGCTAAAGTACCTGTCCATGCGATGCTGGTTAAAATAAGCGATGAAAATGTTATAGGATTTTACACCAAATCAAAAAAAGAAAAGGAGGAGATATACCAATCTCTACTAAAAAATGCCCTATTTGGCATATATATATTGCAAGAAGGAAAAATTGTTTATATAAATCCTATAGCAGCGGAGTTGCTGGGATATGAAGAGGGAGAGCTAATTGGAGAGCATTTTACAAAAATCGTCCATCCCGATGATGTTGCGATTGTTAAGAAAAGGTATATGGCAAGAGAAAAGGGAAAGAAATCTCCTTCAAAATATGAAGTGAAACTGCTCACAAAAAATGGTGAAGTAAGGCACGTAGAGATAATGGCAACCCCCATAACTTACAAAGGAAAGCCCGCAGTTCTAGGAAATGCCATTGATATTACTGAAAGAAAGATAGCAGAAGAAGCTCTCTGGCAAAGCGAGAAAAAATATAGGGGTGTAATTGAGAACGCTGTTGAAGGAATATACAGGGCAACAGTAGATGGTGAGATTCTGGAGGTAAATAAAGCATTTCTAGACATTTTTGGATATGACTCTTTCAACGAATTTAAAGAAGATATGCCAAATGCCTTGGACATATACTTAAACCCAAATGATAGAAAAAAATTTTTGAATGAACTGACGAAAAAAGGAGTGATAAAAAATTATGAAATATCTTACAGAAAAAAAAATGGGGGAATGATTATTGCCAATGAATCTGCGTGGCTTATTGAAAAAAATGGGGAAAGAATTATAGAAGGAATAATTCATGATATCACTCAAAGGAAAAAAGCAGAGGAAGAGGCAGAATTTTATAACTCGCTATTGCGCCACGACCTTGGAAATAAAAATCAAATAGTACTTGGATACCTTGAACTGCTGCAGAAATATGATTTGGGGGAAAAAGAAAGAGAATTGTTGAAAAAAGCATTGGAGGCAGTGGAGACAAGCAATGAGTTAATAACAAAGGTGAGATTCCTGCATCAAATTGAGGAAGAAAAGATAAGGAGCATAGATGTCGATAAAGTGATTAAAAAAGTTGCGCAGGCATATAAAGAGGAGGCGGAAAAAAATGGCATGGAAATAAATTACAAAAAAACAGGGATTAAAGCAATGGCAGGAATACTTTTTGAAGAAATGATTGCAAATATTGTTGAAAATGCCGTTAAGCATTCGGGCGGAAGCATTTTAAAAATTTCGGCAAGCGAAGAAGGAGATTATTGTCGCATATCAATAGAAGATGATGGAAAAGGAATTCCAGATAGTATGAAAGGAAATATATTCAACAAAAAATTTAAAGGAAAGGAAAGCAAGGGAAGTGGTTTGGGTCTTTACATTGTGAAGAAATTAGTGGAGAAATATGGCGGGAGGATAGAAGTAAGCGATGGAACCAAAAAAGGGACTAGATTTGATATTTATTTGCCAAAGAAATTATAGGTAGGTTTATAACTCTCCTTATTATTATTTTCGGGATGAAAAACCTAGAGGAAATAACTGATGCAATAGAAAAAAAATTGAATGAAAAAGATGATTTAAGAGAAGCTACGTTAAAAAAATGCAGAGATATTATTAGAGCCAGCAGGAGATGCATAAAGGGTATCCATAATGGGAAAGATATAGAGGAGATGATGGAGGAAGCAATTGAGATGAATAAAGAATTGAGAGAGGAATTGAAAGAGCATCCAGATATACTTACCTCTGGCTACATGGAAAATGCATCCCAAGAGTTAGCAGAAGCAAAAATATTTCTTGCAATAACAAAAGAAGAAGATTTGCCTTATCCGGAGGATATTGGAGTAAGTTATACCTCTTACTTGCTAGGCTTGGGGGATGTCATTGGAGAGTTACGACGTGTTGGCATAAATTTGCTCAAAGAAGGAAAAATTGCTGAAGTGGAGGAAATCTTGAAAAAAATGGAAACAATATGTGACAAATTAATGGAATTTGATTACCCATCTGGTTTGCTTCCAATAAAGAGAAAGCAGGATGTGGCGAAGAAATTGCTGGAAAAAATGAGAGAGGATATTATTTTATTCAGGAAAAATAGGGAACTAGAAGAGAAGATGGAACTGATAATAAAGAGTCTGAAGAAAAAGAAGAAAAAAAAGGAAGATGAATTTGGATTGGACGTCGATTCTGTATGGAGATAACCACCATTTTTATATATGAGGTGATATTACAAACTGGATGATAAGACCTTCTAAGATAATGACATACTGCCCCTCATGCCAAAAGCATACACTGCATGAGATAGAAATTGTTAAGAGGAAAAAGGCATCTGAATTAAAGCAGGGGCAACGCCGCTTCCGCCGTGTGACTGCTGGTTACCGTGGATATCCGCGTCCAAAGCCTGAGGGGAGGGAGAAGCCCACTAAGAGAGTTTCCCTTCGTTATAGATGTAAGGAATGCGGAAAAGCCCATCAAAAGAAATGTATAAGAGCAAAAAAATTTGAACTCAAGAGGTGAGCATGACGGGAAGGTTTCTCAAAGTGAAGTGTAAAGATTGTAATAATGAGCAGATAATTTTTGAGAAAGCAAGCACTCCCGTAATCTGTCAGGTTTGTGGAGGAATACTGGCAGAGCCTACAGGAGGGAGAGCAAGGATAAAAGCAGAATTGTTGGAGGAGTTAGAATAGAAATGCCAGTCAAAGATATCCCTGATAGAGGAGAGTTAGTTGTTTGTACAGTTTTGAAGGCAAAGGGATTTGGTGCCTTCGTCAAACTTGAGGAATATCCAGATAAGGAGGGATTTATCCACATAAAGGAAGTTGCATCTGGATGGGTAAAGAATATTAGGGATTATGTAAAAGAGGGACAGAGAGTTGTATGCAAGGTTATGGAAGTTGATTCCTCAAAAGGCTACGTTGATTTATCTTTGAAGAGAGTTAATGAGCATCAGAAAAGAGAAAAGATTCAGCAGTGGAAAAATGAGCAGAAGGCTGAGAAGCTTTTGCAGATTATTGGAGAAAGAATAGGGAAAAGCAAAGAGGAATGCTATGAAGAGTTTGGGAGAGAATTGATAAAGAAGTATGGCTCCCTTTACACTGCATTTGAAGAAGCCGCATATGATAATGAAATTTTAGAAAAGGATGGTTTTGAAGGTGATTGGATTCCTCATTTTATTGAGATTGCAAATGAAAATATTGCCATCCCATTTGTCGATATTAGTGGATATGTTGAAATATCTTCACCTAAAAGCAGTGGGATAGAGGACATTAAAAAAGCATTGAAGCAGATTGAAAAAAGTAATGATGATGTAGAAGTTAAAGTGAAATACATATCTGCCCCTCTTTATAGGGTAGAGGTGAGGGCATCTGATTATAAAATAGCTGAGAAGGAATTAAGGGAGTGTGCTGAGAAAGGGATAGAGTACATAAAAAAGCATGGAGGAGAAGGGGTATTTAAAAGGGAAATAAAATGAAATTTTGTAAATCATGCAAAATATATACCCTAGAGGAGGAATGTCCTTCATGTGGTGAAAAAACGGTACAGCCCGGTCCAATGAAATTTTCTCCACAGGATCCTCATGGAGAGTATAGAAGAAAATTAAAGAAGGAGGTGAAATATGGCAAAAAAAGTTAGAATGGATGAGATAACAACGGTATATTTAAAAAAGCCTGAATTGAAAAATCCAATATTGATAGAAGGACTTCCGGGCGTGGGAAATGTTGGAAAGCTTGCAGCAGAGCATTTGATAGATGAAATAAAGGCAAAAAAATTTGTTGAAATTTATTCAACAGATTTTCCTCCGCAGGTATTTGTTGAGCCAGATGGAACAATAAGAATGGTAAAAAATGAAATGTATTATTGGAGTGGAGAGAAAGATCTCATTATCCTTACGGGAGATTACCAAAGCCTCTCAACCAGAGGGCAATATCTCCTTGCACAATCTGTTTTGGATATTGCCCAGGAATATGAGACAAAGATGATTTATACGCTAGGAGGCTATGGTGTTGGCGTTGAGGTAGAGCATCCCCGTGTTACAGGTGCAGCAACACATAAAAATTTAATAAAAGAATTGAAGAAGTATGGAATCATTTTTAAAGACGAGGGAGGAGGAGGTATCGTAGGAGCATCCGGCCTTTTACTCGGCTTAGGAAAATTAAGGGGAATGAAAGGCGTTTGCTTAATGGGCGAGACATCAGGATACATGGTGGATCCTACAAGCGCTAGGCAGGTAATAAAAATTCTTACGGAAATATTAGGTATATCAATTAGTTTCTCCCGCTTGGACGAGAAAGCTGAGGAGATAAGAAGGATAACGAAGCATATAAAAAGTTTGGAAAAGAGCATGGCTGAAAAGAAGTCTACAGACGACTTAAGATATATTGGATAACTCTCAAGAAGGAGAGAGATTTTGCTCATGTCTTTTTAATGCTGATAAAAGTAATAACGAACGGACAGCATAGTATGTATTCTCCAAGGTAGATATTCCATGAGATGATCTTGAAAAACCTCCATTATTATTTTGACATTCCATTATGAATTTGGTACATTGATTTAGATAGCGTGGTTTATAAGCTAATAAAGCAGATGCCACTGCACCAGCATATATGTGTTCAATGAACGAAGGTGCAGTATTTGGTATGTTTGAAAAGCCATAAATTGGATTTTCGCACTTCTTTATAAACTCCTCCACTTCCAATGAATCTATTGGATAATCCAACCAATTTAGAATTGATAATGCCTGAGAAGTTTCAATAAGTGTAGAGTCATTATTGCCAAAACCGTTATCATCTTTCTTAAAATGGAAAATGAAGTTGACTACTTTGTTCTTAATATTGTCATCTAATTTAATTTTAAATCCGAAGCATAGTTCCACCAAATAGAACATCGGCTTAAAAATGGAAAGAATGCCTTTAGGCAAACTATCAACATTATAAATCCCAACATTTTTTAAGATATATTCCCTGGGATCATACTTAGGCTTTTCTTTTAATAGTAGCAAACCTTTAATAGAATAGTATGCTAGATAAATACTACTATATGAGCATCCTCCTCTTGCATATTTTTCAGATAATCCACTGTATTATCATCTCTGAAGTCCACACCAGATAAATTCAGAATAGATAATCCATAATAAGTATCTGAAGTATTCGGCTCTTCAAGTTGGTAAAAGCAAAATCCCCCGCCCTCACACTTACATTTCATTGCATATTCAATAGTCCGCTCTTTTAGTAAACCACTATTACATGGCCAATACCTCACATTTGGTTCGCGCAGTCCTAAAAATGCTTTCCTCTTTATCAATTCCCCTCATCTTCAATGCAAAAATCCCCTAGAATAAAAGGTTGTTTCCATTTATCATGATGGCAGCTCCTATGAACAGATGGCTATCTGGATTTAATTTATGAGGGATTCTAACATGCAAACCAATGAAACCAACCATGAATCCTCTCTGCCTCCCAAGCATGAATCCCATGTTTCCCACTACATTGCTTCTGTCCCATATGTATGTTGCTCCAAATTTTGTCATTGTAAATCCAATATTATACTTGAAAAATATTGGTCTCAGAAGCAACCTTAGGAAACTTCTATCAGATTTTAATGGAATATAAATTTCTCCTTTCCCATAACTTATGACATAATTAAGGATACCCCAGCCCCATTCTTTTCTTAGCAAGGAGAGAAAATGAGAGTCAAAATTTTCCGGTAATATAGCTGCATTTTTGAGGATATTTAATGTTTCATTCATTTTTTTGTTTATGCCATCATCGGAATTTAATATCCCTGCCAGCCTTTTATCCAATACATCTAATTTTTCATATGACAACGCTTTTTCATTTATTTCTTTCATTCCATAAAAGCTGGATTTGTAGCATTCCACCTTTCCCTGCTCTGTTTTTTGAGGGTTGGCAAGTGCAGGAACAGATGATAAAAGAAGGATTGCACAAATGAATAGCCCTATACTTCTCCTTTTCATTTTTTCACCATTACAACATGTTTAAAATCTTTTTAAATCTTTGCTTGTCCTTAAGCTCCAAATTTTTTACCTCTATCCCTATTAATAATTGTTCTATGGCGACAAAATTGTTTTGAGGCAACAACTTATATATCCTTTATGCAATTACCCTATATTATTATGCATGAGAGACGTACTTATGGGTAAAAAGATTGTACTTGTTATAGAGAATGATGAGGAAATTCAGTACCTCATTGAGCAACATTTGGCAAATACAATAAAAAATATCGAGATTCATAAGGCTTTCTCTGGTGAAGAGGGTGTAAAAAAGTATATGAATTTATGGAATAAAGGCAAGAAGCCAGATATTGTAATTATGGATTTAAATTTATATGGCGGAGAGAATATGGATTTTTTGAAAAAGCATATGGAAGGCATAGGAGAGATGGATGGGGTAAAGACAGCAGAAAGAATACTTGAGATTGATAAAAAGGCATACATAATTGGATTTACAGCATATGCAGATTTGGAATGGGGCGAAAAATTGAGAAAGGCTGGAGCAAAAGAAATTATTGGGAGATATGTTGGCTTTGGTAAATTTGCAAAAAGGATTAAGGAGATTTTGGAGTGAAAGATTATTTATTCTATTTCCATTTTACAATGATGGAAAAGAAAGTAAAATTTTGCCCTGAATGCGGCTCCCCTAATATAGAATGGGTTTTGCCACAAGTATGGTCAAAGTGGAGATGCAAAGATTGTGGGTATATTGGCGTTCTTATCTTAGAAGATGGCGAAATTGCAGCTGAATTAAGGAAAAAGTGGAAGAAGGAGTAGCATAATTTTTTAAGCCCCTCTCTATTCCAATTTGATGGATTTGTTTAGCAGCATAACAAAAAATGCAGAGGAAATAATTACCAAGGAGGAGCTAAAAGAAATTTTGGATAAAAGGGAAAAGAAGGCATATATTGGCTTTGAGCCATCCGGATTTGTTCACATTGGATGGAAAATATGCTCCGACAAAATAAAAGATTTAATAAATGCTGGCTTCGATTTTACCATTCTCCTTGCAGACTGGCATGCATGGATAAATGATAAATTTAAAGGAAACATGGAAGCAATAAAGGCATGTGGAGAATACATGAAAGATTGTTTTTCTTCTCTTGGTTTAAAAAATGCTCGCTACATGTATGCCAGCGATTATGTTAATGATGCTTCATACTGGGAACTGGTTTTAAAAGTTGCAAAAAATACTTCCTTAGCAAGGATGAGGAGAGCAATGGACATCATGGGAAGGAAGGCAGAAGAGGCAGAGAAAGATTTATCAAAATTTTTGTATCCCGCGATGCAGGTTGCAGACATCTTTTACCTAAATTTAGACCTTGCATATGGGGGGATGGACCAGCGCCATGCCCATATGTTGTGTAGGGACATTGCAGGGAAATTAAATAAAAAAAAGCCTGTTGCTCTGCACACACCCATTCTCTCAAGCCTTCAAGGAGGACAAAGAATGGATGTTGCAAAGATGTCAAAGAGTAAACCAGAGAGCTGCATTTTTATTCATGATAGCGAGGAGGAAGTGAGAAAAAAAATAAAAAAAGCATATTGTCCGGAAGGAATTGCAGAAGGAAACCCAATACTCGAGATGTGCAGATATATTATATTTCCTGAGTATAACAACATGGTGATTGAGAGGGACAAAAAATATGGGGGGAATATTGAATTTGATGACTATGCTTCTTTAAAAAAAATGTTCGTAAACAAGGAAATTCATCCTCTTGATTTAAAAAATGCAGTCGCTGGTTACATAAACAAAATTTTGGAGCCTGTTCGCAAATATTTTGAAAAGAAGCCGGATAATTTGGAAATTGTAAAAAAGTATGTAGGGCTATGATAAAAGTTGGATGTTGCGGATTTTCTATAGCAAAGGAAAAATATTTTAACAAATTTGATCTGGTAGAGGTTCAGAAAACTTTCTATCTTCCACCGAAGGCAGATACAGCTAAAAAATGGAAGGAAAAATCCCCCTGCAGCTTTGAATTCACAATGAAGGCATGGCAATTGATAACCCACTCGCCAAAGAGCCCTACTTACAGAAAAGCAGGAATTGATGTAGAAGATGCAAATAAATATGGTTTTTTTAAACCAACAAAAGAAGTATTTGATGCTTGGGAAAAAACAAAGGAGATTGCAGACATTTTAAATGCAAAAATAATTGTTTTCCAATGCCCGCCCAGCTTTGGAGAAACGAAAGAAAATGTTGAAAATATAAAGGAATTTTTTTCTTCAATAGGAAAAGATTTTATTTATGCGTGGGAGCCACGAGGAAAATGGAATAGAGAAACCATAAGGGAGATATGTGAAGAACTGCAACTCATCCACTGCGTTGATCCTTTTAAGGAAAAGCATGTTTATGGAAAGCCGGCATATTTCCGTCTCCACGGAAAAGGGGGTTATAAATATGATTATTCATTGAATGAATTAAAGGAATTGAGAGATATGTGTGAAAAGGATACTTATTGCTTGTTTAACAATACTGCCATGTGCAAAAATGCAATGGAATTTAAAGAAATGATTTCATGATGCCCCATCATAAAATTTTTAAATAGCTAAGCAGGGGATAAAAAGTTAAATACAAATGCCAATGTCATATTGTGGATTTATACAAAATGGCAAGATATCCTTTTCTGCAAGAAGTAAAAGAATGGGTAAAGAATGAAGGGGTAAGTGTAAATGAAATTTTGCATGATGAGATATATGAAAGGGCAAGAGATATTGCGATACAGCGTGTAAATGATGCGGTTAAAAAAGCAGTTGTTGGAGAGAGAGCTTTGCTGAATGAAACAGATTGTATTATGGAAATTTTTTCTTATCCACTTGCAAGGATGATTGTTTCGAGCATTGAGAGCGATTTTTTGAGGAGGAGGTATGCTCTAGCTGAGGCTAAAAAAGCATACAATAGTTTAAAAAATGAGGATAATGGATTTATTCGCAAATTTGCACAGGAATTTGGGATTGAATTGGTAGAAAAAAAAATTCATTTTGCCGATTATTTGAAATATGCGCCAACATGGCATGAGAAATGGAAGCTGGTAAATCGCCCCCTTCAAAAAGGTATGATTGATATGAGTAAAATAGAAATGGCGCGTTTATTGCAAGAAGCGATTAGGAAAAAATTGGAACAAGAGCTGCTTGTTTTATATTCTCCTCCCGAAGCAAGGAAGGTATTCCAAGGTGCTATTTTAGAAATAAAAAATTCTTTGCAGAAAGATGAAGAAAAGGATGTGCAAACGGGAAATGCAACAATTCTAAAATTCCCGCCATGCATGCGCCAGTTGGTTTCTGCTGTCCAATCTGGCATAAATGTTCCACATAGCGGGAGATTTTCATTGGTTACTTTCCTTCATTCAATAGGGATGGATACTGATGAAATTTTGGCGTTGTTCAGCCAATCCCCTGATTTTAATGAGGAAAAAACAAGGTATCAGATTGAGCATATTACTGGAAAAATTTCCAGCACGGAGTACATCCCTCCAAAATGCTCCTCTCTTCAAACATGGGGTCTTTGCCCCCAGGAAAAGGATAAACTATGCGAGAAAGTTAACCATCCCCTTTCATATTACCGTTTGAAATGGAGGAAGAAAAAATGATGTTCTTGAGAAAAAAATTTTTAAAATACTATGCTCAACCTTCCATTGAATTTCCAAATCGTTTTTCAAAAAGAGAATACGGCTTCCTTTTTTTTAATGAGCAACATATGATACGGCATGTTTCATTTGCTAGAAGAGAGGAATTACTTTCTTTTTTAAGGAGAAATGCTCCTGCCCATGTTTATTACTCTTCCGCCTATTACGAAAAACCCGATGCTCCTACCATGCCAGAAAAAAAATGGTTGGGCGCAGATTTAATTTTTGATTTGGATGCAGACCATATTCCAGGAACAGAAAAAATGGGATATGAAAAAATGCTGGAAGTTGTTAAAAATGAATTAAAAAAATTGGTGTCCTTCCTTATCGATGATTTTGGATTCGAAGAAAATTTGTCCATTTTTTTTAGCGGGGGAAGGGGTTATCATTGCCATGTTAACCATCCAAAGATTTTGCAACTAAAAAGCCAGGAAAGAAGGGAGATTGTTGATTATATTACGGCAAGAGGCTTAAACATGTCCTCCATATTGAAGGAAAGAGTGGTGCATAGAGATGGAAAAAACATTGAAACATCCTTGGTCATGCCATCCATCGACGAACCAGGATGGAGGGGAAGGATGAGCAGGGAAATGTTTAATTTTTTTGAGAAAATCAAAAAAATGAAAAAAGAGGAAGCAGTAAATTATCTACTTAGCTTTGAAGGAATAGGAGAAAAAACAGCTGAGGAAGCGTGGATTGACTTGCAGGATGAAAGAAGAATGGAGAGGATGAAACAAGGGTTGGTTGATTTAACAACGCCTATAAAAAAATGTGCTTTGAGAGTTGTGGAGAAATGCAGGGTGCATGGCTTAGGAAGACCAGATGAACCCGTCACTGGGGACATCAGAAGGCTAATCCGCCTTCCTGGCTCTTTGCATGGAAAAACTGGTTTTAGAGTAACAAGGGTTAAAATTGATGGAATTGATGAATTTGATCCTCTGAGGGATGCAATTGTTTTTGGCGATGAGGCAGTTAAAGTAAAAATATTAAAGCCTTACAAGGTAAAAATGAAAGGAGAATTCTTTTCCCTTAAAGAAGGAGAAACAGAAGTTCCAGAATATCTCGCTGTTTTTCTAATTGGAATGAAAATTGCTAGTGTTTAGCCTTCCAAATTCTCCACTTTTTGTATTTTATGCCGAAATATCCACCTGCAACTGCAAAAAGGATGATTATAGTTCCAAGTACATACAATGAATATTCTCCTTTCTTTGCTTCATGCGGATATTCTGTTACTCCGAATGGTGCATGCCCATCCACCATTCCCTTTGCCATTGATTCTGGCTTCTCCCAATTATACGTAGGAGACCACATGCGCAAGTCAGGATCGCCGAAATAGCAAAGATTTTCTTTTATGTCCCACCACCACTGCTTTGTGATGAAACCAACGCCTGTATGGAGTATGCTATTTGTAAATGCCTCTCCAACTGTTTTTCCTAAAGCAAGGTCTCTTGCAAACATTTCTGTGGCAAAGGCGGCATACCATGATGTTTCCCATGGATCTATAACTTGGTAAACGCTTCCATGCCTAATGAGGGTTAAATGTAGATATGTATTGGAAATAAGACAGGAGCCAGCATTGAATCCACATGAATGAATGTTATCTAAAGCCTCATCAATCTCATATCCTGTATAATCCTTTGTCCTAAGCCTACCGAATAATACCGTAATTACAACACCATCATATCCTGTTTTCCTTATTATTGGCAAATACTTTGACATAGGTAAGTCGCTTAATTTTGCTGGAACAATGTCAATCCCCAATTTTTTACTTTGAGAGAGAACATCTGGTTCTTCCGTAGAGCCATCAAGCCATCCCGGCAAATAAATCTCATATCCTCTCCATGGGTTTGGCTCCACCGTTGGCAGGCTAATGTTTATTCCAGCAAATCCTGGAGCTCCATAGGGATTCCAGAATGCTATACTTCCTGAGTTGCGATGCCATCCATGCGTTGTTTCAAACCATGCAATAACTCCTCTATTTAAATCATCCATGGTTGCAGTGAAATTGGTCGTAAATGCAATTTCATATCCTGATTTTCTTAAATAGAATGGTATGACCTCTGGCTCCGTTAAATCTGGCCAGTATGAACCATATTTTCCATATTTGGCAAGGACATTATTGTCTATTGGATTCATTGATGGCTGGTCAAATGGTGTTATTCCGCTGGCAGTTGTATAATTAAATCCCCAGTATGAACTTGCTCTTTCATTAAAACGATAGCAGTATGTCATAAATGAATTCAAAATAGGATATGTAAATTTCTCATCCTGGCTGGGCTTTAATATCCTCAACAAACCTGTTGCTGTCCTGGTGCTCTTACTTCCATTTATTAAAGTTATACCATTTTCATTTAATGCAGGATTTGCAAATATAACAGCAGGATAAAATGCGCTTCTGGAAATCCAATATGATGCATCCACAGGCGTCCCCATTATTCTGCCAGCACGTGCTGCTCCAACAAAAGCTCTATCCCAGGGAACGCCAATATCAAATTGCCCTGCAACAGTAATAATGCTTTCCCTTTCCCCTGGTTTATCCAGACCAATTTTTCCTAAAAAATCGTATACTTCCTTGCTGGTCAAATACATTGCAGCCACATTCGGCTCAACATCTCTTATTGCATGTCTCTTCCACCACTCATTATGCCATACAACCGCCCTTGACAATGGGGGATGCATATCGACAATAATGAGGGGGGCACCGTGATGGGCTGCTGCATAGGCAGCTGGTCCAATATAGAATGCGCCTTTCTTTTCCCCTTCTGGCTTTAATTTTTCTACCAGCCAGTAACTCCACGGGTCAATGGTGGAGAAAACAATGTCATTTTCGCCTGTCTGCCCTTGAATTTCTTTGTACATAGAGACTAAGTCGTTATATTCTTCCTTTATCTCGCATTTTCTTTCCAACTCATCTCTCACAGTAGTAGAGTGATTTCCTATGTTGACAAAATATATGTTTTTTATTCCAAGTTTATTTATGACATTTTTAACACTTTTATGCAAAGAGTCGGGGGTTGTATAAAGTAGAGGGGAATTGTGCAAAGAAGCAATAATCGAACCTTCTGCAGCATTCATCAAATAGTCAGCGCTTTTTCCCTCCATACTGCTCTTCCATGAATATTTTAAAGTATAGCTTATGGTTGTATTTGCCTCGCCCAACTGCACAATAACTGCCTTATAATTTCCTTCTCCAAGTTGGTCAAGGTGTAAAGTTTGTTTTGATACATTTTCTGCCACTGCCTCTCCAACTGCAACATTATTCTCATCAACAATAACCAGACCAAGTTTTCCTCCCCCACTCCAGTCCAATTCAAAATTCACATCTCTACACATGAAAGGAGGGATGTCATTCAGTTCAACTTCTTTTCCTGGGTATATCGAGACATCGATATAATAAGTTACTTTCCTCATAACGATGTCCTGTATCCTCTCCCAAATGCTCCCATGCCTTTCGCCAATGATTCCTTTAGTTGGTATATCAACAACTGCCGTTTTCCAATCGCCAGGAGCATATACATATGTCTCACAATGTTCCCATGGTCCCTTCATTATATTCCAATTTTGAGATGATGCCACCTGCATTAAATCATTTTCATAATTACAGTAAAGATGCAAGTCAGGATCAGCAGATGGTACTGTAAGTCCACCCCCCAGCAAGCCGAGGGTGAAGATAAAAGACAAAGTTGGAAACCAACTTACAGAAGGCCATGTCAAATCAGCTTTTATGTATTTATACCCCTCATCCACATAAAAATCGCTATATTGAGGTGCTTCAGAATCCTGTTTTACTGCACTGAGTTGCACTTTTTTTATTTCTTGAGGAGATAGGCTTCCCTTTAATGTTCTAAATGTCTCATTTCCTTTTCCATCCATCTCTCCAACTACAGCCACTACTGCATCCTTAGAATATGACCAATCATTCAATGCTATTTTCTCTGCAATTTCATAGATATCTTGGGAATTTATGTATGTGTAATTCTTTGCGCTCCATGGGCGTTCATTCCCAATATTTATAGCCTCTACTTTTTGTAATTTTCCACAATATGTCATCCAGTCTTCCATGAAATAATTTAAGCCCTGCCTTGCATTGAGGGAAAGTTCTTCCTTACTTTCCCCCCTGGGTTTATCATAAAAAAGGAGGGGGTTGGAATATATCTTATCCATTTTTTCATCATAAAAGACGGCAGAGGGTATTGCCGCTATGTAGGCATAATCATCAACATATGAATTCTCGTCAAATTGGACGAGAGTTACTTTATTAAGAGGGACAACTTTTTTCCAAGAAACTCCTTCAAAACCAGAAGAGAATTCCTTCACATTTTCCCCATAAGAGATGGGAAAGAGCGATACAGTGAGAATGAAAATCACAGCCAACACAGCATATTTTCTCGGTTTCATACTCTCACACTACTCATTAATAGGAGATGTGTATATAAGTATGATGGCTTTTTACATAAAAATAAATAACGCAATTCCCATTTCTTTTCATGGATGAGTTAAGCTATCAGAAATTGCGAAGCATTGAGCAAAGAGAAAGGCAGTCTCCAAATCTGGTAAATATTGGACCAAACTTTTACAAAAGGGCATTTCAATATATTCAAAATTTGGAAAAAAGATTGGAGGAGGAGCAAATAAAAAATGCAAGCTCGAGAAAAGTAGTTGTTATTGCAGATGAATTGCGAAACACAAAGCGAATATGGGAAAGTATAATAGAGAGGAGGGAGAAAAAGATTATTCAGGCAGCCCTATCGGCAGTAAGAGGTGGCTCTTCCCCGCCATCCTCACTCACAAATCAAGAAAGAAAATTTTATGATAAAGTTGTCGCCATTCTTAAGGAAAACAGAAAAGCAATTTTTGAAGGGAAGGAAGAAAGCGATGTAAAAAAAGGAGTGATAATCCGCATTTTGAAGGATATTCCACATTTTGTTGGTAAAAATATGAAGAAGTATTCATTGAAAAAGGAGGACGTGATTACATTGCCAGAAGATATGGCTAATATTCTTATAAAAAGAGGAGTGGCGGAGAAAGTGACTATGATGTAATTGACTTTATTTCTTCGACAATTTTAGGCAATATTTCTCCTGCTTTTCCTTCTATGATATAATCAGATACAATCCCTGTAATATCAGTGGTCTCTTTATTTATCTCAATAACGATTCCCTTCGGCTTAGTCAATGAGCCTTTTGCAAGATATGGAAGTTGCGATGCAGGATAGACACTTGCTGATGTTCCTATAACTAGCATTAAATCGCATTTTGTAGCAAGAGCAACAGATTTTAAATATGCATTCCTTGGTATTGCTTCTCCAAAAAATATGCCATCAGGCTTTAGTATGCCCCCACATTCACACATAGGAGGTAAATTTTCCATATCAATTTTATCTACACCCTTCTTTTTTCCACATCTTGTGCACACAACTCTCTTAAAGTTTCCATGGAATTCTATAACATTTTTGCTCCCCGCTTCCTGATGAAGATTGTCTACATTTTGCGTAATGACTGCATTTATGTAACCCATTTTTTCCAGTTCCGCCAGTGCATAATGGGCGGGATTTGGTTCTGCATTCATTAACGAAATCATTTCCCTCAGCATCATCCATACTTTTGCAGGATTTTTTTTGAATGAGTCTATATGACCATATTCATTGATATCGTATCTGCTCCATAATCCATCTTTGCTTCTGAAGTCAGGAATTCCAGACTCTGTTGAAATTCCAGCACCTGTTAAAGCAATACCCATTTTTGCTTTTGAAATATCCTCTGCTGCTTTTTTAATCAAATTCATGTACCTTCCTTCCAATCTTGCATATATTTTCTTTGCACTTCAGTGAGGGAATCTATCTTGATTCCCATTGTTGCCAATTTTCTTCTTGCAACCTCCCTATCTATTTCCTCTGGAACAGGATGTACATTTTTTTCCAAATTTTTTTCATGGACAATCCATCTTGCTACTAAAGCCTGGTTGGAAAATGACATATCCATTACCTCACTTGGATGCCCTTCTGCTGCAGCCAAATTAACCAACCTTCCCTCTGCAAGCAAATAAATTTTCCTTCCATCTTTAAGAATATACTCCCTAACATTTTCTCTTATCTCTTCTGAACTTTTTGCCAATTCTTCAATGGCGGATATGTTTATTTCATTGTCAAAATGACCAGAATTGGCGAGAATGGCGCCATCCTTCATTTTTTTGATAGCTTCTTTATCCAAAACATGCTTATTCCCAGTTACGGTAACAAATATATCTCCATACAAAGATGCCTTCTCTAAAGGCATGACACGGAATCCATCCATTGCTGCTTCTAAAGCCCTTACTTCATCCACCTCACATATTATAACATTTGAACCCATTCCCTTCGCTCTCATTGCTAAGCCCCTACCACACCATCCATAGCCAATGATGACGAAAGTTTTTCCAGCCAAAAGCACAGATGTAGCTCTTAAGATACCATCTATGGTTGACTGCCCAGTACCATATCTATTGTCAAAAAAATGCTTTGTCATTGCATCATTGACGGCAATTATTGGATACTCCAGCTTGCCTTGAGAAGCCATAATACGCTGTCTGTTCACTCCTGTAGTTGTCTCTTCCGTTCCAGCAATTACATTCCCAAGCAATTCCCTTCTCTTTGTATGCAATGTTGTGACCAAATCCCCTCCATCATCCATCGTTATCTTTGGCTTATAATCCAAAACCCTATCCACGCACCAGTAATACTCATCATGATTCCCCCTCCATGCATATACATGAATTCCATCTCTTGCAAGAGAGGCAGCAACAGCATCATTCGTTGATAAAGGATTTGAGCCACATAGAGCAATTGTAGCTCCTCCTGCCTTCAATGTTTTTACCAGCACTGCCGTCTCCTTCGTTACATGCAGGCAACAGGAAATGGTGACACCATTCAATGGCTTTTCTTTTTCAAAATCTTTTCTTATGTTCATCAATACAGGCATATGGTCTTCAGCCCATTGTATAAGTTTTCTACCTTTTTCGGCTAAAGAAATATCTTTTATTTTATATTCCATGCTCCATGAAATAAAAAGGGCTTAAATTAATTTCCCTCCAAAATTTTTTTTATTTTTTTTCTAAATTCATCCAAGCTTCCCTCATTGGCAACAACAATATCTGCCATTGCGACAACATTTCCAATTCCCCATCTCAATTCCCTCTCATCTCTTTCCTTTAAGTCTTCTTCCGAAAGGGAGTCGTCCTCTCTCCCTCTTTTCATCATGCGTTCGTATCTTGTATTAGGAGAAGCATGAATGGCTATAAGAATAAAATTTTTTATATGTTGCCTAAATAATTCAACTTCTTCAATATTTCTTATTCCATCGATGATAACCATATCATTTTTTATTTCTGGTAGGCATCTCCTTGCCCATATATCCATTCCGTGCTCCCTTCTCATCTCATCTGCAATTTTCCCAAGATTCTTATCATTTAATTCCAACCCCATCTTCCTTGCTTCCTTTCTTATCTCATCCCCCATTCTTACTACTTTTATACCCATCTCCTTTGCAACATTTACTGCCTCGCTTTTCCCCGAGCCAGGAAGACCGGTGAAAGCTATTACCTTCATGGAGTTAAAATAAAAAGAGGTATAAAAGAGTCGCTATTCATCATGCTTTACTTTTGAAATGATGACTGGAGGAGGAAGGTTTCCCTCTCTTCTCACCTCATCAACTTCCAATACTTCCACAACAACATTGTCGCCGATTCTTTTCTCCCCCTCCTTCTTTATTTCTCTAAATATTCTCTCCACAGATGGACCCACATTTCTTAAATCATCATCTATAACCAGCAGGAAGCGAATTTTGTTGTAATTTTCTTGGATTATTTGAAACTGCTGTATTTTATCTGTTCCAAGTTTTTTCATTACTTTTCCAGGAATGCCAGTAATTGAAAGTGGAGGAAGTATCTTTCCATTGGGCAAAATTATTGCATCTGCACGCCTCCCTGCAATTTTTTCTATTATGGGTGTATTGATGCCGCAACTGCATTTTTTTGGCAAAGAAATGAGTATGTCATTCATTCCAGTATATCTAATTATTGGTGTTCCTCTTCCATATAATTTTGTAA
>CAZHBO010000006.1:0-27830 GCA_964530745.1 uncultured Thermoplasmatales archaeon | reverse complement strand
CAAATCCATTGGATATTCAAAAACCAAAAGTTCTGGATAGCGTTGAATATCATTTCGAAGGGAGAGTAAATTCGGGAAGCACATTACATGGATTAAATATCCTACTTAGTGGCTTTAATTATTCAGTAAGTCATACTTTTTCGGTGCCCAACGATTATACTTATGCAAGGGTTAAAATCAAGCTCGTTAATGAAGCATCAGAGCATGTTGAGAAATGGGGGGATAGGATGTTCTTGCATTTAATAGACCCTGATAATGTCACCTTTGAATATACTTCTACAGCAGCAGGAATACCTGTTGTAGATGAAAATGGAAGCATAACAAAAGACCAGTTGGAATATGAAGTTTGTATTTATGATAAGCCTGGAAAGTATAAAGCAGAAATAGTCGGCACATGGATTGTAAAAAAGAAAGGAAATTATACCCTTGATGTAACTGTAGAAAAATTAGACACAACTTTATATCCCCTCATGAAAGGGCTTTCATCACTTGCCCCTTACCTAACAGCATTTCATAAGGGAATTGTTTTTGCAAAAGAAGAATTTGCTTTTGCGGCAAATGAAAATGTTACTGTGGATGGAGAACCATGTCCAGGTATAGCAAGCCCTGTGAAAAATCCCAGATTGACAAAGGCTGCAAATGAGCATGTGATAGCAATCCATAATGAATTGAATTCAATTTTGGCAAATCTTGCCCAAATCTCTTCAAATGATTTAAGGCTATTAAGAGAACATTATGCCTCCTCACCTATCTATATTGCAATTTTGGCTGATACAACAATGATACCTCACTACTACTATGCCAATCCTGATAGCGATTTCGTGAGCGGGCAGGGAGCGGCAAGTGATTTCATTTATGGTGACGTCGATCCTAACGCAAAGGATACAGAAAATGATACCTTTACCTACTATCCATACCAAGAGAATGCTGTTGGTAGGGTTACTGGCTACGATGCTGAAGATTGCTCTGCTTTAATAGCAAGGACAGTATTTTATGATGATATTATTCAAAAGCTGGGGGAATGGAAGAACACTGCTACAGTTCAAACAGGAACTGGAATAGAATTCCAGAAAATACCTATTCTCACTCCACTAATGAATAAACTTAAAAGTATAATTGGTTTTGGTCCTGTAAGAGATGAGCCAACAAAATTCTGGACAGGAGAGAGTAAATTTATCAATATGCATATTTGCAATGACACTAAAAAAGGAGGATTCAATGTAAAAAGTGCATATCGTCTGGAGGCACAAAGAATCGGGTTGGCAGGGAATGCCATTGCAAAGGGAGGAGAATACCAAAGGCAAAGCAATATAATTTTTGCTTTTGATCATGGTTCCTATTATCTCTTTGAAGCAGGAGACATGCTTGAATTTGATCAGTTTGGCTTAGGGCTCAAAACAGGTTTGTCTGGAAAAGGGAGCTATGATGTGCGCCATATTGTCAATGATAATTATGGACCATCTACTGCTTTCATAGAAAGCTGCCTCGTTGGGAAAACAGAAGGCTTGTCGCCATACAATACACTCTCTCAAGCGTTCATTCATGCTGGCGTGAATGCATTCGTTGCTTCCACGCGATACACAGCAGACCCTGGCTACTTAGAGCCTGGTTTAATTTTGGAAGGATTTGGCATTTGGGGTTACATAAATGCTACCTTAAATTTAAGATTGCATGGCTCATATCCTGACTTGCACTTTGGAGCTCTTATTGCACAAGATTTCATTCTGGATTTAATTTTAAATAACTCTACCACAGGCATGGCTTTGAGGGATGCAAAGAATGCCTATCTTCCAAAGGATGCAAATAACACATTTTTATGGACACCTCCCTTATATACAAGTGGAAACCCAATTGATGACATCATGGTATACCTAAAGCATTCATCTGGAGGGACAAAGGCTTTCGGCAAAAAATATGTTGCAATCCATGAATTTATTTTATATGGTGACCCTGCTTTCAATCCATATGAACCCATAAATAAAGGATAACTACTTTCTCCATATAAGGATAAACAACAGGCATATCAAAACAAAAAGGATTATTATAGGAATCATCCATAATATATTGCCAATGCCTGCTCCTGCCTCTTCCTTGTAGGGAGCTATATCCCCTGTTTGGGTGTCATAGGACATATCATATTCTCCATCCCCATTTGAATCAAAGAGAAGCATTACACCCTTTTTACCTGTATCTCTCACCTCATTATCCTCTTTATCCCAGTAGACATAATCACCCTTGTTCTCTACCCAGAGTAAATATCCTATTTCTGTGCCAACACTCACATTTATTGTCTCATTTGCATCCTTTGGATTTGCTCCTGCCTCTATTTCCACTTTATCTGGGACATCATCCATATCATAATCCTCTGGTATGGAAAAATGTCTTAAGAGAGAGGATGTATCATTTTTGTTCTTATTTGCAGATGCATCGATTGCCTCAATATAATAATCGTAATCTCCAGGCTGGTCATAGGAATGTGTGTAATAATAAACTTTGCTCCCACCTATGCGATGCATTTCATAAACTTTTTCTTCGTTATTATAAATTACATGAACCATAGCTTTTTCCACACCATTGGTGTCATTGATAAGGGCAGAGATGTTTACATTTCCATACAATACTTGCCTTTGTGGATAAGCACTTATAGCCCTTATGGAAGGTCCATTTGTTTCTACTCCTTTATAAACGATTCTAAATTCTTTTTCCTTGCTTTCCTGCATATTCTGCCATTCTACTGTATCTCCTGCAGTATCCCATGCTTTTATCATGAACGTATAATATCCTATTGCATCATAGGTGGTGTTATAATAATAAATATCTGTCTCTCCAACCCTGTTCATAAACTTCATTACATCCTTTTTAAATTCCCCGCTTTCATTGAAAATAAAGACCTGCGCTTTATCAATGGAAGTCTCATTATCTGTAATAATTGCTGAGATGTTGATGTATTCTCCGAGATATTGTAATGATGGAACAGCTCGAATGTTCTGTATGGATGGTGGAGAGGCATCTATTCCTCCTCCCACTCTTATATCTTTCACTGCTACATTATTTTCTTTATTGTATTCATCATCACAATCAATTTTTATTTTTATGCAATATGTTCCATTTTGCTCGGCTTTCCATGGTACAGACAAAACAACAAAATCTCTCTTTCCAACTATTTTTTCTATGCTTCCCCCTGGGATGAGAGTATATTTTCTCGCTCCTTTTTCTTTTACTAAAAAATTAATTTCAGCAGTAGCAGGATTGTACCCAATGTTATGGATTATGGCTGTAATATTGACTGTATCATTTTTATTTGGATGAGATGGAGAAAAGTCAATTTCATGCACCCTTATCTCCATATCGGCAACAGGCTCTACTTCCATGGATGCAGTATTCCAGTTATCTGTCATCTGCCACTCAGGTATCTCTCCTTTTTCATTTACCCTAGCAATGGCTGACCATTTTCCATTGAAGGAAGGATCGCCATAATTAGCTCTCCATGTAAAATCTACTTTTTTAGTCTCACCTTTCTTCAATCCAGAGATTGCTTTTACCATTTTTATTGATTGGGAGGAAATTTCTCCTTGATAAAGGGTGAGAGAAACATTAATTGGGGTATTTTCCTCTATACTCTTTGGTCCCTCATTTTTTACATATACTGAAATTATGCTTTCCTGCCCTTCTTTCATCATATTTGGCGCTACGACGGAAAAAACGTCCAAGTTGGGGGCAGGCTCAACGTTTATTAGCTGAGTGCTCTCTACTTTGTAATTTGATGCATCAACTAAAGTAACGTCAATTCTCCAGTTTCCAACGTTTGTACCATTCTGAAATGTGTAGAAGTCTGTAAGCTTCCAAGACGTTCTTCCCCCCTCCAAAGGAACAAAAGAATAGCCAAGGTCATCTATGTAAACGATATTCTCTGCGCCCTCATTCTTCGCGATGAGGCGTATTTCAATGCCAGATACCATTCCGCTCTTCGACTTCCACTTTTCTACCACGCTAGATGGAATTTCATATTTATGCCAATCTCCATCTTTCGTTAGTTCCCCTATTTTTATCGTATAAAATCTATTCTTCCCTCCCGTAACAAGGAGAGTATAATTTAAAACGCTTCCATCATAATATTTAGAGGGGTCAATATTGTACCAGAACCATAATGATGGTAAATGAGATATATGGACTGCCTGAGTAATAGTTTGGCGAAGAGCAGCGGTATCATCCGGGCTAACTAGCTCATCTTGAAATTTCATGCTTCCATAATAATTATGTAAGTTGAGTTCAACTGCTTTCTTGCCATTATGCACTATTGTCCCTTCAATTCTTGCATTTGTTGTCTGCACGTCTGAATGATGAAGGTCTGTGTATGTCTCACCACTTTCAAAGCCTGCGTCTGGAAGAGGTAAAGATGATTTTACAAAAACTCCATCTGGAGAATAAATACTTGCCATAATTTCACGAGGACTGGCAACTGTTGTGACATTTATCTCCTTTATTTTATTCCTGTTTTTTACTCCTGCAATATAAGATGTGCTTATTGGTGAAACCTCCCCCCACCATCCATGTGTCTCATTTTTAAAGAGGGTTACATTGCAATTTGGTGATACCTCTATCCAACAGGAATCAACATAAGCATTAACTTCGTGCGATTCCATGCCAATATTCGTTTCTGTAACTACTACTTTTATGGAAAGTGTGGCAGTATTCCTTCCTTTTAAGTAAGAAGTTACATTTCTCACTATGTTTTTCCATCCACTTGTTCCCTTTCCATTTTCCAAGACACTACCATCTAAAGATATTTCCCATTCAATGCCTTCGATATCTGAATCAAAATAAATGGAGGAATGCAGAATATATGAATTCGCTCCCCCTCCATCAGGGATGTTAAAGGTTTGGTAAACTTTTGCATACCAATCGTTCTGCCATACCATCCCTTTTCGGTGGATTTTGTAGCAGTAATCGTTTCCATAAACTGGATCAGTGGCATATCCCATGTCCCATCCTCCTATTTCTGCAAATTTAAGAAAGCTCTTCGGCTCACTGCTATTTTTCCATTCAAGGGAATGAGTATTTTCAAATTCAGAATTTCTTATACCGGAATATATTTTAGAAGATGCCTCCTTTTTCCCATTTTCTACAGTATCCCAATAAATATAATAGTACCTTACTTCATGGGGAGAAACATCTCCAGTTAAAACCCACAACAAGGTGACATTTGCATTTTCCTTTGCATCATATCCTTCATCGAGTATTATCTCCTCTCCTACGCTCTTTCCGGGTTTCCATGTTCCATTCTCGCTTTCATATTCCACTATCCTTACAGAATCGGGTAAAAACGTCCTTTCTGAAAAACCACCAAAGGGTTGTTGCATTGAAATTTTATCCATTAAGGCTGTAAAGTTAATTGTGCAAGAAACAAATTTATTTTCATAGACGCCTCCCTCTCTCTGTCCAAACATTTTTACTGCTACAGGCACTCTATAATGCCACTGAGGATTCCACCATATTGCATTTTCTGCCTCTGGGGGAAATGGTGGGTAGATTGGCTTGTGAACAAAAATTTTTGTGCTTGCCATATTGTTATCCTCATTTGATTCATCTATGGTTTCTTCGTAGTCTATGAATATAAAGAGGGTGTGATTTCCTTCATTTTTGGCAATCCAATAGAGCGTGACTTCACTTTCCCCTCCAGCAGATAAGGAGGAGATATGCACTGTATCCACTGGATTATCTCTAGAGTCTGCATATAATGCTATATCGATATCTTCTGCATTTGTCCCACCAACATTTTTAATTGTGAGAGTTATTTTTACTTGGTCATTTTCATAGACTTCTTCAGGGAATATTTTAATGCTCTCTGTATCTATCGTCAAATCTGGTTTTCCCAGAGCATCTGCTGATAATGCTCCAAAAATTCCGAAGAAAAAATAAAACGTGATGAGCATGACCATAGCTTTTTTTCTTATATTTACGACAAGCGGCAATGGAATCAATTTTATACCCCGCTTCCTTAAATAAAAATTTAGTTAAATAATTTGTGGTTTGGTTAATCTCTAATCTTTGCCACATAAATATTGTGACGGTTCCTCACTATTTTTGCTTTAACAAAATCATTTGGCTTATGCGCGGTATTTACAACTTGTATGACCCTTCCCCTTCCAACAGCAATCATCTCTCTTTCCATTCTTCCATATAAACATAACTTTAAATCAACTCTCTCCCCAACATCAAATTTTTTTGGAATGGACTTACATTTTACAATCCCAAAATCTTTGGGGAAAAGGCGAAGCTCTTTCCCTATAGAAGAGAGGCATGAATAAAAATGTTTGTAACTCATCGCCTTCACGTCTTTTGGCTTCCTGCCAAATTTATATTTCACATATTTTTGTATTCCAAATGGTTTCCATTTTTTCCCAGCCCCAATTTTCCTTCCAAAATTAATTATTTCCTTTATATCATCATCATTATAACCTGGAATCCAGACAGGTGCCAGCAATAAATCAATATTGCTATTGGCTATTTCCTTGCAAATTTCTTTTACATAATCCACATCATATGCTGTCGTTCCCGACAAAATTTTACCCTTTTTCTCATCAAGAGTGTGAATGGATAAATTAATTCTGTCCAAATAATTCTCCAATTTTTTTATTCTTTCTTGAGAAAGCAGCATTCCACTGGTTTGTACGGAAACGATATCAGCTTTTTGAGACAATTTCCTTATTAACTCGTCAATTTTTGGATAGAGAAATGGCTCTCCTTGCCCATCTATATGTGCCTCTATTTTGACATTTGGGGAATGCTTTCTTTTAAATTCGGCAACTTCTTCAAAAATAGATGTGAGATAGGAAGCATGGACTATATAATCCGTAACCCTCGTCTTGCTCTTCCCCTCATCAACCGAGCAAAAGATGCAGTTTAAATTGCACCCGCTTATAGGGCGAACTTGTATTAAATTTGTCCCCCTGTCAATTATCCCAAAAGCAGTATGCCCAATTAGAGGTATGCCAGTCTTTTCATGTATGTAGTAAAGTCTTCTTCCAGTGACATGATGCTTTAATTCCCTTGGCTCTCCATGGGATGCGATTTCTTCATCTGAGAATCTTTTTTTCAAAAAATCATATGCCTTCAATGGAATTCTAACTTCTACAATGCCATCTATTACGAAAATTTTCTCATTTTTTGTTTCATATGCTTTAATATTCATTTAAAGGAGTGCTTCTTCTATTCTTTTCCTATCCAATTTTGAGATTATGAGAGGATATGTATTATCTACTTTTTCCACCTCTTTAACCTCTTTTACCTCCAGCCTTACATCCCCAACAAGATTTTGATAATTTTTCTTGATTTCTTCCAGCAATTCATCCACCTTTACACCTTTATCTCTTTCCTCCTCATCTATTTCTATTCTTATCTCCACATCATCAATATCTCTCTGGACAAACTGGAATCTTTTTATCTGAAAAGTATTGAACTTGCCAGCAGCTTCTGCCAATGGCATGGGAATTGTAGCAGGAGGAAATACCCTCCCATCTGGCAAAATAATGGCATCTTTTTTCCTCCCTTCTAAAGTTTTTAGAAGAGGAGTATGCATGCCGCAATCGCAATAGTTACTTTCTAAAGAAGCGATGTCGTTCAACCCAGTATATCTGACTATTGGAGTACCACCTTTATACAACCTGGTTATAACAATGCTCCCAAATTCATTTTCTCCTACTGCTTCTCCATTTTTATCCAAAATTTCTACATGAACAAAGTCATTGTTTATGTGAAGGCTTCCATTGGGGCATTCAAAGGCTATGGAACCCCCTTCAGTTGTAGCATATAAGTTTAGAACAGGACATCCAAATGCTTCTTGAATATACTTCCTTGAATATCCATCCAAAACTTCTCCACTGGATATAATATATTTTGGCTTTACTTTTCCACCAAATCCCTTTCTTTTTAAAGTAGCTAGCCCCATCAAAACACTTGTATAACCTATTACTAATTCTGGCTCAAATTCATTCATTTTTTTTAACAGAACCTTAGCCTCCTCCCCTGTATACAGATTTTGATAGTTATTGAGAGAAAAGAAGGGAGATAGATTTCCCAAAAGACCTTTCTTGAGGCATTCCTCATCTGTGGTTTTAGGAACAGAAAAATCTCCAATATTTGTTATCCTTGTTTTTCTCCAATTCATACCATATGCCTTAAGTTGCCTTACTGCAGCCAATGCCTCTATTGTTATATATTCTATGTCTTTGTACATGGACATTGGTCTTCCAGAAGAGCCGGAGGTGCCCACCAAATATGCATTATCTTTTTTATAGCCTATGGGCACTATCTCATCAGGAAAACCTTTTATCAAATCCTCTTTTGTAATCAGAGGAAGTTTGTGTAAATCATCCATTCCATGAATATCATCTGGATGCACACCAGCCTCCTTATATTTATGGTGATAGAGGGGAACCTGATATGCATATCTAATAACTTTTTTTAATACCCTATCCTGATATTTCCTAATCTCCTCTGCATTTTTTTTCCATGCTCTGTTTACGTCGGTAAAATATCGCTTTATGATTCTCGCCGAAAACAAAGGATTCAGGAAAGGATTCATTGGTTGCCGAATGCCCCATAATTTTTATAATTTTCGTCGGCAAAATAGAAAAATTCAAAACCCTTGGGCAATACATGATTCAGCTAGAAATATGAGGTTAAGTAAAAAATGAATCTTAAATTTATACGGAATGAATATATGCTTTCGAGTTTTCTCTTTTTGCTTATTTTATTATCACTTTTATATCCTTACAAGATAAAGGATTATCCTGCTTTCGTTGACTGGAGAACAATAATCGCTCTGGCAGGACTCCTTATAATAACAACAGGGATTAAAGAAAGTGGTTATTTCTACAATATATCAAAGCAAATTTTGATTAAATTGAAAAGCGAAAGAGGCTTATGCCTATTCCTGATTTTACTGTCAGCCTTGCTGTCGCCTATTTTGACAAATGATATAACTTTGTTTATTGTAGTCCCACTTACTCTTAGCCTCCAACGATTTCTAAAGAATGGTATAAAGAAAATTGTGATATTTGAAGCTATTGCAGTAAACGTTGGTTCATCTTTAACACCTATTGGTAATCCTCAAAACTTATTTTTATGGGGTAAATGGAATATTTCTTTATGGGATTTTGTCCTAAAAATGCTACCTTTAGTGGCTTTACTTTTATTACTGCTGTTACTATTTGCTATTTTTGTTTTTGATAACAAGAAGTTAAAGATAGAAAATGGTATGGAGGATAAAATACATATAAAAAAAGACCTTTTTGTTCTATCATTTGTTTTGATGGCTATATACTTATTCAGTTTTGAATTAGGATGGACTCACTATTTATTGCCAATTATTTTTTTCTTGTATTTCATACTGTATAGAGATGTTCTGCCCAAAGTTGACTGGCCGCTGTTATTGATTTTTATAATAATATTTATTGACTTCCATCTTATTTCAGAAATAAGGTTGATCTCAGATTTTGTGAATGGACTGGATTTAACCACTTCTGCAAATGTATTTGGATTTTCATTACTGTCATCCCAAATTATTAGTAATGTTCCTGCTAGCGTATTTTTATCCAGATTTTCCAATAATTGGTTTGCTATAGCCTATGGGATAAATGTTGGAGGGAATGGTATCGCTATTGCTTCGCTTGCCAACATAATCGCTTTGAGAATAGTCAAAGATAAAGGTATATGGCTTGATTTCCATAAGTATTCATTAATATACTTGGCGGTGAGTGGAATTTTAGTTTATGCAATGTTTTTTGCATTAAATTTGAGTTAGAAAGGAAACGATCTTTTGTAAAAAGGCATTTATACGGCATGAGCATACATGGAAAAGGTAACACAATGGAAGATAAAAAGCAGACCTTGCAGGACCTGGAATTGGCGATTATAAAGAGATAGAGAAAATTTTGCCAGAGGGATATGGATCCTTGCTAACCCAAAGGAAACGCAGAAGGCTATATTTGCCATAAAAGATTACATTGAGGAGAATTTATGTAAAGAACTTAATTTGATGAAGGTCACTGTTCCTTTAATCGTGGATGCTGAGAGTGGAATAAATGATTACTTAGACAGAGATGGCTCCCGCACTCCTGTCGAGTTTCCATGTGGTCTTGGATTAGATAAGCCAATAAGAGCGCAGATTGTTCAAGCAGCAACAAAATGGAAGAGATTTGCTTTAAAACAGTTTGGATGCGAGGTAGGGGAAGGAATATTAACAGACATGAGGGCTGTTCGTAAAGATTATTTCCTTGATCATGACCATAGCGCCTATGTTGATCAATGGGACTGGGAGATGGTGATAACGGAGGAGCAAAGAAACCTTGATTTTTTGACAGAAGTGGTGGAAAAGATATGGAAAGTCATTAAAGGAGCTGAGGAGCATGTGCAAAAACTCTTTCCTCAATTAAAGGACAAATATCCCAATTTGCCGGATAAGCTTACTTTCCCGCATGCTGAAGATATCCTTGATATGTATCCTGATTTGCCCCGTAAGCAGAGGGAAACGGAAATCCTGCAAAAATATCCTGCCATTTTTATCTATGGCATAGGTTATCCTCTCAAAGATGGATACCCACATGAACTGAGGGCTCCGGATTATGATGACTGGATTACTGAAACAGTATCAAAGGATGGAAGACCGATGCATGGTTTGAATGGAGATATACTTGTGTGGAACCCTGTTACAAAAAGACGTCATGAACTCTCTTCCATGGGCATACGCGTAAATGCTGAAACATTAAAGAAGCAGCTGGAAATGAGCGGATTGACCCATTTTCTTGAATATCCATATCATCAAGCAATATTAAACAATGAAATACCTTTGAGCATTGGCGGCGGAATTGGTCAATCTAGAACATATATGTTGTTGCTAAGAAAGGCTCATCTTGGAGAAGTAAGCGTTACCGTCTGGCCGAAGATATTGAAGGAAATGTGCAAAAAGAAAAATATTCATGTGCTAGAATAGCGAAGAGTATTTTTATCCTTTCCCGATGCACTATTAATGAAATTAGTTGCCTTACTCATGGCATTACTTTTATTGCCCATAGTCTCAGCTGGATATACAGATGAAATACCTCAGGCGGAGAATGCATCTAATTATGAAAATGGCTACCGTTACAATATTCAGGGATGGATTTATGTTCATATAGAGGGGAATGCTTATGATAGGGGCTATCAACATGGATATTTACTTCATGCGGAAATTGTTGATATGATATATCGATGGAGCAATGTCATCCATAATTGCCCTGTAATTTTAAAATACCTCCCCATAAACCAAAGCTCCGCCAGATATGAAAAAATATCGCAGACATGGTGGGATTATTGCAAAAGAAAAGCTGTAAATCTCTTTGAAGATAAATTTCCAGATGAATACAAGCAGGAAATGCAAGGAATAGCAGATGGAGTTGCTTCTCAAGGAGGAGAGATATATGGCGAGAAGGTGACATATGAGGACATACTCACACTAAATGAAATGTATGAGTTAATGACCGTCATTCTCAACCCCCAAAAGAGGATTCATCCATTAAGGACTCTCTTTTATGATTTATTGGGAGTTGCTCCCGAGCTAAAGGGGAAGGAGGATGAATTTATCTTTTCCTTTATAACTTCACCTCCTGCGCATCACTGCAATGGCTTCATCGCCACAGGAGATGCTACCACACATGGGCAGATTGTTGCTGCTGATTCTGTTTGGTGCGGAGGATGGTGGTATACTTATTATATCGCTCAGAGATGGAATGTTATTTTGGATATAAAGCCAACAAATGGGCATCGCATTATAATGGCTACCTCTCCCGGGTATATATGGAGTGATGAAAATTATTATCAAAATGATAATGGCATAATACTCATTGATACAACTGCCATACAAGGTCTATGGAAAAAAAGCGGCTTAACTCTGGCAATAAGAACTAGGGAGGCTTCACAATACAGCAACAGCATAGATGATGCCCTTCAGTATTTAAGAGAGGAAAATAATGGTGTCTGGACTGGAGTATGGCTCATTGGAGATACAAAGACAGGGGAAATTGCGCGTTTGGACCTTGGCTTATATGCATCTGCAGTCTGGAGGACAAAAAATGGCTTTTACTGGTCAGCAAATAATCCTATGGATGCAAAAGTAAGGAGGGAGCAACTTCGCTTGGAGGGTATAAAAGGTCGTTTGTTCCAGGTAGCTCATTTCCTCTTTAATACAAGTGGCTATCAATATTACACATTAAACTACATTCCTTCTGAGAGGGACATAAAATTCGAGAAGCTTGGAAATGAATATTATGGGAAAATTGATGTTGACGTCGTAAAAAAAATAATGTCTACTCCTCCCATATCAGATTTCTCTACAGACTGCAAAATTACAGATAGCGAACTACTGAAAAAAAATGCTTTATGCGCATTCTGGGGAAATCCTTATGGCTATACGTGGAACACCTCCATGCTAAAAACAAATTTGAAAGGAGTTAAGGACGTACCTCCAGCAGGATGGGTTTTGTTGTATGCAATTCCAGATAATGTTCATCCCTCCTTTAATTACAATCCAATAGAGGATTACGGCAAAGATGCTAAGGTTATTTGGGAATTAGATATTGGCTCAAGAAATGATGAGTGGGGTTCTGGAACTGTGATGAATGATACACTTTACATTACAACAAGCATGGGAGATATTTATGCCATCGATACTTCTCATGGGAGTACATTGTGGAGTCTGCCTCTAGAAAAATCTTCCCTTGCTCCTTCTGTTTATAAAGGAACTATTTTCGTTGCCTCGGACAAATTGTATGCATTTGATAAAAATGGGAGAGAAAAATGGAGCAAGGAAATTGAATTAGCATCTTCTCCCGTTTTTTCCAAAAATTCCATCATAGCAGGATGCAAAGATGGAATGCTTTACTCCTTTTCATTTAATGGAAAAGAATTATGGAAAATGGAATTCAATGATTCCGTTTTTCCTGCAACATGGAAAGGTAAAATTTACTTAACCACTGATTCTTCCTGCTATTCCATTGACGAAAAAACTAGGGAAATACTATGGTCATTTAAAGCAGATTCTACCATTTTATCCCCTCCCTTAGTAAAAGATGGAATAGTCTTTTTTGGAAGCATGGATGGATGTTATGCCGTAGATGCAAAAAATGGAAAGTTAAAATGGGAGTATAAAACAGGATGGGGGATAAAAGGCACTCCTGCTTTTGATGATGATTGCATCTTCTTTGGCTCCTTGGATAACAACTTCTATGCCATAGATGCAAAAAATGGAAAGTTAAAATGGTCTATTACATGTAAATCAGCCATACAAGGTTCACCTGCTGTGTATGGAGAGTATGTATTCTTTGGCTGCGATGATGGAAGGATATATGCAGTTAATGAAAGCAATGGCAATATGGCATGGTCTTTCTCCCCTGGTTATGTAATAAATGACGATATTTACAATTACATAACAACTCCTATTCCATCCACACCAGCTGTTACCAATGGAGTTGTCTTTATCACAGCAGGAGGAAAAATTTTTGCATTCGATGCGCAAACAGAGGAAAAGGAGATTAAGGAGGAAACAAAAAATGTGCCAACTTCAACCATAGCTTTAGTTGTTGTTCCCCTCCTTATAATACTCGCTTTAACCTTCCTTTATTATAGAAAGGGATAGGGTGAATGCCCTTATTTTTGCTTTTATTTTTTATTTAATCATCCTTGTCCTCATAGGCATATGGTCATCTCGGTTTAATAAAACAATTGATGATTTTCTGCTGGCAGGGAGAAAACTTGGATACGTACCAGTAGCAATAAGTGCAGAGGCATCTGATATGAGTGGATGGCTTGCTTTGGGCTTGCCAGGCTTAGCATATAATTTTGGATTTGGTGCAATATGGGCTGCCATAGGAAGTGCTTTTGGAACTCTCTTCAACTGGACTTTTGTTGCAAGAAGGTTGCGCCGTTTATCAGAAAAATTTCATTCTTTGACTTTACCTGATTTCTTGGAAGATAAATTTGATGATAAAAGTCATTTTGTTAGGGCAACATCAACTGGAATCATTGCAATTTTTATGACAGCATATACATCTGCCCAGTTTGTTGCAGCTGGAAAAATATTGAGCGAAACTTTTGGATGGAGCTATGAATTTGCATTAATAATTGCAGTTTCCATCATTGCTTTTTATACCTTGCTGGGAGGATTCTTTGCTGTGGCATGGACAGATGTTTTTCAAGGAATGCTCATATTTTTCATAATGATTTTCTTGCCAATCATTGCTTTTCTTAATTGCGGTGGTCTAGCAAGCAACATTTCAAAAATAAATCCCTCAGCCCTTCTGCCAACTTTCAAGTATGGAGGCACCTTAATGCTTTTGTTCATCATTGGGCATTTTTCATGGTTCTTTGGATATCCAGGACAGCCCCATATTTTGACAAGATATATGGCTATAGACAATGAAAAAAATTTGAAGAAAAGTACGCTCATTGGGATGATATGGGTTGTCGTCAGCCTCTGGGGAGCTGTCATAATTGGCATAATTGGTCTTGCTTCTTTGTCCATCAATGACCCAGAGCGTATTATGCCTATTTTAGCCATGCATACACTACCAGCATGGGGAGCAGGCATCGTTATTGCTGCCATCATGGCTGCAATCATGTCAACAGCAGATTCCCAGCTTTTAGTTGCTACTTCTTCCTTTGTTGAAGACATTTATCGAAAAATTTTTCATCCTGATGCATCCGAAAAAAAACTGATGTTTTTAAGCAGGCTTTTTGTCGTTTTAATCTCAGCCTTTGCATTTCTCATGGCTTTGCAAGGTGGTATAATTTATTTATTGGTTGCCTTTGCATGGGGTGGTTTTGCAGCATCCTTTGGTCCTGTAATAATCCTTTCTCTGTGGTGGAAGGGAATGAAAAAGAAAGGAGCAATAGCAGGCATGCTCAGCGGATGCATAGCAGTCATAGCATGGGAATCTTTGGGCTTTTCCCACTATATTTATCCTGGAATTTTCATACCAGGAGTCCTTCCAGGATTCATCATTTCCTTTGTTATATCAATATTGGTCAGCATTATGCAAAGGTATGATGATTTTACTTCCAAACATTGATGAAAACCATTTATTTAAGATGTTGAGATTCCAAATTAATTTTTCTCTTGGCATTGCCACAACCAATGGCTCAGACCACTCACTACAGGCACAATGTTCATCGATTGCCATTACCTTTATTTCATAAAATCCATAATCATCCCAGCAGTGCGGCAATGTGCAGTTCTCCCCAGATTCGTATAAAATCGTTCCACAACTGCTTCCATCCCCCCAGTCGAATAAATAATGTATTCTATCTCCATCTGGATCTGTGGCACGGGATGTGTAATAATAGTATATTCCTACTTCCCCAAAAGTTGGACCAATTGGTCGCGAAGGTTTATTTGGCGGGTTGTTTACAGTGGGCATATCGTGTGAGAATGCAGCAAGCGGCATCATTAAAATTAACAAAGAAATGATTATAACCTCCTTCCACTTCTTTATCATTTTTTTCTCTACCCAAATTATATATAATTTTGACTTATAAGCATTATCCCGAATTAAATCGGTAACTTAAATTAACCTCCTAGGATGTAAAGAGAGATTCCTATTATAAGTGCGAATGAAAAATTCAGCAATTTTATTAAAATCGAATCTTTAATTGTGTATGAAAGCAGAGGTAACATTCCATGCCCATCTTGTGAGATAGAACCAGTCAACAAAACTGAGAAAGGAATCAACCCGGAAGCATACATCATAACAAACACCATGTGAGGACCAGACTCTGGTATTAAGCCAACTAAAGCGCTAATTAAAACAACCCAGCCCATATTTTCTGTAATGAATCCCTCCAAATTCCAGTGTTGAAAGCCAACTTCAACAAAAAGAAGGGCAAAGAATGTCCAGAGGAAAACCCTCCATAAATGTTTCTTTACAATATGTTTCCATATATGCTCCTTTAGATAATGATCGGATGCAGTTGTTACAATAAATATTGAAAGTGCGAGTAGTAAAAGAAGCATGATTCTTTCCCAATTCCATTCTTTTGGTCCTGCTATTCCCAATGTTGCCAATACAAAAATTGTAAGAAGGAAAGTAAGGATGATAAATCTTTGAACAGAGAATGCAGGAAATTTTTTCGATGCTAGCTCAAAATGGAGTTTTTCATCATAATGAACTTCCTGCAACCTGCATTCCTGGCATGGAATAATTTTAAAGATGGATGCCAATTTATCTGAAATCCAGGCAATTATGATCCCAAGTATAAACAATATAGCAAATAAAATCAATGCCTCCCTTGGAAATAAAGATAGCATCACAAAAGATTCATCTCCAGATGTGGCAACCATCCCACCAACAATAGCCCCAAATGATATCAAACCATGAACATAAAATGAAACATTCATAAATGCTCCTAAGCAGCCAGGAGTCGCTCCCAAGAAAGATGCCACTACATACTGCCTCCCTCTGCCTCCTTTAACTGTCTTTTCCATTTTTCCTTTTGTTAAAACATTGAAGTAATCAACCAACAACATCATGGCAAATACGAATATGGTTATCATGATGGAACGATTAATTACATCCGCAGCCAACATATTTTCCCTTTGTTATGCTTATATCACACGATATGAATACTTTATTTCCACTGCTTTTCTCAACATAGATGATATCGGACAATATTTATTTTGAGAGAGCTCTATAGCCCTTTCCAGATGCTCTTTTTGTAAATTATTTCCTTGGAATATGTATTCGATAAAAATTTTTGTGAATACCTTTGGATGCTCTTTGCTCCTTTCTCCTTTAACGCTCACTTCAAATGATGTTAAATCAACCCTTTTTTTTCTCAAAATGGAAGCAACATCACTTGCTGTGCAACTTCCTAGTGCTATGAGCAACAATTCCATTGGTCTGGGAGCTGCCTCCGAGCCAAAAAATTCCTTTGGACCATCTATTGTTACCCAATGATTGCTCTCTCCTTTAGCAACGAAAGTTAAGCCTTCAACCTGCCTTATTTGCACTTCCATATGAACCCTTTTATATCTTTCTCATATAAAACTTCTTGCCCTGATATTTTATCTCTACAAGCCTATTTTCCTCAATTAATTGCTCAATTATATCCCAATTTGCATCTGCTTTTTTTAGATATTCCCTAATGCCATCCTCTCTCATAGGATGAACTGATGTAATGCTGAGTAAATCTTCCTTGGCATTTCCAGTAAATGCAAAGGCATTTCCTTCATAGCCAATGAGATATTCTACATTTATTGATTTCTCTTTAAAAATTTGGTATGCCATATTTATGGCATTCTCATCTGCAGGTTTTGCCCATTCTTCTGCAGGTGGTCTGGTGGGAATGGAAATGTAACTTTTCTCTGGTCTTATTTTTGCAATAAAATGAGATATCTTTTTTATTTCTTCATAACCATCATTGACATTGCGAATAAGCATGGTTTCCGTAGTTAGTTCACCATCAAAAATTTTTGAAAATTCTAATATGCCCTGCAATATTTTATTTATGTCCAAAGACTCATGAGGTCTATTGATTTCACGCCAAATTTCCTTGCTTACAGCATCTATTTTTAAAGAAACCCAATCAGCCCTGCATAAATCATTCTGAATATCCTTCATCCATATTAAAGATGCATTTGTAATAACTGCAACTTTTATACCCATTTTTTTAAGCAATTCAATTTCCTTACCAAGGTTAATGTCCAATGTCGGCTCTCCATCAGGCACAAAGGTGAGGTAATCTATAGACTCATTCCTTTCCCTTGCGTTTTTTACCTTGTTCTTCACATCCTGCAAGATTTTGCTGGGCTCATAAAATGCCCCCCTTTTAACCCTTACATCATTAGTTCTTCCAAGTTGGCAATAGATACAAGAATATGTGCAAATTTTTGGAGGGATATTGTTTATTCCCAGACTATGCCCCAAACGCCTGGAAGGAACAGGACCAAAAGCAATCATATGGACACCTTTTGGGCGGAAATGACAACAAAGAGACCCTCACCATAACCTTCTTTTACCTCTTGAATATCATTTATTTCTTCTATGTTTCGAAAGATTGTTTGATAAACTTGTATGCCGCCGAATCCCAAATTTTTAAGCCATTTTAAAACTTGATTAACAGGATAAAAGTTAGCATTTTTATAAAATCTGCTCTTTTTCTTTTTTAATTTATACATCCTGCCATGAGGACTATTTGCATCAATCATTCCAATTATTATGTGCCCCTCCGATTTAAGGACTCTCTTGGCTTCACGAAGTGCCTGCATTGGGTCCTGGAGAAAGCATATTGTTGTCACCATTAATATAAAATCAAAAGAATTGTTATTAAAAGGTAATTTCTCTGCCCTTGCCTCATATACCTCTATGCCGCGTTTTCTTGCAATATCTGCCATTGCCTTTGCAGGCTCTACTCCAATATGAATATTCAATGGTGCAGCAAATCTTCCAGTGCCTACCCCGATTTCTAAACCCTTACCTTTTTTTGGGATTAATTTCCTTAATGCCAATATTTCTGATTTGTAGACAAGCTCATTTTCATCAAACCACTCATCATATTCCTTTGCCAATTTTTCGAATATCTGAATATTTTTCATTCCTCATCACATTTCGGATGCTTACCTGTATTGATATAATGCCTAAAATGTTTAAGCCACTTTGGGTCATGTGGTGCATTCTGGATAAATTGGACAAACTTTTCTAAACGCTCGAGAGTCTTTGAATCAACATCATGCTCAATTTTACATGCATCCCTTTCTGCTGTCTCTTCATCGATGCCTAGAAGCATTAAAAATGTGGACAATATATCATGTCTTTTCTTAACAGATTCTCCAGCCTTTTTCCCTTTTGAAGTGAGGACAACCCCTCTGTATCTTTCATATCTAACAAACCCCAATCTACCAAGTTTTTGAATCATTTCTGTAACACTTGCAGGATTTATATTCAAATAGGAAGATATTTCACCAGTAGTAGCATATCCTTTCTCCATTTCCAAATCATAGATTGCCTCTAAGTAATCCTCCATGCTACTTGTTAATTCATTTTTCTTTACTAATATCTCACTATTATTCTGCATGGTAAATAGGAATGCCCCTTATTTTATACATTCTATATCTTTTTTAGCCTCGTTTAATTTTGCCTCTACCATACTAACTTTTGCCTCCAGCATTTTTAGTCTATTTCCATTGGCACTTTCATTGCTTATCAATGGAACCAATCTAATTGCCCCTCGAGGACAGGCTTTAGCGCAGAGACCGCAACCAATGCACTTGCTTTCATCAACCCTTGCTTTTGACAGCATATTTCATTCCTTTAATTCCTCAATCCTTTTCTTTACTTGTTCCAGTTGTTTCTCTAGTTCTTTCATCTGTTGTTCCAGCATATCAATTTCTTGTTGCTTTGATGTCCCTTGGATGGGCTGGAAATATGGCATATACATTCCTCTACCCATTCCTCTACCCATACCACGACCCATCCCAAATGACATCTGTGATGTTTGCAAAGGCTTAAGCTCTTTATTAAGATATTTTTTTATTGTATCCTCAACATTTCCTTGAGCAACTATCATCTCCACTCCTGCCTGACTTAAAACTGCTGATACATTTGGACCAAAGTTCCCAGCTATTACTGCCCTTATTCCCTGTTGAACTATAAATTGCCCTGCTTGGATTCCAACACCACTCACACCGCTTGCATATTGGTTTGGTAAAATCTTAGCATTCCTAATCTCTTTTCCATTTACTTCCACTATTGTAAATGTCTGGCATCTTCCAAATATGGGAGAAATGCTATCATCTAAGCCACCCTTGTTTGTTGCCACTGCTATCTTAATTTTATCACTCTCCTTTCAATTCCTTCAGCCTTTCATCAATTTCCTTCAGCCTTTGCTCCAAGAATCTCTTCTCGTTCTCAAGCATCTCTATTTCATGCTCTGGCGGAATAGGTGGCATGTAAGGATAAAATGGTGGATAATATGGCCAAAGATAGTATCTCCATCCCATTCCAAATGGCATTTTATTCCTCCTTCAGTTCTTTTATTCTTTTCCTTATTGCGTCTATTTGTTGCTCCAGCATATCAGCTTGCTGCTCAAGCATCTCTATCTCTTGCTCTTTCGGCATTTGCATTGGCATCGGCATCTGTTGCATATAACTCATGAATTGTGGTAATTGCCCCGTCTGTTGAAGATACTGTGCCATAGGCGGCAGCCCTCCCCATCCTGGAGAGAAGCCGAATCGCATCCATCCTGGCAATCCTGTCATATAAAACATATATCTGTGTCTATATCCTGGCATTTCATCACCTCCTAATATACTCCATATCTATATCCTGTTCCATAATATGGATGCCAATAGTTATATGTCCATGGAGTTATTGGTCCATATATGCCGCTCCACCACCATCTTGGCAACCACGGGAACCATCTGCAGAATGGATAGGGATTTCCCCTTCCGAAACCGTATCCCCAAAATCCGGGATATCCAAACCATCCAAATCCTCTTCCTCTCGGCATTTTTATCACCTTGGTAGAATATAGTATGAAATATATAAAAATTTCCCAAAAATTTTATATAATAGTTTCTATAAAAGATTAATTTGGTAACGCCTCAGCAAATTCACAATCCTTATATAATGTGCATTCTTTTTCTTTTCAATGTTGGAAGGACTTGGAGAGGCTTTGAGGGGAACGCTCAAAAAAATTGCAAATGCTCCTTATATTGATGCCTCCTTAATCAAAGAAGTTGTGCAGGACATTCAGCGTGCCCTCATTCAGGCAGATGTAAATGTTCAGCTTGTCCTTAAAATTTCAAAAAACATAGAGAAAAGGGCTTTGGAAGAGAAGCCCTTGCCAGGGATGAGTAACAGAGAGCATGTGATAAGAATTGTCCATGATGAGCTTTCCTCCATGCTTGGCAAAGGAAGGGAGTTGCCATTGAAAAAGCAAGTTATCATGATGGTTGGATTGTATGGACAGGGAAAGACGACAACGTGTGGAAAATTAGCGAGATACTTTCAAAAAAAGGGATTGCGCCCTGCCCTTATTGCTGGTGATGTCCATCGTCCCGCTGCATATGAGCAGTTAAAGCAAATAGGTGAGAAAATAAATACGCCTGTTCATGGTGGGGGAAAGGATGCAGTAAAAGTTGTTAAGGAAGGGCTTGAGAAATTTAAAAAATATGATGTCATTATTGTAGATACATCTGGAAGGCATAGCTTGGAGAAGGATTTGATAAAGGAAATGAAAGAAATTTTTAAAGTCGCAAAGCCAGATGAGAAAATCCTTGTTATGGATGCTGCTACTGGGCAACAAGCTGGACCGCAGGCAAAGGCATTCAATGATGCAATAGGCATTACGGGCGTTATCTTAACTAAAATGGACGGAACAGCAAAAGGAGGAGGTGCTTTATCTGCTGTAGCAGAAACAGGTGCTCCTTTCCTTTACATTGGAACAGGAGAGCATCTTGACGATTTAGAAAAATTCGATTCAACTCGCTTCCTTTCCCGTCTATTAGGCATGGGAGACATCCAAAGTTTATTGGAAAAGGCTGAGGAAGCGGCAAAAATGAAGGATAAGAAAAAGATGGAAAAGGCAGCACGCAACATCATGTCAGGAAGATTTACACTTAAGGACATGTATGAACAGATGGAGATGGTTGCAAACATGGGTCCATTGCAGAAAATAGTTGAAATGCTTCCAGGAGGCTTTGGAGAAAAGTTGAAAAAGGAAGATATGCACCAGACTCAGGAAAGGCTGAAAAAATTCCGTGTCATCATGGATTCAATGACGGAGAAAGAGATGGAAGAGCCGCATATAATAAAATCTTCCAGGGCGCAAAGAATAGCAAGAGGTGCAGGGGTAGAGGTAAAAGATGTAAAGGAATTATTGAAATATTACAACATGTCAAAGAAAATGATGAAAGGATTGTCAAGCAAAAAAATGCAACGGCGCCTCATGCAGCAACTAAACTTTGGCTGATCATTCCATCAATTCTTTCATTCTCAGCTTCTTTTTTTCCCTTTCAAGATATCTGTATACGGTAGAGTGATTTGCTCCTTCAAGCAGCATTTCTATTGCCTTCTTTGCAACTTCCATTCCTTCTATTTTTCCAATTATGCTGACAGTATGCCCATAAATGGAAAGAAAAACACCGGCATCGTTTTCTATTTTCCTTCTTGTCTTTCCTTCTTTGCCTATAATACGTCCTGCAATACGATGGATATGCTTGTTTCTCTTTCCAACATAATCTCTCATGTCAATTATGGTGAGATAATAAGAATCGTTGAATAAATAAAAGGCATGTTGAGGAGAAAATCCTCTTCCAATAGCCTTTACAACATTCTCCGCATCCATCTCCGCTAGGGCATCCCCTTCTATTTTAACATCCCCTGTCTTTGAATCTATAGTTAGCTTAACGCCATGCTCCTCAATTTTCTTCCTTACCTCTCCATCTTTCCCAATGAGGACAGCAACCCTTTCCATCGGTATTTTAACAAACTTCATGTTCATCCTCCTGCAATTTTTTCATCACATAATCTTTTTCTACGGGAAAAAACTTTTTGAAAAAATGAACCAAATTTTCGACATCTCTCTCCAAAAAAGAAAAAGCCATTGGGTTTGACCTCCTGACGGTCTGCCCAACATCAATAATTACAGGCTCTTCATCCCAAACAAGAATGTTATATTCAGAAAGGTCAGCATGAACCAAATGTGCTTTTTGATACATAAGCAAGATATTTTCAACTATTTCCTCAAAAATTTTTCTTGCATCATTTATTTCTGCATCTTTCAATAAGGGTGCAGCTATTTCTTCATCTCCAATATATTCCATTACGATGACATTTCCTTCCATTGCTATTGGCTCTGGAACTCTTACACCTGCATCATAAAGTTTTTTAAGATTGGAGAATTCTTTCTGTGCCCAAGCATAGATGATGCTCCTCCTATCTCTTTTTTTGGGTAGACGCTCCTCGTATTTTAAATAATTGGAAATATTTCTAAAAGTAATAGTATTTATGCGATAAATTTTCACTGCAATGAGTTGTTTCCCTTTTCTCCCTCTAAATACATTCCCTTCTTTACCAGTGGAAATGGGAAAATCTATTGTCTCCACTTCCCCTTTATTCATGAGCTTTAAAATATTAAAAATGGTTGATTTTTCAAAAACTTCTCCTTCTGTCTTCCCTGATAAAAATTCCTCAAGTTCTGGTTTCCACTTCATTTTAGAAAATGTTTATGTTTTCGGGTATCATGTTTCTCCGTGCTAGGTTTGCCGTTTGCGTGGGAGTATAGCGATAGATGACATCTGCTTTTTCGTCTTGAAATGACCATGGTTTTACTATCAAAAGATTTCTATTTCTTATCCATTTCCTTTTTTTTATCCTGCCAGGTATGCGTGCCATCCTTGCCTTTCCATCCTCGCATACCACCTTTATTCTACTCGCCCCCATGAGTTGGTCGACGACTGCAAACATCTCTCCCTTCTCTCGATTAGGCAAAGGTATACGAAGATATTCCTGTTCCTTTTCTTCATCTTTCACATTCACAGTATCTAGCATAAATAAAGTTTATATATATGTATGTATCGGAATAAATTGCATTCTTCGAAAAATATGAATAATTTTATTAATAGAAAGCCTTTTTCATGGTATGAAACTTACAAAAGGGTTGCTTTCTTTCATCTCTGGCTTAGGATTCATGGGATTGTGCTTTTACATAGTATTTTTTACATTTGTTGAAATGAATTATAAGATTGCTTCAAATTATATTTTGCTATTCTCAATTTTAACAAGCGTTTTAGCTTGCGTGGTTGTTTATTTTCTTTCAATAGCTTTCTCCTTCATAGAAACAGAGCTGAAGATAAATACCACTTTAGGAGGATTCATAGGAGGAGTGCTAACAATGATTGCAATAGTTTTAATGATACTCTCTTTCCGTGTAGAAAATTTTGGTTGGATGGAAAACGTGAGTACATTCAATGCAATTCATCCAATGGTTACATTTTTCTTAGCTGCTGCCAGCACATTTTTATTCATATGGCCTGAGGAAAGTGAAGAAGGAAAATGGTAATCGTTGTTTACAGATATGGACATAGAAAGGCAAGAGATAAGCGTGTCACGACCCACCTTGCTTTAGTAGCAAGAGCATTTGGGGCAAATAAAATTTTTATCGATGAAAAAGATGCAAATTTGGAAAAAGTGATAGAGGAGGTTAAGCAGCGATTTGGCAACGATTTTGAGATAAGGACAGGGGTAAATTGGAAAAAGTTTTTCAAAGAATGGGATGGCATAATCGTTCATCTCACCATGTATGGTGAAAAGTTTACGGATGTGATGGAGGAGATAAAAAAGCATGACAAAGTTATGGTTGTGGTGGGCTCACAAAAAGTTCCAGGCGAATTTTATCAGATGGCAAATTTTAATGTATCTATTGGAAATCAACCTCATTCTGAAATATCGGCTCTTGCCATTTTTCTGCATTACATGACGGAAGGAAAATGGATGGATAAGGAATTTTTTGGAAAATATAAAATCATTCCTCAAAAAAAAGGGAAAAAGATTGTTGAAAATGATTATGTTGAATTGCTAAAAAAAGAAGGATGCTCGCCAGAGGTCATTGAGCATTCCTTAAAAGTGCAAAAGTTGGCATTAAAAATTGCGGAGAAAATAAAGGAAAATGGAGTAGATATAGACATGAATGTTGTTTCTCTAGGCGCTTTATTTCACGATATTGGAAGGGCAAAAACACATGGGATTATGCATATAGTTGAGGGGGTTAAAATTGGGAAGCGATTAAATCTTCCCGAGAAAGTAATTTTGGCAATAGAAAGGCATGCAGGGGCTGGAATTGATGAGGAGGAGGCAAAAAAACTTGGATTGCCCCCGAAGGATTATACCCCAAAAACCATTGAGGAAGAGATTGTCGCCCATGCTGACAATTTAACTGGGAATGGATACAAAAATATAGAGGAGGTTGTAAGAGATTTTGAAAGAAAAATTGGCAAGAAAGCGGCAAAAAAAGTTTTGGATTTGCACAAAAAATTAAGTAATCTTTGTGGGATAAATATTGAGGAATTATGAAAGTAGGTGTCATTGCATTCCAGGGAGCTATTGAAGAGCATAAAATTGCTTTGGAAAGAGCAATAAAAAAAATGGGGAAAAAAGGGGAAGTTTTTTTGATAAGAGAAAGGCTGAAGGAAATCGATGCCTTGGTTATTCCTGGGGGGGAAAGCACTACTATATCAAATTTAATGAAAAAAACTGGAATTTTTGATGAAATTAAAAGAATAGCTGATGAAATTCCTATCATGGGTACATGTGCTGGATGCATTTTACTTGCGAAGGAAGTTAGAGATAAAGTAGAGACATTAAAAATAATGGATATGGAAGTTGAGAGGAATGCATTCGGAAGGCAAAAAGAATCATTTGAATGCCCTTTGTCGATTAAAGGATTTGAAAAACCATTTCCAGGTGTTTTTATAAGGGCGCCCATTATCAAAAGGACATGGGGAAATTGCAAGCCATTGGCAAAAATTGGAGAAGGAATTGTTATGGCAAAGCAAGGAAACAAAATCGCATTGGCGTTTCATCCAGAGCTTACAGACGACTTAAGAATTCATCAGTATTTTTTAGAGATGATATGAACTATTCCATGAAATATAATCTCTTATGATTTTTGCAGCGAGCACGGCTGTCCTCCCATCATCATACGGAGGGGAAACCTCCACCACATCCAAGGCAATAATGCGAGGAGCAAGTTTTCTTATTATCTCAATCAGTTCAAAATCAGATATGCCGAGAGGCTCAGGATTTCCCACGCCTGGCGCATAGGAGGGATCCAATACATCCATGTCTATGCTCAAATATATTTTTTCGAAAGGGATACTATCCAAAATATCTCCCAGAGCAGCCATGACTTCCCATGAAGTGAAATATATCAAGCCCTTTTCTTCTGCTTCTCTTTCCTCTTCTCTGCTCATTGAGCGAATCCCAAGTGATGTGATTTTTTTTGTGCCTATCATATCTACTATACGGCGTGTTGTGCAGGCATGGCTTTCTTTGCTACCATTATATTCTTCCCTAAAATCCAAATGGGCATCAAGTATAACCACCCCAAATTCTTTTGTTTTGCTGAGAGAGGAAATGATAGGAGGGGTGATTGCATGTGAGCCCCCGATTACAATGGGAATGGCATTTTCAATTTTTTTAATGAAAGATGGGATTTCATTTATGTCAATGTTTCCATGGTCATGTATTTTGATGTCCTGCAAATCTGTTTTGCTTAGAATATTATAGCTTTCAAAATTCCAGGATGCCTCTCTTATGCTGGAAGGAGCAAGAGATGCACCCTTACGGAAGGACATTTCTTTATCTTCATATGGAATGCCAAAAATCACAAATTTTGCCTCACCAAATAATGCATCTGCATCGGCAAAAAAATTTGGGAACATCAGACTCTTGTTATTTTTTTCTTGCCCAAAGCCTGGATATACTGTATTTCCTCTCCTTCCTTAAGTTTCCCTTTAAATTCATCAGGCACATCCATTTCAAATGTTTCATAGGTTTCCATGTCCATAAGTTGCACCCTATCTCCCATTATTGCAATAACCTGTGCACTTCTCTTATCAATAACGGGAACCTGAACTTTATGCCGTACAGGATGAACAATGACTCTCTTTTGATTATCAAATATGCCAATTGCTTCAATGCGTGCCTTTGCTTCACCATGCTTCCCTGGCTTTGATGTGGTTATGCTCACTATCTTGCAGGGCTCATCATCTATTGTAATATAACGATTTTCTCTTAATTCTCGAACTTCTGCAACTTCCTTCATATATGCACCAAAATTGGAAATGCGCAACCCCTAAATAAGGTTTTGGAATAATGACAAATTCTCCACAAAATATATAAATAGGAAGGGATAATATTCCCATCATGCCGTTGAATTTAGATTTGGAGAGTCTGATGCATGGAACAGAATTGATAAAGAGAGGCTTTGCAAAGATGCAGAAAGGAGGGGTAATCATGGATGTAACAGACGTTAGACAAGCAATCACTGCTGAAGAGGCAGGGGCTGTTGCAGTAATGGCACTGGAAAGAGTACCTGCTGATATTCGTGCTGCTGGTGGCGTAGCAAGAATGGCGGATCCAAAAATTATTGAAGATATTATGGATGCCGTTACCATTCCTGTTATGGCAAAATGCAGAATAGGTCATATAGCGGAGGCAAAGGTTTTGGAGGCAATAGGAGTAGATATGATTGATGAAAGCGAGGTTTTAACTCCTGCAGACCCTTTTCAGCATATATGGAAGCATGATTTTAAGACTCCTTTTGTTTGTGGAGCCCGTGATTTAGGAGAAGCTTTGCGAAGAATTCATGAGGGAGCAGCAATGATAAGGACAAAGGGGGAGGCAGGAACGGGAAATATTATTGAAGCTGTTCGCCATCGTAGGCTCATCCTAAATGCTATAAAAGAATTGAAAGATAAAAACGAGGAGCAATTAATGGAAAAAGCGAAAGAATACAGAGTTCCTTTAGATTTGGTGAAAGAAGTGGCGAAAAGGCAACGTCTTCCTGTCGTAGATTTTGCAGCAGGAGGAATTGCCACACCAGCAGATGCTGCCCTTATGATGCAGTTGGGAAATGATGGTGTTTTCGTTGGCTCTGGTATATTTAAATCCTCAAATCCTCCAAAGATGGCAAAAGCAATTGTTGATGCAGTCGCCCATTACGATGAGCCCGATGTGATTGCAGAGATTTCAAGAGGTCTTGGAAAGGCAATGCCAGGACTTTCAATAGAGGAAAT
>CAZHBO010000005.1:0-28041 GCA_964530745.1 uncultured Thermoplasmatales archaeon | reverse complement strand
ATGCAAGGGTCATATGCACGTACAAGCATCTCGCATTTTAGCGCAATTTCTTCTTCTGGCATATCATAAAGCATCTGCAAAAATGCATGCAGGTCTTTTTCAATATTGTAAGCATTGTGCGCTGTCGGCGGAACAATATCCGCCTTTTCAATGATGCCTTTCTTATTTATTACATAGAAATGGTATAAGGAGCCTCTTGGTGCCTCCGTTATGGAGCTTCCAATTCCTTCTTTTATTTTTATCTCCATTCTTTCTTCCTTAAATTTAAAATTTTCTATAATCTCGATGCATGAATCGATATAATGAATGATTTCTATAGCTCTTGCGAAATGGGAGTAAAATGGATTAAAATTTGGGAAAGAAATTCCGCTTTGCTCAACAGCCTCTTCTGCATCATCTGAAAGATTATTGAAATTTAAATTTATCCTGGCTAGAGGACCTACCATGAATGAATCCCTTCCTTTAATGAAGGAATGTAGGGCATTTGAATGTTCTACTTTCCTTTCAAAAATAAATTTTCTATAATCTTTAGCTTCTATATCTAAGCCTTCAGTTGATTTAAGACTCCCTTTATTTATTGCATATTCTTTTTGATGGGATAAAGCAACATGCTCGCATTTTCTGCTGAATTCAGGCATGTCAAGGCTTGACAAAAGGTTGGCTGTTTCAATGGCATCTTCCTTAATTTCTTCGAGCATTTTCTTCATTTTTTTTATCTCAGCTATTGAAGGAATGCTTGTGAATCCTCCAACAATGCACGTCACGGGATGAACTGCTCTTCCTCCAATCATAGCAGTAATGTCATTTGCAACCTTTTTCATCCTCAAAGCACGCTTTACAATGTCCTTACGCTCATTAGCCATTGAAATAAAACTTTCATAGCCAAGAAAATCTGGTAGGGAAAGAAAATAAATGCTCAACAAATGACTTTGAATATGGGCACTCATTGCCAGTATGTTTCTCAAACCTTCAGTTTGCTCACTGATTTCTATCCCCATTGCATTCTCTACTGCCTGCAAAGAAGTAATTTGATGGGCGACGGGGCATATACCACAAATTCTAGAAACAATTTCCATTACTTCATCATATTTCCTGCCAATCAAAAAAGATTCAAAGAATCTGGGTGACTCATAGATGATAAAGTTTCCTTCCAATTTTTCTTTAGAAATTGAAATGTTTAAACCTCCCTTTCCCTCGACACGGGCAACATATGGAACTTCAATATTCATTTCCCGCCTCCTTATAAAATTCTGGTGATGTTCCAGCATATTTTCTAAATTTTCTTATGATGTCATCTCTTGACAAACCCATTTGTTTGAATATGCCCGCCAAGGATTCAACATTTGGATTACTCATAGGTCCATAACAGCCCTCGCATATTCTATCCAAAGAGGGGCATAAAGCTCCACAACCAGCACTCGTCACGGGTCCCATGCATGGAAGGTTTTGTTTTAGCAAGCAAGCATTATCCTTATATTTGCATTCAACGCAAACGGGATATTTTTTTATCCTAGGCTTTATGTCTTTTAGCAGATTAATCAACAAAGAAATAATATTTTCTCTACTGGGAGGACAACCTTTAAGGGTAAAATCAACATCAACGAATTTTTCTATTCCTTCAAAAGAATGGGATGAGATAAAATTTTTTATGGATGGAATGCATCCTCCAATGGCGCAGTCTCCAAATGCTACCAATATTTTTGATTTTTTTCTTATTTCCTCAATTTCTTTTTTCTCCTCTGCTGTGGAAACAGAGCCTTCGACGAAGCTTATGTCCCACTGCATCTCATTTTCTCTCTTAACCATTACCCAATAACTTACATCAACAATATCAATTAATTTAAGAAAAATGTCCTCCATCCTCAAAATTTCCATCTGGCATCCAGAACATCCGGTGAGCTTAAATATCCCTATTTTTGTTTTCATTCTATACCTCTGAGATAAGATTGTCGGGCAATTTTTTTACCTCGCTGTAGCAAAAAACTGGACCATCCTTGCAAACATATTTTGTCCCCATTTGGCAATGCCCGCATTTTCCTATGCCACATCTCATCCTTCTTTCCATCGAAAGATAAATTTGCTCTTCCGAAAATCCTTTTTTAATAAGCTCCAATCCAACGAACTTCATCATTATTTCTGGACCGCAAGTAAAAACAACGCTATCATCGGGCTTTGTTTTGATGAATGGAAATAAAGAGGTGACCAATCCAATGTGCTCATCCCATTTCTGCCCATCTTTTTTCTCAACAGTTCTTAGCAAGCGAACACCCGGCATTGAGCGCCATTTCTCATGCTCATAGGCATATATCTGATCAGCAGGAGTCCTTGTTCCATACAAAATCTCAACATTTCCATATCTCTCCCTATCCATAAAAATATGCATGAGCAAAGAGCGGAAGGAGCCGCATCCGCATCCGCCGACGACGAGCAATAAATCCTTACCTTCTATCTTTTCTATAGGCCATCCATTGCCGTAGGGTCCTCTCACCCATACCTTGTCCCCTTCTTTTAAATTAAATATTGCATCTGTTACCATTCCAACCTTACGAAATGTCAAGGCAAATTCCTTACTTGGAGCAGGAGCTGAGCATATGGATATGGCTGCTTCACCCACTCCAAAAAGGGAGAGCATGACAAATTGACCTGCCCTAAAATTAAATTTTTTTTCTTTTAAGCACAGCACATATGTATTTGTATCAGGTGTCTCTTTTATTATTTCCTTAATCACTGCCATATTGGGCGCATAAGGATTATCCATTTCTTTCACCCAACCTTCTTGCAACTTCCGTAATATCTATTCCAGCAGGACATGCCTCAATGCACCTCCCGCATCCAACACATTTTGATGATTCACCAGCAGCAGCAAATCCAAACTTGCACATCATCCAGTGGCGAAGCCTCTCCTTCCTTCCTTGCCTGAAATTACCGCCAGCAACCTCTGCATATTCCAGAAGCTGGCAGGAATCCAACTCCCTAAAGCGGGACCCTTTTTCCAAGGAAATGTCTATATAATCAAATACTTCATAGCAATAGCATGTTGGGCAAACCAAGCTGCAGGAGGCGCAAGAAAGGCATGGAAAGGAATTATCAGTCCCTTCCTCAGCAACCTCCTCCCATATTTCATCCGTATATTTCTCTTTCAGAATGTTTTTTAGGCTATCGAAATCAACAAATTTTTTAAATTCTCGCAATGCTTTTTCCTCAACCTCCCTTTTCTTTTCTATCTCATCATCGGTTGCTTCTCTAAATTCATTTCCTTGAATCAAATCTTTTCCTTTATCGCTGCCAACTTCCAGTAAATATTTTTCGCCTATATCAGTAAGCAGCAAATCATATCCTTTTTCCAAAAAAGGACCCGTTCCAAGTGATGAGCAAAAGCAATTCTCCCCAGCATGATTGCAATTGATGGCAAATATAATCAAATTTTCTCTCCTTGCTGTATAATACACATCTTCCATGCTATTTGAAAAAAATTCATCTAATTGTAAAATTGCATTTACATCGCATGGATGGATGCCAAAAATTATTGTTTTTTTGTTGTCTTTGCTTTCAAAAAATTCTGATTTTGATAAGTCAAATGAAAAGAGTTTTTCTTTATAAGGATATAAAACTTTTTTTGGAGGAGTGGTGGTGGAGGTATAGGAAAGACATAAATTTTTTTCATCATCTATTTTTTGAAAGGAAACTCCATGCTTTTTTTCAACGGGAGCGAAAACAACATATTTTTTCATAAAACTTCTCAACAGTTCATTAACGTCTTCCTTATCAATTACAAATTTTTCTTGCATCAAATTATTATCTTTGTCCATAACCAGCAGATTGGAAATATGGAGATGCTTAAATATATTTTTGTGATTACGATTACCAAAACTAAAATAAGTTATAAACTTCCGCGAATTTTTGTTAAATGTATCAATTTTTCTTAAAAATTGCACTTTTTTATATTTTAATTCTGTTTTTTTGTTATTATGATAATTCCATTGCAAAACATTTATATGCCATGAGGATATTTCAGCTTTTAACACATTCCAAAGATGATAGGAATGAAATACTGGCTTAAGGAAAAAAAAGTTGAACAAATACCCCACGGAGAGATATACATAATAAAAGATAGATGCAAGGGGTGTGGATTTTGCATTGAATTTTGTCCCAAAGGTGTTTTGGAGGAATCAGAGGAATTTAACAAAAAGGGATATCACCCACCTCGCTTGGTTGAAAATCCACCAGAGAAAGCATGCGTTAACTGTGGATTCTGCACTCTTATATGCCCCGAATTTGCGATTTATTCAAAACGTGAGGAAAAAAATGAGGAAAGTTAAATATTATAGTGGAAATATTGCTGCAGCAGAAGGCGCCTTGGCGGCGGGATGCAGATTTTTTGCAGGTTATCCAATAACTCCATCATCAGAAATTGCAGAGCATTTATCAGCCAGGCTTCCGATGTTAAATGGCGTTTTTATTCAAATGGAAGATGAGCTTGCTTCTATGGCTGCAATATTGGGTGCTTCATGGGGCGGAAAAAAAGCAATGACAGCCACATCTGGACCAGGATTCTCTCTCATGCTGGAAAATATTGGATTGGGAGCAATGACTGAGACACCATGCGTTATTGTTAACGTTCAGAGAGGAGGTCCATCCACAGGCATGCCCACTCTCGTTGGTCAGGCAGATGTCATGCAGGCGAGATGGGGAAGTCATGGCGATTATGAAATAATTGCAATTTCTCCTTCCTCACCACAGGAATGTTTTGACATGATGATAAAGGCATTTAATTATTCTGAAGAATATAGGGTGCCTGTTGTTGTTTTAATGGATGAAAGCGTTGCTCATATGCAGGAAAAAGTTGTTCTGCCAGCAAAGAAAGAAATCCATTTGGTTGAGAGGAAAAAGCCTTCTGTTCCGCCAGAAAAATATCTTGCATATGAGGCAAAAAATTTCGTTCCAGAGATGGCATGCGTTGGAGAAGGATATAATGTTCATGTTACGGGCTTGACTCATGATGAAAAAGGGTATCCTGCTGCAACAGACCCAGATATACAGGAAAAGCTGGTCAAAAGGCTGTGTGATAAAATTAGAAAAAATGAAAAGAAACTTCGAGACATTGAAGAAATAGATGTTGATGGAGCAGACATCGTTATTGTATCATTTGGAATAAGTGCCCGCTCCGCAATGGCTGCACAAAAAATGGCTAGGAAAGATGGTTATAAAGTTGGTTTGCTACGCTTGAAGACGATCTGGCCATTTCCAGAGGAGCATATAAGGAATTTATCAAAAAAAGTCAAGGCATTTTTGGTTGTTGAGATAAACTATGGACAGATAAAGCTGGAAGTCGAGAGAGCTGCCTGCGGGAATGCATCCGTGCATCTGCTTCCAAAAATGGGAGGGAACATTCATACTCCTGAGGAAATATACAAAAAAATAAAGGAGGTGGCAAATGCAACATGAGACAGAGAGGCATCCATTAGATTCATACCTTCGCCCTGACAGAATTCCTCATATATGGTGTCCTGGTTGCGGTCTCGGAATAGTGCTTAATGCCTACCTAAGGGCAATAGAAGAATTAAATTTGGATTTGAAAAAATTGGCAGTCGTTTCTGGCATTGGATGCACTGGGAGGGTGGCAGGTTATGTAAACGTCGATTCATACCACACAACCCATGGAAGGGCGATTCCATTTGCCACCGGCTTAAAACTTGCCAATCCTGACATAAACGTTACCGTCTTCAGTGGAGATGGAGATTTATTTGCTATTGGCGGAAACCATTTCCTGCATGCTGCCCGCCGAAATGTTGATTTGACTGTAATTTGCGTCAATAATTATAACTACGGCATGACAGGAGGTCAGCTAGGTCCAACGACGCCATTAGGAGGAAAAACAAGTACCTCACCATATGGAAATATCGAACATCCCTTCAATTTATGCCATGTTGCTGCCGCTGCTGGCGCCGTTTATGTTGCAAGATGGACTGCTCTGCATGCCAGGCGTCTTGCAAATTCAATAAAAGAAGCGATTCAGAAAAAGGGATTTTCATTTGTTGAAGTAATTGCTGCATGCCCAACTACATATGGAAGGAGAAATAAAATGCCCACTGGCTTGGATGAGATGAAGTATTATAGGGAGCATTCTGTAATAAGGCATGGGGCTGATCCTGCGGAGACAGATATTGAAATAGGGAAGGATATTATTGTCGGAAAATTTGTTGACATTGAAAAGGAAACATTTCATGATGCCTTGGAAAAGTTATACAAGAAGGTGAGGAAGTGAGGAAGGAGATAAAATTCGGGGGATTTGGCGGACAAGGAATCATATTAATGGGGAGGATAGCAGGAATGGCAGCCGCCATTTATGACAAAAAAAATTCAGTTTTCACGCCTTCATATGGACCTGAGGCAAGGGGAGGGGCAGCTTCTTCAAATGTAGTTATAGACGATGGAGAAATAGATTATCCATATGTTACTCGTCCTGACATATTGGTTGTTATGTCTCAAGAAGCATATGAGAAATATGCCCCTGGGTTGAGAGATGATGGCTCGCTTATAATTGATGAGGATTTGGTAAAGTTAAAGAACGGGGAAGGAAATGTATATAAAATACCTGCAACCCGTATTGCAGAAGAAATGGGCAAAAAAATTGTTGCAAATATAGTCATGCTTGGCTTCTTTGCATATGTTAGTAAGGTGGTTTCCTTCAATGCATTGAAAAAGGCTGTTATGGATTCGGTGCCTCCTCGCTTTAGAGAGTTAAATGAAGAGGCATTAAAAAAAGGATATGAATACGGGAGAAAATGAAAAGGATAGGTGTATTTGTCTGCCATTGCGGTGTCAATATCGCTTCCACTGTAGATGTTGAGAAAGTAGCAAAGGAAATGGAGAAATATCCAGGCGTTGTATATGCCGACCATTATGAATACATGTGCTCTGACCCAGGACAGAATTTAATAAAGGAAAAGATTAAGGAAAAAAGATTGGATGCCGTTGTAGTTGCTGCATGCTCGCCATCGATGCATGAAGAGACTTTTCGCAATGTATGCAAGGAACATTTCAATCAATATCAGTGTGAGATTGCAAATATAAGAGAGCAGTGCTCATGGACTGTCTTGGACAAAAAAGAAGGGACGGAGAAGGCAATAAAAATTGTTGAATCAATGGTGGAGAAAATAAAGGAAAATGAGGATTTTGAGCCAATAGAAGTTCCATTGGAAAAAAAATGCCTTGTTATAGGGGGAGGAATTGCTGGCATTCAAGCAGCTTTGGATGTTGCGGATGCAGGATATAAAGTTATATTGGTGGAAAAAGAGCCAAGCATAGGGGGGAGAATGGCTCAATTGAGCGAGACTTTTCCTACCCTAGATTGTTCACAGTGCATTTTAACTCCAAAGATGGTTGCAGTTTCAAGGCATCCTAATGTTGAGTTGTTGACATACTCTGAAGTCAAAGAAATAGAAGGTTATGTAGGAAACTTCCATGTAAAAATTTTGAAAAAGCCTAGATATGTTGATGAAGAAAAATGTAATTTATGCGGGGAGTGTGAGAAAGAATGTCCTGTCATAGTTCCAAACAAATTTGAGATGGATAAAAAGCCAAGGAAGGCAATTTACATTCCTTTTCCACAGGCTGTCCCCGCTACTTATACCTTAGATATGGAAGCATGCCTTGGATTAGCTCCATTAAGATGCAGTAATTGCGCTGATGTTTGCGAGGTAGAGGCAATAGATTACGACATGAAGGAAGAAATAATTGAGGAGGATGTTGGCGCTATTATAATTGCCACAGGCTATGACCTATATCCAAAGGAAATGATTGTCGAATATGGCATGGATGATGATGTAATAAATGGACTTGAATTTGAGAGAATGCTCTCTGCCACAGGTCCAACAAATGGAGAGATAATAAAGCCATCCAATGGCAAAATTCCAAAGAAAGTCGTTTTTGTTCAATGCGCTGGCTCCAGAGATGCCTTGCATAATGATTACTGCTCAAAAATATGTTGCATGTATACAGCAAAACATGCTTTATTGTACAAGCATCATGTTCCAGATGGAGAGGCATATGTATTTTACATTGACATAAGGGCTGGAGGAAAAGGATATGAAGAGTTCATTGCGAGAGTGAGGGAGGAAGAAAGGGTGAATTACATAAGGGGGAAAGTTTCAAAAATGTTTAGAGATGGGGATAAAATAGTTGTTTGGGGAGTGGACACGCTAACTGGAGAAAAGGTGGAGATAGAAGCAGATTTAGTTGTCCTTGCAATGGCTATAGTAGAGAAGGAAGGAGTAAGGAATGTTGCTCAGATGCTGAAGGTAGCTGTTGACAAAGACGGCTTTTTCAAGGAAGCGCATCCAAAATTGAGACCTGTTGAGGCTTTAACAAAGGGAATATATCTTGCAGGAGCAGCTCAAGCACCAAAGGATATTCCAGAGGCTGTAGCTCAAGCATCTGGCGCAGCTGCAAAAGTTGTTGCCATGTTTTCCAAGGATAAAATTGAAAAAGAGCCTCTCGTTGCAGTTGTGGATGAAGAGCACTGCAGTGGATGCAAAACGTGCATTTCAGTCTGTCCTTACGGCGCTATGTATTTCGATGGCAACGTGGCTAAATGCAGGGAAGTGCTCTGTGAGGGATGCGGCACATGTGCAGCCGCCTGTCCTTCAAACAATATTGAAATGCGGAATTTACAAGACGAGCAGATTAAGAAAATGATAGAGGTGATTTTAAGATGAGTTTTGAGCCGAAAATTGTAGCGTTTTTGTGCAACTGGTGTTCCTATGCAGGAGCAGACCTAGCGGGGGTAAGCAGGTTGAAATATCCTCCAAATGTTGTACCCATAAGGGTAATGTGTTCTGGCAGGGTTGATCCAGAATTTATACTTCATGCATTGAAAAAAGGTGCTGATGGAGTGCTAATAGGAGGATGCCACCCCGGGGACTGCCATTATGTCTCTGGCAACTACAGAACAAGGAAAAGGGTTACTTTAATGAAAAAATTGCTGGAGGAAATTGGAATTAATCCACGTCGCCTACGCCTAGAATGGATTTCTGCTTCTGAAGGAGATAAATTTGCGAGGGTTATGACTGAGTTTACGGAGGAGATAAAAAAATTGGGACCAAATCCATATGGAGGGAAAGAATGAAGAAAAAATTGGCTATGTATTGGGGAGCAGGATGCGGAGGATGCGATGTTTCATTGCTAGGAATCCATGAAAAGCTTTTGGATGTCCTAGAAAGCGTTGAACTCGTTTTCTGGCCATGCGCAATGGATATAAAATATGAGGACGTTAAAAAAATGAAAGATAAAAGCATAGACATTGTTCTGTATAATGGTGGGATAAGGACTGAGGAGAATGAGGAAATGGCTAAATTGCTCAGAAAGAAAGCAAAAATATTGGTTGCATATGGTTCATGTGCAAGTGAGGGATGCGTTATTGGCTTGGCAAATTTGTCAAAAAGAGAGGAAATTTTTGATACTGTTTATCTAAAAAATGAGACAACTACAAATGAAGAAGGAATCATTCCAAAGCAAAAAACAAAGGTTAATGGAGAGGAGCTGGAGCTTCCAGAATTTCTTCCTTATTTAAAAACACTCGACCAAGTCGTGCCAGTAGACTGCGTAATTCCAGGATGCCCACCGCCAGCAAATGTGGTAGAAACAGCATTGGTAGCATTAGTAAAAGGAGAATTTCCAAAAGAATTTGGCTTGGAGAAGGCAGTGTGCGATGAATGCCCAAGGGAAAAGCCAGAGAAAATACATATAGAGAAATTTTTTAGAGTGCATGAGTTTATAGCAGATCCAAAGAAATGTTTCTTAGAGCAGGGAATAATATGCATGGGTCCTGCCACCAGAGGAGGTTGTGGCGCAGAGTGCCCAATTGGAAATTTTCCATGTACAGGGTGCATGGGTCCACCCCCAAAGGTGGAGGATCAAGGGGCTTCGATGATATCTGCAATTTCATCATTGCTAGATGAGGAAATGAGCGAGGAAGAGGAGCAAGAGATGCTTAAAAAAATAGACGACGTGGTAGGAACATTTTATAAATATCGGACAGCAAAATTATTGCCAAAAGGGAGGGTTGAAGATGAAGATTAGTATAGATCCAATAACAAGGCTTGAAGGACATGGGAAGATAGACATATTGCTGGATGAAAAGGGAGATGTTAAGGAAGCATACATGCAAATACCTGAGTTGCGAGGCTTTGAGCAATTTTGCAAAGGAAGAAAGGCGGAGGATATGCCCTTGATTACAGAGCGTATATGCGGAGTATGCCCTGAGGCACATCATTTTGCCTCCACAAAAGCATTAGATGATGCCTTTAATGTTGAGCCAACATCGGCGGCAAAGAAGATTAGAGAGTTGTTATACAATGCATACTTCTTCTATGACCATTGCCTTCATTTATATTATTTGGGGGGCGTGGATTTAATCGTTGGAGATGCTCCAAAGGAAGAGAGAAATATTCTGGGTGTGATAAAAAAAGTAGGCTTGGAAATAGGCAAGGAAGTCATCAAGCATCGCCGATATGCAATGGAGATAGTCAAAACAATTGGTGGAAGAGAAATACATCCTATATGTGGTGTTCCAGGAGGAGTGACAAAGCAGATAAGCGAGGAAGAAAGGGAAGAGATAATAAAAAAGGCTGAGTCATGCGTTGAATTTGGAAAATTCAGTATGGATGTATTCAACAAAATATTTGAATCAAAGGAATTTAAAAAGCTAAATGAAATGGATAAACTTGAGACATACTATATGGGCATAGTGGATGAAAAAAACCATGTGAACTTTTATGATGGGAAGGTGCGCGTTGTTGACCCCGATGGAAAGGAATTTGCGAAAGTTGATGCAAAGGATGTTTTGAATATCATTTCAGAGCATGTCGAGGAATGGAGTTATGTGAAATTCCCTTATTTAAAAGATGTGGGATGGAGAGGTTTGGTTGATGGAAAGGACAGCGGAATTTATAGAGTCGGTCCCTTAGGAAGGCTGAATGCAGCGGATGGTATGTCAACCCCAATTGCGATGGAGGAATACAAGAAATTTAAAGAGAATGGGGTCGTCCATTCCACTTTCGGCTTTTACCAGGCTAGGATGATAGAGATGATGAATGCAGCAGAGAGAATGCTTGAGTTAGCAAAGGATAAGGAAATAACGAGTGACAAAATAAGGAATGAGATAGGAGAGCCAGGAGAGGGTATAGGAGTTATAGAAGCGGCAAGAGGAACTCTGATACATCATTATAAGCTCAATGAGAAAGGTTTAATCGAAGAGGCAAATATGATTGTGGCAACAACAAACAACAATGCTGGCATAAACATGTCTGTGAGAAATGCAGCAAAGAAAGTAATTAAAGGAGGAAAGGTGGACGATATTATCCTAAATAAAGTTGAATCTGCATTCAGATGCTATGATCCCTGCCTTGCATGCGCCTCCCATTCATTGCCTGGAGAAATGCCTTTGATTGTTAGCATTTACAACAAAAATGGATTGCATAAAAAACTGGTGAGAAATGTCTGATGTTGTCATCGGCTTAGGAAATCCACTGCTGGGAGATGATGGTGTTGGGATAGAAGTGGCAAGCATTATAGAAAAAGAAATGCCCCACATTAATGTAAAAAAGGCATGCGTTGGAGGAATGACTCTTGCAGAGATGGTAGCAGGTTACAAAAGGGCTATCATAATTGATGGAATCGAAGGAGAGGGAGAGGGAGAAGTTGTTGAGATAGACATAAAAAATTTGAAAGCTCGTTCTATGGTTGGACATGATGTTGACTTTGCCACTGCAGTAAAAATTTTGTCTAGGATAACAAAAATGCCAGATATAAAAATTTTAGGAATAAAAATTGGAAAGTCATGTTGGAAGGAAGGTTTGTCACCAAAAATTAAAGCAACAATTCCAAAAGTTGTGGAAAAAGTTAAGGAAATTCTGGAGGATGGACATGGATTTACTGGCTAAAGTGGAAGAGTTATCTGGAGAAAAATTGTATGCATGCTATCAGTGTGGGAAATGCTCAGCAGGCTGTCCGATGGTAGAGGACATGGATTTATTGCCAAATCAGGTAATTTTGTATGTTATGAGGGGGAATGAGAAAGTTTTGGAGGCAAAGACCCCATGGGTTTGTGCCCAATGCTATCAGTGTGGAACAAGATGTCCAAGAGAGGTGGACATAACAAAAATTATGGAAGCATTGAGAAGCATTGTACTAAGGCAAAACATTGACCATATTAAAATGAAAGGAAATTTGCCGCAGATTGCTTTGGTTAGCGCTGCCAGAAAATATACAGGGTGAGAAAATGAAAATTTTGTATTATCCGGGATGTACACTGAAAACGAATGCAAAAGATTTTGAAATTGCGGCGATTGAATCTTTTAAAGAAATAGGAGTGGAATTAAAAGAAATGGAAAGATGGAATTGCTGTGGAACTGTTTATAGCCTAGCCACAGACAACTTAATGTATCATTTAGCTGCAATAAGAAATTTAATAAGGGTTCAGGAAAAAGGTGAGAAAAAGGTAACAACTCTTTGCTCCGTGTGTTACAACACATTAAAGCAGGCAAATTATATGGTTAGAAGGGAGGAGGATAAACTACAAAAAATAAATGCTTTTATGGATGAGGAAGAAGATTATAAAGGGGAGGTGGAAATAATCCATCCCTTGGAAATATTGAATGAAAGAATTTCGGAGATAAAGGAGAAAGTTAAGAAACCATTGAATATGAAGATTGCAGCATATTATGGCTGCTTGCTTCTCCGCCCAAAAGAAATTGCAATTGATAATTTTGAGAAGCCAAGCATAATGGAAAATTTAATAGAAGCTTTGGGGGGAACTGCTGTTGATTTTCCTTATAAAAATGAATGCTGTGGTTCATATAATGTAATTGACAAGGAAGACGTGATTGTTGAAAGGACTTATAAGATCATCTCATCTGCAAAAAAGAGGGGAGCGGATGCAATCATAACTTCATGTCCTCTGTGCTATTTTAATCTGAGCGACATGCAGGAAAAGGTAAAGAAGAAATATCCTGAGTTTTCTTCTCTGCCCATTTATTATTTCTCAGAGTTAATGACTATGGCATTTGGAATAAAAATGGTTAAGGTGAGAGAATGAAAATGGTGAGAGTATATATTATGGGCAAGGAATACAAAGTTCCAGAAGGGCTAACCATTATGAAGGCAATGGAATATGCTGGCTACCGTTATATCCGTGGCTCAGGATGCAGGGCTGGATTTTGTGGAGCATGCGCTACTGTCTATCGTAAGGAAGGTGATTACAAGTTGTATGCAGATTTGGCTTGCCAGACTACAGTTGAGGATGGAATGTATCTTGCTCAACTCCCATTTGTTCCTGCAAATAAAGCAACCTATTCATTAAAAAAATTGAATGCGGATGATAAGGTATTGGTTGAGCATTATCCTGAGCTGGCGAGATGCGTATCATGCAATACATGCACAAAGGCATGTCCTCAGGAGCTGGAAGTCATGGATTATGTTCAAGCTTCATTGCGTGGAGATTTTGAAAAAGCTGCCCATTTGTCCTTTGACTGCATTCAATGCGGCTTGTGCGCAATAAGATGTCCTGCTGAAATTCCCCAGTATCATGTTGCCCAGCTGGCAAGGAGAATATATGGAAGATACGTTGCTCCAAAGGCTTTACATTTAGAAAAGAGGGTTGAGGAGATAAAGCAGGGGAAATTTGATAAGGAAATTGAGAGACTAAAGAAAATGAGTAAGGAAGAGATTAAAAAAGCATATTATGCCCGTGACATAGAAGAGGAAGCACCGGAGGAAGATTAAAATGTATCCAAAAGAAATGGAAAAGTCAGTAAGAAAAGTTGAAGAAAGTAGAGAGGAACGTCTTCATAAGCTCCCAGAGCCAATGTCCGCTGAAGAAAGAGAAGAAGTGTTAAAAAAATATCATCCCGATTATAAAAAAGAAGTAAAAAGGAAGTTGAAAGTTGGGGTTAGCGCTGGGATGGTTGTTCCCAATGAAGTTGCTGATATCATCGAATCAAATCCAATTATCTCAGAAAAGGACGTTGACCTCTCCAATATAGATTACGACGTAGATGTCCTTATCATTGGAGGAGGGGGAGCAGGAACAGTAGCTGCTTTATGGGCATATTATGAAGGAATAAAACCAGAGAATATTCTTATAGCAACAAAGCTCCGCCATGGAGACAGCAATTCCATAATGGCGCAGGGAGGCATCCAGGCAGCAGATAAAGAGAATGATTCTCCAGCCATTCATTTTTTAGATGCATATGGCGGAGGTCATTTTGCCAATAAAAAGGAGTTAGTGGAGGCATTAGTTAAGGATGCCCCATTTATAATTAAATGGCATGAAGAATTGGGTGTAATGTATGATAAGAAAGAAGATGGAGAAATGATTACTATACATGGAGGAGGAACAAGCAGGAAAAGAATGCACTCCGCCAAAGACTACACAGGCATGGAAATTCTGCGTGTTTTGAGAGACGAGGTGCGCAACATAGGCATACCTGTCATTGAATTTTCTCCAGCCATAGAGCTGTTAATGGATGGCAAGCAGGTTGCTGGAGCAGTTCTTTTCAATATGGAGACTGAGCAGTATTATGTTGCTAGGGCAAAGGCAACCATACTTGCAACAGGAGGATTTGGTCGCTTGCATATTCAAAATTTTCCGACGACAAATCATTATGGGGCTACTGCAGATGGCTTGGTAATGGCATATCATGCTGGCGCAAAATTACGGGACATGGACTCTGTACAGTATCATCCCACAGGAGCAGCATATCCTGAGCAGGTTGTAGGGCAGTTAATAACGGAGAAGGTTAGAGGCTTAGGAGCTCAGCCAGTAAATGTAGATGGGGAGCAATTTGTTTATCCTCTGGAACCGAGAGATGTGGAAGCATCTGCAATAATAAGGGAATGCTATGGGAGAAATAAGGGCGTTGTTACACCTACGGGAATGCGTGGAGTATGGCTTGATTCCCCAATGATTGAGATAATTCATGGAGAAGGGACAATAGAGAAAAATCTTGCTGCAATGTTTCGCCTGTTTAAAAGATTTAACATTGACATGAGGAAAGAGCCAATATTGGTTTTTCCAACCCTTCATTATCAAAATGGAGGAATCGAGATAAATGAAAATGCATGCGTTTTGGGCAAAAATGGAATCATAAAAGGTTTGTTTGCAGGGGGAGAAGTGGAAGGAGGAGTCCATGGAAAGAATCGCCTTATGGGAAACAGCCTACTGGACTACAATGTTTTTGGAAGAAGAGCGGGCATTTCTGCCGCACGCCATGCAAAAAAGGCAAAGATAGGAAAGTTATCACTAAAGCATGTTGAAGATTACAAAAAAATGCTTAAAGATGCTGGGATAAAAACGGAGAGAAAGTCACCATTGCTGCTTCCAGAATACAGAGGGAAGGAAGCATTGTCAAGGGCTTTGGATATATTTTAATACCTTACCATAACCACTTACCTACATAGAAATGTTTATATTTTCCATTTGTATTACAAATTTTAAAGAACGTATTACAGTGGAAAAATGGATTGGAAAAGGACAGGGATATGGATAGCTGTAGTATTGCTGATAGGTGCATCATTTGGAGGAGGTTATTTATTAGCAGGAAAAACAAAAGAAAGTGAAAACACTGGCATAGGAATAACCATAATTGATGACATGGGAAGGACAGTAACCATTCCTAAAACTCCAGAGCGCATTGTATCCTTAGCATCCTCTGCAACAGAAACTTTGTATGCCCTTGGCGCGGGAGATAAATTGGTTGGTAGAGACAAATATTCCACATATCCAGAGGAGGTCAAAAACGTCCAAGAAGTAGGCAGTGGTAGCTCCCCCAACTTGGAAATGATAATAGGTTTGCAGCCCGATGTATTATTTGCATGGCCTTATTCGAGAAATGCCATTATCAGTTTAGAAGATAAGATGCCTGTAATCTATATCGATCCTCGTTCTGTCGATGATGTTTTGGATACAATTAGAATGATTGGATTGGTTACAGGTAAATCATCGGAGGCTGAAAACCTTATTGCTGAGATGCAGAATAAAATTGATGCTATAACGGATGTAACTAAAGAATTGAACAAGACTCAAAGACCATTGGTTTATTATGAGTTAGGCACCCCAATGAAAACCACTGGACCGGGAACATTTACCAATGAACTTATATTTATGGCTGGTGGAATTAACCTTGCGGCAGATGAACCAGTGAGATATCCCTTGTTAAGTAGCGAATATATTATCGAGCGGAATCCAGATGTAATTATTATAGTCAGCTATGGTGCATCAATTGAGGAAGTGAAAAACAGGGATGGATGGGAGAATATAAATGCTGTAAAGAATGACAGAGTTTATAAGATCGACACAAACTTAGTGACATCAAACCCAAGGCTGGTGCAGGGTCTGGAGCAATTTGCTAAATGGTTCCATCCCGATTTGTTTTAAGGTGATTCAATGGCGATGTACAAAATAACATATTCGAAGATGTTCAAACGGGCAAATATCTATAATTATGGATGTAATTACAATTGTACATGGTGTTCTTATAAATTGAAAAACGATGGTAAACCAAAGAAATTTTTGGGTGTTGATCGAATTAAAAGGATTCTCAGCGAGTTGGACATTGAGCGTGTTCACTTTTTGGGAGGAGAGCCGACGATCTGCTCCGAATTAGCTGAAATTGTCAATTTTGCTAAAAGGGAATTGGGGGTTTATACAAAGATAGGACATTCCAATGGTTCTAGACCGCTACCTGAAGGTATAGATGCTGCTTCAATAAGTATAAAAACCATTTCGGAAAAAATCCATATTGAACATGCTGGCGCATCAAATGCTCCAGTTCTTAGAAATTTTGCAGAAGCCTATGACAGGGGTATCACACTTGATGCGAGTAGTGTCTTGATTCCAGGGCTCATTGATCGTGACGAGATTGAAAGGATTGCTCGATTCATTGCTGATATAAACACAGATATTCCTTATCACATAGTTGGATATTTACCAGTTCCAAATTCCCCTTGGCGAAAACCAACACCTGAAGAAGTGAAGAATGCAGAAAATATTGCAAAAAAACATCTCAAGAATGTTACTTCCTCTCATTTGACTGTCAAGGATTTTTTAAATTTGAGACAAAATATCCAATATAGGAGTGTAAGAGTGGCGTAGAATGGAAAATATAGGTACTTTACACTCCAAGAAACATCTACGATGGATGTTAACAATTATTTTTTTGTCGATTGGTTTCATTTTAACTGTTATTATCACTCTCACAGCTGGACCAGTAGATATTCCAATGGTAACCGTTTTTAAAATTCTATTACATTTTCCCAAATCATGGCCTAATACTTATGAAACAATTGTAATGGATGTAAGATTTCCACGGGTTGTATTGGGTGCATTGGTTGGCTCAGCTCTTGCTGTTGCTGGTTGTGCAATGCAGGGATTGTTCAGGAATCCAATGGCATCGCCCTATATACTTGGCATTTCCTCAGGATCAGCATTTGGCGCTTCATTGGCAATAGTCCTAGGTATTAGTCTGGTAAAAGGCGTTTTTGCAGTTCCGCTGATGGCATTCATTTTTGCACTCATCACAGTGTTTTTAGTATACAATATAGCAAAGGTAGGAAAGATAGTACCAATGGAAACCTTGTTGCTTGCAGGTATCGCCGTAGGAGCCTTCTTTGCTGCTCAGGTATCTCTCATGAAATATATTGCTGGTGAGGAATTACGTAGCATCGTCTTCTGGTTAATGGGGGGTTTATGGGCAAGTAGTTGGGATAAGGTCATTATAGCATTTCCATTAATTCTACTGGGCATCGCTGTCATTATGTTTTTCAGCAGAGAGCTGGACATAATGCTCATAGGCGAGGAGCATGCCTTAAATCTGGGCATAAATGTTGAGTTTGTCAAGAAAGTCATTTTGATTTTTACCTCTTTGGTAACTGCTGCAGCAGTATCTGTAAGCGGTATCATTGGGTTTGTGGGTCTCATAATTCCCCATATTGTAAGGATTGTTGTTGGTCCGAATCACCGCATTTTATTGCCATCATCATGTTTAGTAGGTGCAATGTTCCTAATATGGACAGATACTTTAGCAAGGACGTTAATTCAGCCCACTGAGTTACCTGTGGGAATAATAACCGCCTCTTTTGGGGCACCATTTTTTTTATATTTACTACGGAAGAGAAAAAGGGTGATGGGGTGGTGAAATGAATCTCACAATTAAAGGTATTGATTTTTACTATGAGAGCATCAAGGCATTAGAAAACATTACTTTTGAGGTTAAAGAAGGAGAAGTTTTGGGCATTATAGGTCCTAATGGATCAGGCAAAACAACACTTCTTAAATGCATAAACATGGTGCTTAGACCTAAAGTGGGTGCAATCCTTATCGACAGTAAAAATATATCCGAGTTTGATAGAAAAGAGATTGCTAAAAATATAGGCGTCGTTCCACAAAACTCTACAATACATTTTCCATTTACAGTTTTTGATATAGTTTTAATGGGAAGAATGCCCTATGTGGACAAATTAAAAGGGGAATGTTGTAGGGATTTGGAAATTACGGAAGAAGTCATGAAAATCACTAATACAAAGCATCTTGCATCTCGCCCAATAAATGAAATTAGTGGTGGGGAAAAGCAAAGAGTCGTTATTGCAAGAGCCTTGGCACAGGAGCCAAAAATATTATTGCTGGATGAGCCAACTTTGCATCTCGATATAAATCATCAGATAGAGATATTGGAACTGGTTGTAGAAATTGCTAAAAGAAAAAAATTGATAGTGATTATGGTTTCCCATGATTTGGGCTTGGCGAGCCGATATTGTGATAAACTCCTGCTTTTGCATGAAGGGAGGATTTATTCCGTGGGTACAGCAGCAGAGGTATTAACCACAGAGAATATCAAAAAAGTATATGGCATTGATACCTATCTCATCCATCATCCCCCAACTAATTCCTACTTGGTCATCCCAAAAGCAGTTGAATAAACTGTATACACCAAAAAGCCAATTTATATATTGCGAAAAGATATACAAATGAGAGAAATAAGATGAATGGAAAAGATGGATTTAAGGATGAAGGAGGTATATTTTTAGGATGTGCAGCAATGTAAAAAAGCTTCCAAAAAATTCTTTTTATACAAAAAAGCTTGCAGAGGGATGCAAGTATTGCCAGAAAGGCTCAAAGATGGTTTTGCTGGTAACAGGCTTATGTAACTCCAATTGCTTTTACTGCCCTCTCTCAGAGAAAAAGAAGGGCAAAGATGTCATTTATGCAAATGAATTGCTGGTTGAGAAAGATGAAAATATTTTGATGGAGGGCGAATTGATGGAGGCAGAAGGTACAGGCATAACTGGAGGAGACCCATTGATTGTTGCCGACAGGACAGCAAATGTAATTAGATTGCTCAAAGACTATTTTGGAGAGGAACATCACATTCATTTGTATACTTCCATGCTTGATATGAAAAAAATTGATTTGCTCATAGAATCTGGCTTAGATGAAATTCGCTTCCATCCCCCTGTTGAGTTATGGAGCAAGATTGAAAAAAGTGATTTTGGGAATATTGTGGAAAGCATAGAAATAGATGTTGGAATTGAGATACCTCTCATACCCCACCTTATGGAAGAAACAAAACATTTGCTTTTTGAGGTAGATGACTATGACATTGATTTTATAAATTTAAATGAGCTGGAATTTTCTGAAACAAATTTTTATGCTCTGGAAAAATATGGATACGAAGTAAAGAGTGATATTTCAAATGCTGTAAAAGGAAGCGAGGAAATGGCAGCAGAAATTTTAAAATTGGGATTGAAAAAACCTATTCATTACTGTTCTGCTTCCTTCAAAGATGCTGTGCAATTGAGGGAAAGGATAATGAGGAGGGCAAGAAATGTTGCAAAACCTTATGAAATTATAACGGAAGATGGGACATTTTTGATAGGAATCATCATTGCTGGAAAGGAAGAGATGAAAAAAATAATGGAAAATTTTGGCATCAGCAAAGGAATAATGGAATGGAATGAAGAAAAGGAAAGAATAGAAACATCTCCCTTTATTTTGGAAGAAATAGCGGAGGAATTGCCCTTTCCATGCTATATTGTTGAGGAATATCCAACTGCTGATAGGCTTGAGGTTGAGAGAATTCCCTTATAGCAGAAATTTTATGAATAGGTTTTGGTTATCTGGCATATTATGTTGGAAAAGCAGGGGGTTACGAAGGCAGTCATTTTTGTAACAACCATTTGCGTATTGCTACTCCTCATCCTTATTTTCCTACCTAGGCATGTGCATACAGAATCTTTCAAGCCTGTATTCCTCAATGGTCACAGTCTGGAAAATCGGATTATTTATTATTTTAATTTATCTGATGAAGAAGAAGTTCCGCCATTTGAGGCTAAAATAAAAGTGGTGAATGCAAGAAATGCTACCCCTATAGAAAGAGCAAATGTTACAATATATGGGCATGGCTTAACTTTTTCAAATTTCACAGATGAAAATGGTTTTACGAGCATATTGCTGGAAGGATATTCCATTCCAAAAGGAACTGATTCCATTACGCTGACCATAGAGATTACAAAAGATGGTTATAGAAAATTGAGATGGGAAGATTATGTAGAGTTACATAGATGACACTCTTTTTAACTCCTCTACCAATTCCTCCCTTTTTCGATATAATCTTTTAAGCTCTTTCTTTTCCCTTTTTTGGATGATATAAGCGAAGAGAATGGGCGCAGCAATTGTACAATCTGCATAGACAACGACATCATTTCCTACTTCTTTGGGGTTTATTTTTCCCCATGAAACTGCCTCAGATGGTGTAGCTCCTGACAATCCTCCCCAATGAGGAGAGTCAGATGTTATTTGTATGAAGTAATCATGTCCTTTTTTATCAATGCCTATTATTTGTGAGAGCATTGGCTGAGTCTGCATGAAAAAATTCTTGGGAGAGCCTCCTCCAAGCTCAATCGCTCCATTTTTTCTGCTTGCATAAACTATGGATGCTGTTTCTATGACATCTTTATCAGGGTCAATGATTATGCCCCTCTCCTTGAGTTTGAGGTAAGATAAATTCATGCCAATGGAAGAATCTCCTGGAGAGGAAGTGTAGACAGGAACATCATACTTTGCCGCCATAGCGAGAATTGACATCTCTGGCTTTTTTGCTTTTTTGAGTAAAATTTTCCCCAAGAAATTATGTAAATGGGCTGTGGAAACAATTTTCTCATCCATTTCCTCTATGGCATTTTGAATGAATTCGTCAGTCTGTAGGAGGGTATCGTAAGGAATAAAGATGTCATAGATGCGCACTATCCCTTCCTTCAACAATTCATTATCATTCACCCTATAATCTCCTTGATGGACTGGTAAATCAAGAGCGAAGTGCATGTCATGATAAAGATTGCCTCCCGTGGAAATGATATAATCAACAAACCCATGCTTCATGAGGGAGATGATTGCGCCTCCCAATCCAGCTGGAATCAATGCTCCTGCTATTGTAACGCAAATTGTAGCATCATCATCAATCATTTTTTCATATATTTTGCATGCCTCTGCAAGTCTACCACCATTATATGCCCTCGAGTTATAATAAAAATCAACCAATTTTTTAACATCAATATCCTCTATGCCTTTGGGATATATCCTTGGCTTCGATAAATACATTTCATCCCTCCATGATAAAAATTGCGGCAGCAATTACTGTTGTCCATTTTCCATCCTTTCCTTCTGCAGATTGAGTAACATTTTTCGTTCTTATAATACGCCCACTCATCCTGTATTCCTGCTTTCGTTCATCCCATGCCTTCTCAGGGTCAAATTCCAAGCCAAGGGTTGTCGCAAGCATAGTGGCAGCTAAATCCTCTGCATAATCCCCTGCCTTCTTTGCTGGCTCACCAAAGCTATGATACTCCGACAAATAGCCATATAAATTTTTTTCCTTTGGCAGCGCCAAGCCAATGGAAGCAGCAATGAGGCGGCGCGGCTCATTTGTCGCATTTTTTGCCATGACGCAATAAGTAATTTGTCCTGGCTTTATCATCTCTCTTCCTTTTTCTGCAGGGATTATTTTACAATTTGGAGGAATTATGCTTGATACCTCAACTAAATTACATTTTTCTATGCCTGCATTTCTCAATGCAAGCTCAAAGGATTGTAATTTGTCAGGGTGGCGCCCGACTCCTTTCGTTAGAAATACTTTCTTTGGTACCATTGAAGGAGAAACATAATTTTATAATAAAACTTTGCGTTATTCCTTTATTTCCCCTTTGGACACCACATTTTTAACCACCTTCTCAACCCTTCCGATAGCATGACGAATTATTTCTAACCTCTTTTTTTCCTCCTCTCCCACTTCATCCATCATTACATCGATATAGCCTTTTGCGATGGCAATGGGGTTAAAAAAATAATGGGCTGCTTTTAATTTAAATTCTCTTTCCTGTTGCAATGCACGCTTCATTTCTTCCTCAGCATATTTTCTTTCAGTTACATCAATTGCCATTTCATATCTCACTTCTCTGCCATCTGGCCACCTTATACCTCTATCAATGCATCTATACCATCTTTTGTTAACCAAATTCTGCCACTCCCAGACAAATGTTTTCCCAAAATTTTTCCCCATTATTTTATCATTCGTGCAAAAATCACAGGGCTTGTCGAGATTTTGTAACACTTCATAGCATATTTTCCCTGTGACATCCTCACCAAATATTTTTCTTAATGCTTTATTTGCATAGAGAATTTCATATGTTTCGGGATCAGCTACATATATTGGCTCATCAATACCTTCAAAAATAGATAAAAGTTGTTCCCTCTCCATCCTTATTTGCTCCTCTGTTTCCTCTATTTTTTTCTTGAGATTGCCGACTGTTTTTTCAAATTTGGATAAAGGAATGAGATGTGGCTTTTCACTAACCATCAAATAAAGACCTATTAGGAGGGATGCATACATCAGATTGAATATTACCTCCGCCAATATACCCCCTTTTTCAATTCCATATTGGTCTAGGTAAAAATAGAATATATCACCTGCTACACCAAAAAAAACAGAGAATGATATAGCCAGCCAAAAAGGGGAGGATTCTTTATTGTAATAAATCAAAAGTAGAAAACCCAGCGCAAATAACATCCCTGTATCTAATGCTGTATAAATTCCTATTAAAAAAATGTCGTAGAGGGGAGTATTTGCTGAAAATATAAGATACATAAGAGGATAAAAAATAAGTAGGGAGATGATGGCTAATACTATCGAAAAGATAACTAATGAATATTTTTCAGCTTGTCTTATGTATGGCTTAACCCGTTTAATTATCAGCCAAAAAATTGGGAGATATGCTAAAATGTAAAATAACCCCACTATGAATGGTGTATTTTCACCAATTTCTTGGTAGTATATATAGAGTGTCTCACCTACCCAAAATAAAAATATTGCAATGCCTAAAAAAAATGCAACATCCCTATATTCATCTCCATATTCATAGATTCTAGCAATTAAAGATAAAATGATTAGAGGAACTATAATCCTGAATAAATTCATATAAAAATTTTGTACAGGCTGTGGGAGTAGTAGGGGGAGGGCACTCAAAAAAAATATTCCAAAGACTAAAATCAAATAAATTGTTTTTTTCTGTGTCTTTAATTTATTCAAACTAATGACTTTCATCATCTCATTTTATCGCAAATATTTGTTTTATTTCCCATCCGGCAATGGCATCCCTCCGCTTATTTACTTCTTATTGATATGTAAAGAAAGTTTGTATATAAAAACATCGAAAAATTAAACGGTGGTTACTAACCACTGTTTAAGCATTTTTTAATAACCTCCGCTATGTCCATTACTTCTCCATATTTTTTTAGATGGGAATAGCAATGGGGGGAGGCAGTAACAATGACTGCATTTTTTTTCCTTGCTTCCTCGACAATTTTCTCCGCCATTTTCTCCGCCATTTCAGGAAATGCAGTACTGAATGCTAAATCGCTTCCACAACATTTTGCAATCTCCTTGTTTTCATCAAATTCCAAAAATTTCCCTGCCTTTTGCAATAAAATTCTAGGCTCATCATATATGCCAAGATATCTTGCTAAGATGGAGGAATCATGATATATCATTTTTTTTCCGAACGGCTTTATTTTTGGGATGTTGAGCAAAAATTGGGTGATGTGCATGATTTCATATTTTTCGGATAATGGAGCAAAACTTTTCATACAATTTGGGCATGAAAAAATAATTTTTTTTATCTCCTTTTTTTTCAATTCATTCTCTATTTTTTTAATTGATTTATTCTCTTTTCCAATATGCTCCAGCGGATTTCCACAGCATATTGCATCCAAAATTGTTACATCGATATTCAACTTTTCAAAAATGGAGAGGGTTGCTTCCTTGATATTCTTTTCTTTATAACTGGCTATGCATCCTGCAAAGTAAGCAATATTTCCTCCTTCCCTTCCCTTTATTACTTTTTCTCCAAAAGGATTCCCAAAATTTGTTACAAAATCCATTATTTTTTTATGGGATGGAAGCATTGTTTTCATATCCCTTCTTGCAGTCTGTATTATGGCATCTATTTGAATTAAAGATGGACAGTCCTGCTCACATCTCATGCAAAGCGCACAATTCTGAAATGCCTTTACAACTGATTCATCTTCCTTTATTTCTCCCTTTAAGATACCATAAGCAAGCAATACTTTTCCTTTACCGCTGTCTACTTCTTTACCAGTTATTTCATAAATTGGGCATGATTTCTTGCAGAAGCCACATCCAGTACAGCACATTATTTCATGTTGCATTTTTTGTAACATCATGGTATCACCGGGTATCTAACATAGGCAATTATGCTCCCTTTCCACTGCATCATTTTTCCAGGATTCATGATATTTTTTGGATCTATTGCTTTCTTTATTGCTTCCATAACGGAGAGCATTTCCTTCCTTTCTTTTTGCATCCAAGGTGCCTTTGAAATGCCAATGCCATGTTCCCCGCTAACTGTTCCTCCTAGAGATAAAACCGCTTTATAAATCTCATCAACTGCTTTCTCAGCCTTCTCCCAACTTTTCTCTGCTAAGGGGTCTATCAAAACTTTTGTATGCAAATTCCCATCTCCTGCATGCCCATATGTTCCAATGATGATGCCATACTTTTTTGCAACTTTTTGGAAAGACATTATTGCCTTTGGTATGTTTGATATGGGAACAGACATGTCATCTGCTAGCGATACTGAAACCATTTTTTCTCCATATCTCGACAAAGATGGCAAAACACCTTTTCTCCCCTTCCATAATTTAAGCATCTCCTCGCTTTCATATGCAAATTTTACACTTGTTGCCCCACTCTTTTTGCAAATCTCTGCAACCTTAACAACATCTCTTTTTACTACGCTCTCTGCGCCATCTACCTCAACCAGCAATACTGCCTCTGCCTGGGGTAATCCAATATTCATTGCTTTATTAACAGCCTGTATGCAAACGCTGTCCATAATTTCCAAGCCTGAAGGAAGGAGAGAAGATGCAATGATGTTTGCAACGCCCTCTCCGGCTTTTTCTAAGGAGGGAAAGGATGCCAAAGCAACCGCTCTTTTCTCCGGCAATGGAAGGATGCGGATCGTCACCTCTGTTATAACGCCCAGAGTTCCCTCACTACCAACCATCAATCTCTCTAGCTGATAACCAGAGGAATTTTTTATTGTCCTTGTTCCAAAATGCACTTTCTTTCCATTTGGCAGAACAACTTCCATGCCTAAAACGTAGTCTCTGGTTGCACCATATTTTATAGCCCTCATGCCAGAAGCATTGACTGCAACCATGCCTCCAATAGTGCAAACATCTCCGCTACCTGGAGTGGGAGGAAAGAAAAAATTTTCCTTTGCTAACTCCCTATTCAGCTTTTCATATATTACCCCTGGCTCAACAACGCAATACAAATCCTCTACTCTTACTTCCTTTATTGCATTCATTGCGGTCATATCTAAAATTATGCCGCCATGAATGGGAATGCACTGCCCGCATAATGCAGTTCCAGCCCCCCTTGGAATAATAGGAATTTCTTCCTCATAAGCCAATTTCACTATTTTTTCAACTTGATTGCTGTTGCTAACCTTCAAAACAACATCAGGCATTGCATGATGAATGGATGCATCAAAACCGTAAGCATATAAATCAGCAGGTGAGGATAAAACATTTTCATCTCCAACAATCTTTGCTAATTTCTGCAGCACATCAGAAAGCATGTATGGATAGCGAAAAGAATATTTTAAGTGTTGCTATGAAAATAATTTTCCCCTTAAAAAGCATCGAATAGTTATCTATTTATACCATTTTTCATTGAAAGAATCTATGCGAGTAAAAAATTTGATTGCCCTTACAATCATCATTTTTATCCTTTTCATTCCTTCCTTTAACTATTCGGAAAGTAAAACACAAAGGGTTGTATATAAAGAAGTTGCAGTTTATCCTTCCATTGTCCCTGCCATCAAAGTTTTGGAATATGCACTCCAATATGAATGGGATATAGACGGCATCCATTACAAATTCAATGTTACTGAGATAAGCAAACAGGAAGTCATGGGTTTTGGAAAAAAACCGCTTACAACAGAAAATTATGATGTTTTTGTTATAGGCGCAAGTGCCCGTCAATACGTCCATGGAATCTTGCCACAATGGAAAAATAATGTTCGCTCTTTTATTGCTGGTGGAGGAGGTTACGTTGGCATATGTGGGGGAGCAAATGAGGCATCTCAAGGAATAGCACATCCTTCTTCACTGGTGGACAAAATTATAGATGCAGGCGTTTTGGGCATAGCAAACTTATATGCCAATGATGACCAGAGCGAGGAATGGCAGTATTTGTATAAATCATCTGGCATAAATGGAGGTGTTCCTATTGCCTGCAAGCTTAGCAATCATCCTATTGTTAACGTGAGCCCTACCAATCCTCGCATTATAAGATACGAGGGAGGACCTGGTTTGTATATTGCAAATTCAACAGATCCTCTATTGGGCAACATAACACCCCTTGCTGTATATGCGGAAGAGCCATCTGAAAAAGCACCAATCCATTTCTGGAAGAAAGTAAATGGGGAATGGCAGATCGTTAAGCCAGTTGTAACAGATATAAAAGGGCAGTATGCAGCAATAGCATGCAATTATGGCAATGGAAGGGTTGTTTTATTTGGTCCCCATCCAGAAGAAAGAACAACCATTGGAGGGCATGTTATTGAATTCCCGGGAAGGACAAAATATACTTTGTTTAGGGAGGAATATATCTACAGTTGGGTGGATGGAAATATAACGGATTGGACATATAACTGGTGGATGGCGAGGCGTGCTGTGGCATGGGCTGCAGGCATTGCAGATGAGCATCTCCCTCCAATAAGCAACATATCCATCTTTTTGATTGAGCCAAATACATGGCATCCCTCTTTGTACATAAATGGAAGGGCAATAATGCCAGCTCCATGGGGTGTAACAATAATTGGAAGCATGCCTTTTACCGTCTCCACAGATATAAAAGGAGAAGTGAAATTTTATGTGGATGGGAAAGAATGTTATTCTGATACCTCTCCACCATACATATGGAATTTTGACATGCCCTTCATAGGAAAGCATGAAATAACAGCAGAGGTGAGCTATAAAGGCAATGCGGCATATGCAAAAATTGATGCACTCATTTTTAACTGGTAAATTCAAGTAGCAAAATTTTTGTATAAAGTTTTCATTATATATTTGGAGGCAAGAACATGAAAAAAGCAATATTGAAAGGAGCAATTTGTGTTTTGGTGGTTTTGCTTTTAATGCCAACGTTGACAGCAAAGGAAAGCAATCACAATGGAAATAAAATAAATGAGAATGTATGCATAGCAGGTAATAATAAGCCAGGAACCATGCCTTTAGATGACCAAATCGATCAAAGCCAAGAATCGGCAGGAGGAGGTGCTGTTCTCTGTGGCTCATGGAAGTGGGCACAATCTTTTAGACCTTCCTTGGACGTGTTAACGAGGGTGGTTCTTTTGATGTACAAGCTTGGGGATGTAAATGACATTAAAATTTCTATTCGAGAT
>CAZHBO010000004.1:13141-29865 GCA_964530745.1 uncultured Thermoplasmatales archaeon | reverse complement strand
GATGAAATTTTCAAGCTCTCAGGTATTAATTGAAAAAATGATATACCAAGCATCATTGAAGCGGCAAATGCTAAAGAGCCATACAAGACATTTTTCTCCGGCTTTTTTATTAATCCAACTATTGAGCCTAAAATTTGTCCCACAAAAATTAGGGATATTACCAATAATAAATTATTCATTTTGCACTCTTGTAAGACTAAGGATATGAAATTAATAAAAGTATCGTTAGCGGGAGATTTGCAATTTCCTCTCTCCGGTCATTTCAAGCAAAAATTAAAATATGGAAATCTATATGGCATATCTATAAAATGGGCGGGTAACCTAGAGGCTAGGTGGCGGACTGCAGATCCGCATACGTGGGTTCAAATCCCACCCCGCCCTTCCTTTATTATGAAAATAAAAAATTTGTCTCTTCAACATTATGACGAGCTTCTCCGCCTGTGGAAAGAGGCAGGATTGCCTCACAAACCAAAAGGGAGAGATAAAAAGGAGGAAATAAAGAAGCAGTTGGAATCATATTCTGATTTATTCATAGGGGCATTTGAAGGAGAGAAGCTTATTGCATCTGTTATTGGAAGTGATGATGGAAGGAGAGGATGGATAAACAGGCTTGCTGTTCATCCTGATTGCCAAGGAAAGGGGATTGCCAGCATTTTACTAAAAGAAATTGAAGATAGACTGCGCAAAAGAGGTAGGAAGATTATTTGCGTGCTTGTGGAGGACTGGAATAAGAAATCAATTAAATTTTTTGTGAAAAATAACTATATTCTTCACAAAGACATATATTATTTAAGTAAAAGAGAAAATTTGGAAGTATAATTTCACTTTTTATTTATCTCCCACCATAAGGGATATAAAGGGCAACATATATTCTAACCTGCCTCGCTGTGGTTCCAATGAAGAAAATAGTTGTGGATGCAGATATAAATTTGCAAGGCTTCGAATGTATCAAGACATTTCCTAGGGTAACAAATGACAAACAATTTTCAACATGGATAGATGAAGAAGTATGCAGCGGGTGCAAAGTATGCAATAACATTTGCCCCTCCTTGCATTTTGATGAGGAAAGGAAAATAATGAATATAAACAAAACATCATGCAAGGGATGCGGTGTATGCGTCTCAATTTGTCCATCCAATGCCCTTCAGCAGCGCCAAATGGATGATGGGAATGTCATAAATTTAATCAATGGTAATTATGAAGTTAAGCCCTTTGACTGCAAATTTTGTCCTGTAACCATAGGATATGGAAAAGGGGATGTAAGAATTTTTTGCTCAGGAAGGGTGGAAATATCTCATATTTTGGATGCTATCCTTAATGGAATGAATGTATTTGTCATAGGATGTTATTATGGAGACGGATTTGATGAAAGGGTGAGAGAGAAAATAGACGTAGCTGAAAAATTGCTTGCCTTACTTGGAATAAAAAATTCGATAAAGACCCTTTCCTCTCAAGAAGACTTGCTGGATATGCTAAAAATGGAGTGAATAAATGGAAAGCATGGAAGAGATAATAGCAAGAACAGGCACCCATTACTGTGTTGAGTGTAGAAAATGCAGCTCAGCATGTCCAGTAACAAGGGTGAACAAAGAATTCTCTCCTGCTAGAATGGTTGAGTCTGCGCTTTTTGGATTTGGGGATATAGAAAAGGCAATGACCGTATGGTCATGTCTTGGATGTGGTATATGCACAAACCTATGCCCTTCTGGCGTAAATTTCCTGGATTTTGTAAAAGATGTAAGGAAGGTTGCGGTAGCAAATGGAAACCTTGGCTTGCATGCCCATGAAGGCATATTTTCCATTCTTGCAAAGATGATGGCAAATGATGCAAAGAGAAGCAATGAATGGATTGATGGGGTTGAGATAGCGGAGAAAGGGGATGTAATGTACTTTGTGGGATGTCTCCCCTTCTTTGATGTTTTGTTTGAGAGTATAGGAGTTAAATCTACAGATATAGCTATAAATTCAATAAAAATTTTGAATCACCTTGGAATAAAACCCGTGGTTTTGGATGAGGAAGTTTGCTGTGGACATGATGCCCTTTGGAATGGAGATGAGGAAACTTTCAAAAAGCTGGCAATGAAAAATATAAAAATGATAAAGGAAATGGGAATCAAAAAAATAATTTTTTCATGTCCAGAATGTTATCGTACCTTTAAAATTGACTACGCCAAATATTTTGATTTTGATCTGGAAATGGTTCATATTAGTGAGATTATAGCAGATGCAATAAAAAATGAAAAAATTTCTTTGAAGGGAAGGGAAATGATTGCCACCTATCATGATCCCTGCCGCCTTGGAAGGCATCTCGGGATATATGAAGAGCCACGCTCAGCCATTAAAGCAATGAAAATTGAACTCAAAGAAATGGAACATGCAAAGGAGAGAGCTTTATGTTGTGGCACTTCAACATGGATAGCATGTACCAGCGATTCAGAAAAAATGCGAAAGGAAAGGCTGGAAGAGGCAAAAAATACGGGAGCTAAGGTTTTAATTACATCCTGCCCAAAATGCCAGATTCATTTTAATTGCACATTATCAAATGAAAACATGGGGATAAAAGTAAAAGATTTTGCAACATTATGCGCCGAGCAGTTGGAGGAAAAATGAAAGATGCTTTAGTCATAGGAGGAGGAGTTGCAGGCATTCAAGCAGCCCTTGATTTAGCAGAGAGAGGTATACATGTTTATATGGTTGAGAAGGAGCCAAGCATAGGGGGAAGAATGGCTTTGCTGGATAAAACAATGTCCACCAATGATTGCAGCATATGCATACTTGCTCCAAAGATGAATGAATGCTTTTCGCATCCAAACATTGATATTCTGGAATATTCAGAAGTTGTGAGTATTGACGGCAAAGAAGGAAATTTTAAAGTAAAGGTGAAAAGAAAGGCAAAGTATGTCGATGCATCAAAATGTACTGGATGCGGAGACTGCATGGAAAAATGTCCAACAGAAGTGCCGAATAAATTTAACAGCTATTTGGATAAAAGAAGGGCAATATATCTTCCCTTCCCACAGTCTGTTCCAAGAAAGGCAACCATAGATGCAGAATATTGCCTTAAAATAAAAAAGAATAGATGCGGTTTGTGCCAAAAAATTTGCAAAGCAGAGGCAATAAATTATGATGATAAGGATAAAATTGTGGAATTAGAAGTAGGTGCGATAATTGTTGCCATTGGTCTTTCATTGTATGAACCAAATGATATGAAGGAATATGGATATGGAATCTATGACAATGTTCATACATGGATGGAGTATGAGCGCCTCATAAATGCAGCAGGACCAACCCATGGGCATTTGCATTGCTCCCCTGATGGGAGAAGACCAAGGAAGATTGCTTTCATACAATGTGTTGGCTCAAGAGATGTTAAGAGATGCCAGTGGTGCTCCTCTTTATGTTGCATGGTTTCAATAAAAAGCGCAATGCTGGCATATGAGCATTATGGAGACATCGAATCATACATTTTTTATTCTGATTTGAGGATATTCAGCAAAAGATTTTATGAATATAGCAAGAGAGGGGAGAAGGATTATAATATCAAATACATCCATGGAAGACCTGGAGAGATAGTAGAGGATAAAAAAACAAAAAATTTGATTATTTATTATGATGATGAAAAGGAGGGGAAGGTAAAAAAGTTAGAAGTAGAGATGGTTATTTTGGCAACGCCTATAATGCCTGCTGAAGGTACAAAAAAATTAGCCTCCATCCTAGGCATTGAAACAGATGAATATGGATTCATCAAGGCAAAAGATTATTTAACAAATCCTGTAGAAACATCAAAGCCGGGCATATTCGTTGCTGGATGCTGCGAGAGACCGAAGGATATAACGGAGAGCGTCATACAAGCTTCTGCAGCAGCAGCAAAAGTAGTAGAAATTATTGCGGAGGTGGTATGATGGAGTTAAGAATAGGAGTTTTTGTGTGTGATTGCGGGACGAATATAGCAGGCTTTGTTGATGTTCCTGCTGTATGTGAGTATGCAAAGACTCTTCCAAATGTTGTTTTTGTACAGGAAAATATGTATACTTGCTCAGATGCTGGAATAACAGAAATAAGAGAGGCTATAAAGAAGCATAATCTCAATAGAGTTGTTGTTGCTTCCTGCACCCCAAGAACTCATGAACCTTTGTTTAGGAAGACTTGCGAGGAGGCTGGATTAAATAAATATCTTTTTGAATTTGCTAACATAAGAGACCAGTGCTCATGGGTCCATCAAAAGGAAAGGGATAAGGCAACGGAAAAAGCAAAAGATTTGGTGAGGATGGCTGTTGCAAGGGCGAGCTTACTAGAACCATTGGAGGAAATAAAAGTTCCTGTAGAAAGGAAAGCATTGGTCATAGGTGGTGGAATTTCTGGAATGACTGCCTCCTTGTCCCTTGCAAAACAAGGTTTTGAAGTTTATTTAGTTGAGAAGGAAAATGTGCTTGGGGGAATGTTGAGGCACTTGAATAAATTGTATCCCTATGAAAAAAATGCAGATGAAGTATTAAAAGAAATGGAGGGGAAGGTTAAGAAAGAAAAGAATATTCATGTATTACTGGAAAGTATGGTAGAGCATGTGGAAGGATATATTGGAGATTATAGTGTTGTTATCAACGGAAAGGAAAGAACGGAAATCAAGGTTGGAACAATTATTGTAGCAATAGGAGCAGATGTGTATAAGCCAAGGTTCATGTACAATTATGGAGAATATGAAAACATCATCACCCAATTTGAATTGGAAAAAATGCTCAAAAATGGGGACTTTCCAGAGGCAAAAACCATTGTAATGATTCAATGTGTTGGAGGTAGAGGAGAGAGGGTGAGATATTGCTCCCGTATATGCTGCATGAATTCCATTAAAAATGCAAAGTTGCTAAAGGAAAAAAATCCAGATGCGAAGGTATATGTCATTCATAAAGGCGTACAAACATATGGAACAATGTATGAATGGTATTATAGGAAGGCTAGAGAGGCGGGTGTCCGCTTTATTAGAGTTGAGGATACTATACCCACTGTCTCTTACATAGAAAAAGAAGATGGGAGATTGGTTGTGGGCTTTTATCAACCGGGCATAGGAAGAAACATGAAAATTCCAGCGGATTTGGTTGTACTCTCAACACCTTTGATAGCGAGGAGCGGTGCAAAGGAATTGTCAAAAATGCTGAAAGTTCCCCTCGGTCAGGATGGCTTTTTCTTCGAGGCTCATGTAAAACTACGCCCCGTTGATTTTGCAACAGATGGAATCTATATGGCTGGCTCCTGCAGAGCCCCAGCAGATGTAAATGAATGTGTTTATCAGGCATTGGCTGCAGCGAGCAGGGCAGCAATTCCAATGGCTAAGGGCTATGTAATGCCAGAAGCATTGATGCCAGTAATAGATACAAAAAAATGTAAGGGATGCGGGATATGCGTAGAGGTATGCCCCTATGGTGCAATGCGTTTGGTAGAAATAAATGGAGAGAAAAAGGCAGAGAATCTGCCCGCCGCATGCAAGGGATGCGGGGCTTGCGGCTCCTCCTGCATCCATAAGGCAATAGAGATGAGGCATTATAGGGACGAGCAGATAGTAAGGCAGACAATTGCTGCCTTGGAGGAAATATGAGCTTTGAGCCGAGGATTGTTGGCTATTTATGCAACTGGTGCTCCTATGCAGGGGCAGATCTGGCAGGAGTGAGCAGATTTCAGTACCCTCCGACAATAAGGGCAATAAGGGTGATGTGCTCCACGCGTGTTGAGCCTTCTTATATCCTCACTGCATTTCTGCATGGAGCAGATGGTGTTCTGGTTGGAGGATGCCATCTTGGGGACTGCCATTACATCACAGGAAATTATTACACCATAAGGAAAGTAAATATGGCACGACGCTTGCTAAAGCATGCTGGAATTGATGAGCGAAGGCTGCGCTTAGAATGGATTTCTGCTTCCGAGGGAGAGAGATTTGCACAAGTGGTCACAGAATTTACTGAGGAATTGAAAAAACTTGGACCTTTGCCAGAGGAAGAAAGGAATAGCATATCCCTGAAGGCAGCATTGAGGGCGTCCATGCAACCACGTTTGCGCATAATTGCAACAAAGGAGAAGGTTTTTACCGAGGAGGGAAATAAATATGGAGAAATTTTCACTCAGCATGAAATGGAGCGTCTTGCAAATTCAATGGTTTGGGATGAGTTGAATGAGCAGAAAATTCTGCTTGTTCTGGAGGGAGGGGATGCCTCCTTAAAAGATATTGCAGAAAAAGTTGATTTGCCTATAGATTTAACATTCAAATACATAATGGACTTGTTAAGGAGAGGAAGGGTTGTTCAAGAAATGGATAAAGAAGTGAAATATGCCCTAGGAAGAAAGAAAGAAAAGGAAAGGGAAATGCCAATTTTTTCTTCAATTGAAGGAAATGGGAAAGGAATCGTTATCATTGGCGCTGGAGTTGGTGGAATAAAGAAAGCGATTGAGATTGCTAAAGAAAAGAGGGTTTATATTGTAGAAAGATTTCCTTCTATAACAAAAGATGTAATAAAAAGGCATAAATCTTCATTGAAGGAATATGATGATGTTCTTCCCAAGCTAAAAGAGATGGTTGAAAAAGGCAAAATATGCATAGTTGGAAATTCTTTGGTAAGGGATATTGAAGATGGAAAAGTAAAGATATGGATTTATCCAACAAGGATAAATGAAAATTGCGATAACTGCGGAATATGCGAGGAAGTATGTCCAGTAAAAATTATTGATAGGGAAAATGGCATATTTTATAGAAAGGCAGTTTATGGAAGGGATGGAATACCATCAACCTATTTTTTAGAAAAAGAGACCCCTTTCTGCCAAACAGGATGTCCTGCACATGTTGATGTGCGCAGCTATGTCGCAAAGATTGCAGATGGGGATTTTGAAGGTTCTTTGGAAATAATACGCAAAAGACTGCCATTGCCTGCTGTTCTGGGAAGGGTCTGCCCCCATCCCTGCGAGACTTTCTGCAAAAGACAAGCCTTGGAAAAGCCAATTTCCATACGCTTGCTGAAAAGATTTGCTGCAGACTGGGTTTATGAGCAAAAAGAAAAAATTGAATTGCCGAAGCCTCCTGAAAATGAGAATGGGAAATACAAGGTTGCCATCATTGGCTCTGGGCCAGCAGGATTGACGGCTGCCCATGATTTGGCTATGAAAGGTTATAAAGTAACGATATTTGAAAGCCTTCCAGTGGCGGGGGGTATGCTTGCTGTTGGAATACCAGATTATAGATTGCCCCATGATGTTCTGGAAAAAGAAATAAAGGCGATACTGGATTTAGGCATTGAGATAAAGTTGAACACGAGAGTAGGCAAGGACATTTCATTTGATGAAATAAGAAAGAATTTTGATGCAGTTTTTGTTGCTGTTGGAGCACATAAAGGAAAGGAAATGGGCATAGAAGGAGAGGATTTGAAAGGTGTAATAAGGGGTGTTGATTTCCTTAGAGATGTGAATTTGTCTCCAGAGTCTGCCATAGCAGCATTTCGGGGGAGGAAAATGGTTGTCATTGGAGGAGGAGATGTGGCAATCGATGCAGCAAGGTGTGCTCTACGCATTGGTTGCGAGGAAGTAACAATTTTGTATAGGCGGAGTAGAAAGGAAATGCCAGCTCGAGAGGAAGAAATTAGGTTTGCGGAGGAGGAGGGTGTCAAAATACGCTACTTGGTTGCTCCAACGCGCATAATAGGAAAGAATGGAGAAGTAGTGGGCATAGAATGTGTTGAGATGGAATTAGGCGAGCCAGATGAAAGTGGAAGGAGGAAGCCAATTCCAAAGGAAGGAAGCGAGTTTGTATTGGAAGTAGATACTGTAATCTCCGCCATAGGTCAATCTCCTGATTTTTCTTTCATGCCTGAGGTCCGCAAAACAAAATGGAATACCATTGTCATTGATGAAAAAACTGGCGCAACATCCATGGAAGGAGTTTTCGCTGGAGGAGATATGGTTACTGGACCATCCATTGTAATTGAAGCAGTCGCAGCAGGCAGGAGGGCGGCGGAGGGAATTGATGCTTACCTGCATGGCAAAAAAATCTCCTTCAATCCAGTTGAAAGCAGTGTATATCGCCCAATTGTAGATAAGCATGACATCTCCCTAGTTAACAAAAATGTATTGCTGGGAAACGTTGAAATTAAAGAAAGGAGAGAAGTGGATTACATTTCTTTAGATGAAAGAAGGACAACGTTTAAGGAAGTGGAGAAAGGATTTACAAAAGAAGAAGCGATTGAGGAAGCAAAACGTTGTCTGAGTTGTAGGGAATGCATTGGATGTGGAATATGCGCAAATGAATGCCCACAAAATGCGATAGTTTATGAGGAGAATGAAAAAGAAATTGAAATTGAAGCAGATGAAGTCTTCATCGACCCTGAAATTCAAGAGAATGCTATAAATCATCCAAATATTCTTACACCCTTTGAATTTGAGAAAATGTTGGAAGTGTCTCATCCAATTCGCCCTTCTGATGGGAAAGTTGCAAAGAAAATTGCTTTTATTAATGAAAACGGAGAAAGTGGCTACATGATAAATCTAATGAGTAAAATAAAAGGAAGTGAAATAGTAAAAGGAATAGAAATAAAAAAGGGAAAAATCTTTGCAGAAAAAGATGGAAAGAAGTCAGAATATGATTTAGGCGTTCTCATAAGCTTTAGAGAGTCCGAGTATAGTAAAGAATTGAAAAGAAAGGGAGCAAAGGAAATCAATACTCGGTAATTTTTCTGTTATTTTATGTTTGTAGCCGAAGGACTTTCATCCTAACGTATGATACACTCAACAATATAACTTCCCAATTTTTTGTGCAAAAATTTGAAATCATCTGTCGAAAAAGTGGATGCTAAAAACTCCCTATCCAAAGTTTTTGAGGGTATAAATTTTTGTAAAATATAGCGTTTAGCACCTTGGATTGTTTTTCCTATATTCAAAACATCCTCTGTTGATAATAAAGGTTTTATTAAAGTCGTCCTAAACTCATAATCGATTCCAGATTCCATAATGAGATCAATGCTTTTTTCTATTTTTTTAGTATCTATCTCAGCCCTTACAATTTCCTCATATTTCTGCAAAGGGGCTTTTATATCCATGGCGATATAATCTACAAGTTTTTTGTCGATCATATTTTCTATAATGTTCGGATTGCTTCCATTGGTATCCAATTTCACCAAATACCCCATATTCTTTATTTTTCTGATAAAATTCAATAAATCTTTTTGTAGGGTGGGTTCTCCGCCCGTCACTACAACGGCATCGATCTTCCCCTTTCTCTTTTCCAGAAAAGAAAAGATTTTCTTAGAGCTCATGGCTCGTTGGAAAAGAGCGGGCTCAACGAGCTCCGGATTGTGACAGTAAGGGCATCTAAAGTTACAGCCCTGGGTGAAGATGATTGCAGATATCTTGCCCGGATAGTCAATTAATGAAAACTTTTGAAGACCACCAATTAACATTACGATCCCTTTATTTTAAAGGGTTTCCTCATCCTAAATTCCTCTCTTTTACCTTCATTCCACAGATTTACTGGACGAAAATAGCCGACCACGCGGGAATATACCTCACACTTCACACCACATTTTGGACATACTTGGTACTGGCCAGATAAGTAGCCATGGGTAGGACAGATACTAAATATTGGTGTAATCGTAAAATAAGGTAGACGGTAATTCTCGCATACCTTTCTAACCAAATTCTTGACGCTCTCGTGATTTGTAATCTGTTCCCCCACATATATATGAAAAACAGTCCCTCCAGTATATCTGGTCTGTATATCATCCTGCAGATCCAGTGCTTCAAAAACATCATCTGTATAGTTTACTGGAAGTTGGGTAGAATTTGTATAGAAGGGCCTAGCACCTTTGAGATATTCCTTCTCATTTGCACATATTATATTTGGATACATCTTTTTGTCTACCCTAGCGAGTCTATAAGAGGAGCCCTCGGCAGGAGTTGCCTCCAAGTTATAATTATTCCCCGTTTCTTCCTGAAATTCCAAAAGCTTGTTTCTCATAAAATCCAGGATCCTTAGCGTGAATTTTCTCCCTTCCTCATGTGCTATATTTACTCCTAACAAATTCAGACAAGCCTCGTTCATCCCCACGAGTCCAATGGTAGAAAAATGGTTCTTCCAGTATTGCCCAAATCTCTTTTTTATATTTCGCAGATAGAATTTTGAGTAAGGGTAGAGGGCATTTTCCGTAAACCTTTCTAAGATTTTTCTTTTAATTTCCAAACTCTCTTTTGCAAGGCGCATCAGCTCCTCCAGACATTCCATAAACTCCCCCTCATCCTTTGATAAATACCCCAATCTCGGCATGTTTATTGTAACAACGCCTATGGAACCCGTGAGTGGGTTAGCTCCAAAGAGCCCTCCCCCTCTTTTCTCCAATCTACGAAGGTCTAACCTAAGGCGACAACACATGGACTTAGCATCTTGAGGGCTCATATCCGAATTCACAAAGTTGGAAAAATATGGAATCCCATATTTTGCAGTTACCTGCCACAATAAATCCAAGTTGGGGTTAGCCCAGTCAAAATTTTTGACAATATTGTAAGTGGGAATTGGAAACGTAAATATCCTGCCTTTAGCATCCCCCTCTACTAAAACTTCAAGGAAAGCCCTATTTAGCATGTCCATCTCTTCCTGAAAATCGCCATATGCTTCATTCTGGAATTTGCCACTCCTTATTACAGGTGTATTAAGATGGGTTTCTGGGACTTTTAGATCCAAGGTGATGTTTGTAAATGGTGTTTGAAAGCCAACCCTTGTAGGAACGTTTATGTTAAACACGAACTCCTGTAACGCCTGTTTAACTTGTTTATAAGTGAGATTATCATACCTTATGAAAGGAGCTAGAAGGGTGTCAACATTTGAAAAGGCTTGAGCGCCCGCAGCTTCTCCTTGTAAGGTATAAAAAAAGTTTGTAATCTGTCCCAAGGCGCTTCTAAAATGCCTTGCAGGTTTACTCTCTACTTTGCCGGGCGCCCCCTTAAAGCCTTTCAAGAGTAAATCCTGGAGATCCCAGCCAACACAGTAGACAGATAGGATATTCAAGTCATGGATGTGAAAATCACCACTTATATGGGATCTTCTAATCTCCTGAGGATATATCTTGTTAAGCCAGTAAATTCTACTAATTTCGGAAGAAATATAATTATTTAATCCTTGTAAGGAGTAACTCATGTTGCTATTTTCATTTACTCGCCAGTCCAATCTTTCTAAATATTGATCAATCAAGTCTACGCTTGCACTAGAAACGATTTCTCTTATTTTTGCGTGTTGATCGCGATAGATTATGTAAGCCTTTGCGGTTTTCTTATAAGGTGAGGATAGTAAAACCTCTTCAACGATGTCCTGAATCTCTTCTACTGTAGGAATCTTATGAGAAATTGCCTGCTGCGCTAAATTTAGAACCCTGAGCGTTAGCTTCCTGGCAATCCCTTCGCCAAACTCCCCTGTAGCTTCCCCAGCTTTCCTGATTGCATCTGTAATCTTTTGGGATTCAAATTTAACTATTCGCCCATCCCTTTTCTTTATTCTCGTAAACATTCTCCTGCCTCTTCGGTCAAGTTTATTTGAAAAAAGTAAAGTAAATTTGATATATATCTTTTTCTGCTCAGAGAGAAAATATCATAACATTCCATATGGTTATCTCGCTGGATGATATCGTTTCATGCAATATATTAAAAGTGCGTTTACCAATATTTTTAAACAAATGGAGTGTTAGAATGAGGTTTTTTTACCATCACCAATTTACCATATTTTATGCCTTTTATTGCTTTTATATTATCTGGTTTGTCCTCATTGTAATACTATGAATCCCCATCTAGCAGTTATAGAGAAAGATCTTTTTGTGTACTGATAGCAGAAAAGGAATTTATGCACATCCTATTCCAATCTGGATGGCAAATGAGAAAAGTGTTGCTCATTCTTTTAATGACGCTATGTACGTTTTTAGAAATGGTAAGCCAATGGAAATCTTTCCCCATAGCAATTTTGAATTGGAAAAGATAATGGAATGAAAAAAACTCCATTTAGTCAAACACAAATAAATAAAAATGGATTGGGCTTTTCAATGTCGATGCTGCATCATCGCCAGATTTAATGGCAATAGATTTAAATGGTCAAAAAATTTTGATTAACTCCCTTTTGTATTAACCTAGTAAAATTTTTGCCATGGTCATCAGCCCTAAGACCAACATAGCTATTCCTATGATTTTTTCAGCATAATTTTTCTGACTGATCTTTACCGTTAAACGGGGTCCTATGAGTGAGCCTATTACAGCGGGAATACATAGGATAATGAAAATGGATGAGAATGATAATGTTGTGAGTGTTGCAAAAACCAATAGTCCAGCAATGCATACAGGAATTTCGGCAATATCTCCTATTGCCACAGATGGTCTCATATCATGATTGAAAATGATTTGTCCCGACACTATTACAGGACCAAAACCACCACCCATAAATCCTTTGTTAAATCCGGCAATGCTTGAGATGAGGATAAGACCCTTAGGCGATTTTTTGAGTCTTACTCCATAGAGCGTAAGAAAGCCCAAAATGGTGACGAGTATTCCTATATATGTTTTTGTGATTATTTTGGGGAGGCTTAAATTAGATAGAGAGCCGATTCCTGCCAGAGTAGTAGCTGAGGTTGCTACAAGCAATGCTACTTTCACATCTTTTTTTGTGAAATTTTTCACTTTTGTATGGGTTGCACCACCTGCTATATCCACAACTAATTGGGATAAGAGTACAGCAGGAACCACTGTCTGTGGTGAGTATCCAGCTATGATAAGAAAAGGTGTGAGAACAGTACCATAGCACATACCGAGAGATGTATCTATGATAGCTGCAAATAAAGCCGCCAAGATTATCAACACTTCCAGCATTATATCATTCTCGCTTGACCTTTGTTAAGATTACGGTGTCATCTTTGAAAAGTATCCATCGTATTTTGTCTCCATCTTTTATGCCAAGTTTATCAACAATATATTTTGGAAGGGTTGTGCGACGTCTGCTTCCCCTTATAGTAGTACTTGTTTCTGTTATATACTCTACATCATCCATATTTATTTTCATGTTATTCTCCCTCGAGCACCCATTTCAATGCAGAAATGTAAACCTCCATTAGGCTACGTGTAGATGGAGGACAAGAAGGGTCCTTCTTCATTCTCTGAAGAATATTTTCTCTTCTTCTTAATTCCTTCCTTATTTCTTCTTCACTCCTCATTTCTCTTTCCTCACTTTTCTTGTTCCGATTCTTTTCCCCTTATTCTCTCATTTAATTTAACCGATAACGCCACTACCAAACAACTGAGTTCCTCAGTTGAAATGAGTTCGACGTCTTTCAATAGTTCCTCTGCATTTATTATGCAATTTTTTAATCTTCTACATATTTTTTCATATTCATCCTCTTGCATACTATCTAAATATAGATTGACTATTTAACTTTGGCTTCAATCCAATATGTATTGGCTTCAATATATTTTGTTGTCGCCGTGTAAAATGCACCCCTTTTTTCATGATAAAAACAATATCACAAAAAATCCGTGCTGCTTTGACTGGTGAGGGAAATATTGTAAAAAAATTTAAAGCCGAGACAGCCCATTATTTCTTTAACCTTTTATGCATTGCAGAAGGTTATCATAAGTCGGCAATAAAAGATGAAAGAGATGCTGAGCATCGCGAGAAATTAAAAGTCATACTTAATGCTGTAGAAAGGGTTGAAAATGTTGTTAAAAATGTAGTTACGAAGGGAGAAGTTCATGAATAAAATACTTTTTGTTGATGATAAAGAACTGAGACAAATATACCTTACAAATTTTAATGATTACAATTTTCTAAACTTTTTATTTAAAAAGTGGTGGGGGCAGAGGTAGAGGGATTTTATGAAAATGTGGAACGATTTTAAAGACCCTGCCCAAAATTCTATTACATTAGCTATTAAAAATGTATTTACGAATGAATAACCACACATCACCAAATTTAATCATTTGTTAAATTACCTTTTCCTTAACTCCCTCCTCAATATCTTCCCAGAAATAGTTTTAGGGAGTTTATCGACATATTCTATGATTCTTGGATATTTGTATGGAGCTGTCAATTTTTTAACATGATCTTGCAATTCTTTGGTGAGTGATTCCGAGGGCTTAAATCCTTTGGCAAGAACAACGAATGCTTTTACAATTTCCCCCCTTACTCCTCCAGGATCTGGAACACCTACAACTGCACATTCCATAACAGCATCATGCTCTATTAATGCAGATTCCACTTCAAACGGTCCTATCCTATAACCTGATGACTTGATAATATCGTCTGCTCTTCCAACGAACCAGAAATACCCGTCTTCATCTTTGTAACCTCTGTCCCCTGTGTAATAATAATCCCCCCTAAATGCCTCCGCCATTGCCTCGGGGTCTTTCCAATACTCTTTGAAAAGACCTGGTGGTCGTTCCTTACCCAAGTAAAGGGCAATGTTCCCTTCCTCATTTGGTCCCAACTCATTTCCTTCATCGTCAACGATTCGTACATCATGACCTGGAGTTGGCTTGCCCACAGAGCCATATTTTATTGGCATAAATGGATAATTAGATAAAACGCATACCGTCTCGGTCTGCCCATAAAAATCATAGATTTCCAAACCAAACGCTTTTTTCCATACCCTAATAACTTCTGGGTTTAGAGGCTCTCCAGCGCTCATACAATGCCTTAATTTTAGATTATATTTAGATAAATCAAGTTGTATGAGCATGCGGTATACAGTGGGCGGAGCGCAAAATGTCGTTACCCCATACCTCTCCATAGCCTTAAGTAAACCATCTGGATCAAATCTACCTGGAGTTTCCCATTGAATGATGGCTGCCCCAACTATCATCTGACCGAATAATTTTCCCCATGCTGCCTTAGCCCATCCTGTTTCTGAGACAGTCCAGTGAAGATCGCATTTTGTTAAACCTTGGGCAAAACGAGCGGTCACCTCGTGCCCAAGTGGGTAGCTATGTGTGTGAAGAACCATTTTAGGATGACCGGTTGTTCCGGAGGTGAAATAGATTATCATTGGATCTGTGGAGCGGGTCGGCTCGACTTCATCTCTATTTAACTCCCTTGGGGCTTTTTTCATTTCTTCATAAAAATTCAGCCATCCCTCTCTATGAGCATCTACTAGCATTAAATGACTTACTGTTGGACATTTATCCAATACAAGCTCAACGCTCTCAGCATGATCTAAGTCCGTTAGGACCATACATGCCTCCGCACGATTTAAGCGGTATTCAATATCTCGTGAGGTTAGGAGCACTGTCCCAGGCATTGGCACTACACCAAGTTTAAACATTCCAATAAGCGCTATATACCATTCTGGAATGCTCTGCAGGATTACAAGAACCCTATCCCCCTTCTTTATCCCAAGGTTTTTAAGCACATTGGCAAACTGATTAGAAAGGACTTTTAGGTCATAAAAAGTATGATATTTTGCGTTCTCACCGGATTCATCCAAAGATATGAGCGCCAGTTTTGTCCTATCTTCTGCCCATTGATCAACGACATCAAAACCAAAGTTGTAATACTCTGGAACGCTCCATTTAAAATTTTTGTATAGCAATTCATATCTGTCTTTTTTCTCTGTCGATGTCATATTTCTGGTATACGTGCATTTAATTTATAAATTTCCCGTCTTTAAAATGAATCGTATAATTCATTTGCCGAAATAACATAACCACATCTTGGGCATCTAATTTCCGTTTTGTCACCCCAAATTTGCCAATTCCTTCTCGAGCAGGATTATTTCCTGTATTTTATCAAACGCTTTCTCTTTTTCCCATTTTAATGGATGGAGTTCGCTACATAGAACAACTTGCTTTATTAGTCTGTATAGGGCCGCCTCTTTTTCTATCTGGGGGAGGGATGTTTTTCTAACACGTAAAATATGAATTCTAATATCTCCAGTATCTATACTCTCTTTATTCGCCGTGTTACCACCCCCTTTCTCCTTCATTTTTATTTCCATCATCTGCCCATCTCCGGCTTTAATTACCATTCGTGAATTCTGTGATTATAAAACACCATGTTCGGGACAAAAAGCCAGATTCTGAGACCAATCGATATGAATCACAAGTCCACATTTTTTACAGTGGAATTGCCCTGTTAAATTATCTACATAGCAATTATCCAATATTTGATCTAAGAGACTATGCTTTATCTTCCTAGATTCTTCACCCATTACCAATAGTTGTTTACTTTCATACATTTTGTTTAGTATTATAGCAGATATTAAAAAGGTATTTGAGAATTTGCAACCATATATGTCCGCTTTTAATCATTTTTCACCATTTCGGTTACAAAGAATTATATAATTTAATGTAATGTAAAAATGTGGAACGGTTGAGCGTATCTTTAGATGAAAAATCACTATCAATTATCGAGGAATATTTATCGAAGTACAATGTTTCGAAAGCTGGAATTATCCGGAAAGCGCTTCAATGTTTAAAAAATATGGAAGAGCTAAGAGAGAAGATTCCTTTGGAAAATATTATGACATATATAGATTACTTGGCAAATATGGAGCATATAATAGTGGATGTAGCACATTGGAAATCCATATTTTCTGAAATTGGTAAAGGCTCCGAGAAGTTTTGGGATGAAGTGTATAAAATAGGAGAAGCTCATACGAAGGAATATTATGATAAAGGATTGAGAGATGTAGAGCAAATATTGAGATATATCGAGAAAACAAATTGGTATAAGTTGA
>CAZHBO010000004.1:0-13041 GCA_964530745.1 uncultured Thermoplasmatales archaeon | reverse complement strand
GTTGATACTTACCGTTTCAGAGTCTTCAAAATTTATCAAGACGTTTTTTGAAGGGTTTTTTAGCAAATTCCCTCAAAAGATTGAAATTAGCGAGGGATATAAAAAAATTCGAATTAAATTAATTTGAGTTTTTCGATGGAGCTGTAATCGCTGCATAATGCAAACATTTATGCTTGGTTGGCATATTTACATAGCATGCATAGCATAAAAATACAAAATATTGTGGCGTCTACAACCATTGCAAAAAATTTGGATTTAGAGAGTATTGAAAAATCTTTACCAAATACAAATTACAAGCCAAATTTATTTCCAGGACTTGTTTTACGCATGGGAGAGCCGAAAACTGCATTTTTGTTATTCAAGAGCGGGAAGGTTGTTTGCACGGGGGCAAAGACCATCGAAGATGTAAACAAAGCCATAGGAAAAGTATGCAACATGCTGAAGAAAGCTGGCTTTAAGGCTATAGATAATCCTCAAGTAGAAATTCAAAATATCGTTGCTTCTGCAGATTTGCATGGAAAACTTAATCTGGTGAATACCGGCTTTGCTCTTGGGCTCGAGAACGTTGAGTACGAGCCAGAAATTTTTCCTGGCATGGTTTATCGTGTAGAAGAATTTGGAGTTGTTTTACTTCTTTTCGGCTCAGGAAAAATTGTTTGTACAGGTGCTAGAAAGGCGGAACAAGTAACGAAAGCAGTGGAAAAATTAAAAAAAGAGTTAGAGGAAAGGGGATTGCTTTTATAAGTTTTGCATTGCAAATTCTATCTATGCTACATAGTAACCATAAATTTCGATGAATAGAAAAGTTTATTTTATGAATGTATTTTCACAGTAGGTGAGATATTGGCTAAAAAATCCCCTCAAAAAAAGGTGATGAAACGACTTATAAAAGCCATATGGATTTTTAATTGGTTTAATTCATGTGGATTCTGCGAGCTGATTCCAGTTGTTGGTTCAAGATGGGATATGGAAAGATTTGGAATGATTGTTGTTGGAACACCAAGGCATGCAGATGTTTTATTTATTGCAGGCTATCAGACAACGAAATCAATCAAAAGAGCGCAAAGAGTATATGAACAGATGGCAGAGCCAAAAGTAGTGATTGCCCTTGGTTCATGCACAATGACAGGCGGTATGTATTGGGATTCCTACAATACAATAAAGAGGTTGGAGGATTATCTACCAGTTACTATATATATTCCTGGGTGTCCTCCCAGACCAGAGGCAGTGTTTGAAGCATGCGGAAAAATATTTAAGCACGTAGAGGAGATGAAGTGAAATGGAAGCAAGCAAGGAAGAGACAATATTGAAAGAACTTACAGCAAAATTCGATGTTGAAGGAAGGATACAGAGAGAAAGAAGGATATGGATAAATGTAGACAGAGGAAATTTGATTGAATTGTGCAATTTTGTAAAAGAAATGGGTTTCGATCATCTATCTGCCATATCTGTAACTGATTGGGTAAAAGAAGGAAAATATGAGGTTACATATCATTTATGGTCTTACCAGCATAAAATTCTTTTAACTATAAAAACAAGAATAGACAGAGATAACCCTATAATTAAATCCATTTTTCCAATTTGGGGGAAGAGTGCTCAGATACATGAGAGGGAAATGCATGAAATGTTTGGAGTAAATTTCGAAGAAAATCCAGATTTATCCCCATTATTCTTGGAAGATTGGCAGGGTCCACCACCATTTAGGAAGGATTTTGATTGGAGGAAATATGTTCGAGAGAACTACTACGACAAGAATAATGAAAGAGAGAAGGTTTATTTTGAGGAAGTGTAACCATGGAGTTAGAAGCTATTAATAAAAATGATTACGAATTATTTTTCGGCCCCGCCCATCCTGGCTCAGGGAATTTCTCCGTTAAATTAAGAGTGGATGGAGAAAAAATAGTATCAGCAAAAGCTGATCCTGGCTATCTTCATAGGGGGTTTGAAAAATTGATGGAATACAGAAACCCAATACAAAATGCCGTGTTATCTGATAGAATTTGCATCCTAGAATCTTTAAATTGGAATCTTATCCATGCAGAAGCTGTAGAGGAGCTGATGGGTATTGACATCCCAGAAAGAGCAAGATATATAAGAGTTATAATGGCAGAATTAAGTAGAATACAATCTCATACCATATGGTATGGAGTAATATCAATTGGCACCGGCTTTGATACGGGATTCAAAATAGCTTTTGGGTATAGGGACTATATACTGGATTTATTTGAAATGATAACCGGAGGAAGAGTTTATCCAGCTGGATATATATGCCCAGGGGGTGTAAGAAGAGATTTACCGAAGGGAGTAGATGAAAAAATACTAAATGTCTTGAAAAAAATGGAAGAGATGGCAGATTTTGAGAAGGCAGAGAATCCAGCCCATTTAGCAAGAATGAAGGGCATAGGTGTATTAAAATTAGAAGATGCGATAAGGTTGGGAGCAACTGGACCAATTTTAAGAGCAAGTGGATTGAAAACCGACGTTAGAAAAGATGAGCCATATGAAGTATATGACAGATTTGATTTCGAAATTCCGACTAGAAAGGAAGGAGATGCTTATGCGAGATATTGTATAGGATTAGAAGAAATACGGCAATCAATAAATATTGTAAAACAGGCTTTAAAAGATCTGCCTGAAGGAGATTTTATAGCAAAAGAGTTTAAAAAACCAAAGCTCAACATGAAATTGCCCGAAGGAGAGGTATATGTTAGAAACGAAATAGCAAGAGGAGAGGCAGGGATTTATATGGTGAGTGATGGAGGGACAAAGCCTTACAGGGTAAAAATTAGAGGACCAAGCTTTTTGCATATGATTCCTGTTCTCGAACATTTGTTAAAGGGTGCACAGATCGCTGATGTTCCTGCAATATACTGGAGCTTGAATTGTTGCCCAGCAGATATGGATAGGTGAAAAAATGAAATTTGATGTGCTTCCAAAAGTATTTAAAAATATGTTCTCAAAGCCGATGACGGTTAGATTTCCACATGAGTCAATTCCAATTCCCGATGGATATAGAGGAGAGCATGAATATGATATAGATAAATGCATATCATGTGGGCTTTGCGCCAAGATATGCCCAAATAGGGCTATAGAAATGGTGGAGGCAACAGAAGAATATAAAGAGAGATACCCGAAAAAATATCCAAAGATAGATCTGGGGAAATGCTGTTTTTGTGCCCTCTGCCAAGATATATGTCCAAAAGATGCCATAAAATTAACAAAAAATTTCTTTCTTTCTACCTTTGATAAATCTAAAGTAATTAAAAATCCTGCACTTAAAACGGAAGGGGAATGATATGCCATCAGAAATGGATTTACAAAATTAAAGTTGATTGAATAGGAGATGATTGGCAATGGATAAGATAGCAGTTTTCCTATGTCACTGCGGGGACAATATAGCTGCAACAGTAGATATCAAAAAACTAAAGGAAGAACTCTCCAAGGATGGAGATCTTCTTGTTAAAGACCATATGTTTCTTTGCTCCGAAGCTGGGCAGCAAATGATTTTAGATACCCTTGATGAAAATAAAGGTATAGATAGGGTTGTTATTGCAAGTTGTTCTCCAAAGCATCATTGGAATATTTTCAAGGATTGCATAAAACAAAGATTAAATGCCTACATGTGGGAAATGGCAAATATCAGAGAGCAATGCTCATGGGTTCATTCCAATAAAGAGGAGGCTACGAAAAAGGCATTGGCTTTGATCAGAGGAGCCATAGGAAAGGTCAAGCACCACAAACCCATAGGGACAATAGAGATTCATGTTAATAGGAATATTCTGGTAGTTGGCGCTGGAATAGCAGGTATGCACGCATCACTCGAACTCGCAGATAAAGGTTTTCATGTTTATCTGGTTGAAAAAGAAGCATCTATAGGAGGTAACATGACGAGATTAGGTAGGACATTTCCTACCGATGATTGTTCAATGTGCACCGTGTCACCAATAATGAACAAAGTTAATTCTCATCCAAATATTGAACTATTGACGTTATCCGAGGTTGTTGAAACATCTGGAAGACCAGGAGATTATAAAGTTGTAGTGGAAATAAAACCGAGGTATGTAAATCCTGATAAGTGCACGGGCTGTGGGCTATGCACAGAGAAATGCCCCATATCAATACCATCAAAGTATAATTTGGGTTTGGATAAAACCAAAGCTATCCACATACCATTTGATTCCTGTGTACCAAATATTGCTGTGATTGAAAGCGATGTCTGCCTGAAACTGACTAAGAACAGGTGTGGCATATGCGAAAAGGTATGCCCTGCTGGAGCCATAGAATATGATCAAAAACCTCAGAGGAGGGAATTAAATGTTGGCGCTATCATAGTTGCAACGGGATACAAGCAGATGGATCTCTATAATACAGAATATAACTATGAGCACCCAGATGTCATCACAGGTTTGGAACTAGAGAGAATGATTGTTCCATCGGGTCCAACAGGTGGTAAAATCGTATGCCCATCCGATGGAAGGGTGCCAAAGACAGTTACATTTATTCAGTGTGCGGGATCGAGAGATAGAAGGTATAAGGAATACTGCTCAAACATCTGCTGTATGTACTCTGTAAAGAATGCAAAGATTGTTCGTGCTAAGATACCTGGTGCCACCATCAATATGTGCTATATAGATATCAGAGCACCTGGAAGAAGATACGAGGAATACTATAAAACCTTCCGTGAGAATGATATAAAGATGATTATGGGGAGACCTTCAGAGATAATGGAAACTCCAGATGGTAAACTCTATTTTGACGTATTTGATAAAGCTACCAACAAGTTGCTAAGAATTTATTCCGATTTAATCGTACTTGCCACAGCCCTTGAACCATCTGAGGGCACAAGGAAGATGGCTGAGATTCTACACCTTCAGTATGGTATGGACAAATTCCTCTCCCCTCTTCACGTAAAGATAGCCCCAGTAGATACTACAACTGAAGGTATATATATAGCTGGAACTGCAGAGGGCCCGAAATCTATCCAGGACAGCATAACTGATGCAGGTACAGCAGCCAGTAGAGCTGCTACAATATTGAAGGATGATTCCACAACTATAGATCTAACTACAGCAGTAATCGATCCAGCAAGATGCACCAAATGTGGCTTGTGCATAGAGGCTTGCAATTACCATGCCATATCTATAGAAGGAGAGGATTATACTGTAATAGATATGGCATGCAAGGGCTGTGGTAAATGTGTATCTATCTGTCCAGAAGGTGCTATAGAAATACGACATTTAACAGAGGCACAACTTAGAGCACAGGTAGATAGCATCCTGGAAAGTGATCCAGATTCTGTTATCGCTTATACCACAGAAACCTGTGGATACAATGCTGCTGATATTGCAGGTACAAGCAGGATGGAGTATCCACCAGTTGTTAAGATAGTAAAACTTCCATGTGTGGGTAGGTTAAGCGTAGCTGATATACTATACCCATTTGAAAAAGGTGCAAAGGGGGTTATGATATTTGCATGTCCTGAAGGGCTATGCCACTATATCGACGGTACTGAGGCAGCTAAAGAAAAGTATGAGAAAGCAAAAGAGATTTTGAAAGAAAAAGGGATGGATGCTGAAAGATTACGTTTTATTGAGATTTTAACCCCAGATGGACAAAAATTCCAGAAGGTGTGTAAAGATATTGCTGAATATATATGTTAAAGGAGGATAGAATTATGTCTGAAAATAGTACCACAGACCTCTTCAATATGTCAAAACCTGATAGGGAGAAATACAATGAGCTTGTGAGACAGCTTGCTGTATTGGGCATAAAAAATCCGAGTATATGCTTCCAATGCGCTAAATGTACATCGGGCTGCGAGGCTATGAAATTGTTGGAGTTGCAACCCCATTCTATTATGGCCTCTGCAAAATCTGGCTTCATCGATGAAATACTCGAGTCCGATTTAATATGGGCTTGTGTGGGATGCTATAAATGTAAAGAGAGATGCCCACAGGAAATGAGTCCTGTTGAAGTGATGTTTGTTATCAAGAATTGGTATGTTTCCTCCGGGAAATCTCTACCAGGAGACTACCAGAAAATACTGCAGGGTATAATCACAAAAGGATACATACAAGATCCTCTTGAAGTTTTAGATCGAGAGAACAAGAGTTGGAACAGAGATCTTCTTGGCTTGCCACAGATAAAGAGACCTAAAGATATGAAAAGTTTCGCATCAGCCATCTCTCAACTGGCAACAGAGAAATTGTGAGGTAGATGATCATGATGAAAAAAATTGGATTGTATCTTGGTTGTGTGGCATCCACAGAGCAATATGGCTATGAGTTGAGTATTAGAGAGGTTATGCCTGAACTTGGTATAGAACTTGTTGATTTAGACAATATCTCCTGTTGCGGTGCTCCAATAAGGAGTATTAACCTTCTCATGCAGATGTATATGTCTGCAAGGAACATAGCAATATGCGAGGAAAGGGGTTTGGACATGTATGCTCCATGCCCACAGTGTCACCTTTCGCTAACCGAAACAAAAAATCGCCTTAACAGTTCTAAGGAGTTGAGAGAGAAAATAGTGACCAAACTCAAAGAATTGGAGGGGCTGGAATATAAAGGCGAGTTGAAGATATATCATACTGTAGACCTTCTATATGATATAGTGGGAATTGATAAAATAAAAGAGAAGGTGAAGAAGCCTCTTAAATGGAATATCGCATGTCACTATGGCTGCCATACAGTTAGATATACTGATGTGGGCAGACCCGATAGAGCTGAGCACCCATATAAAATGGAAGAAATTATCAAAACACTAGGTGGCAACAGCTGGGATTACTCTGAAAAACTTAACTGCTGCGGGGCGCCGCTCATGACCACACATAAAGAATCGGCTTTGACAAAAACTGGTGAGAAACTCAAAGCGGTAATGGACAGGGGCTTTGATGGTCTATCCATTGTTTGCCCATATGGTGGCCGGATGATGGATTCGAAACAGGAAAAGGCAGGAAATACGATTGGAGAAGAGTTGAGTTTACCCGTGTTTTATCTAACACAGCTTGTAGGGCTTGCGATAGGAAAGAAACCAAAGGAACTTGGGTTGAATTTGAATTTGAGCGCAGTAAATGCCTTGCGGTGAGATAGCTCCCTCTATATCAATTCTTACTTTTCGTCCTCTCCCGCCCAATAAGGTCTCCTTATGTATTCATAAATCTTCTGCGATGCAATTGCTCCATGTGCTGCCCCTACTACGAGCAGGCGGAATGCTCCTTTCACAACATCACCAACAGCAAATACTCCTTTAACATTGGTTCGCTGCTTTAAATCTGTTATGATATATCCTCTATCATCCATTTCTATGCCCAATTTGCTGAATATTTCTACATTTGGAGTTAGACCAACGGCAAGAACGACCTTATCTATCTTTAGGACTTTCTTTTCATTTGTTTTGTTGTTGATTATTGCCACTTCCTCTACCTTATCACTTCCCCTTATTTCCTCTATCTCTGTATTATAAAGGATGGTTATTTTATTCGATTCCTCCATTTTTTTGACATTTTCGTCCAGTGCTCTGAATTTGTCCCTTCTATGGGCAATATATATTTCATCAGCAAGGTCTACTAAGTCCAAGGCAGCATCTACAGCAGTATCTCCTCCCCCTACAACGAGTGTCTTTGTTCCAATGAAATCCTCCCTATGGGTTACATAGTAATAAACGCCTTTATCCTCCTTATTGTATTTTGCTTCTCCAGGTATGCCCAATTCTCTTGGTCTTGTCCCAGTTGCAATGACTATGGTCTTCCCATGATATTCCCCTTCCTCCGTCTTCACAATTCCATTTTTTTCTATGTCAACCACTCTTTCCTTCTTCATTGTTACAAACTCGCTTTCCTTCGCATGTTTAATCCATCTCCTCACCAATTCTATGCCGCTTATTCCATCTGGAAATCCGGGGTAATTTGGAATTATTTTGCTTGGATACAGAGTTGCTGGAAGTCCACCCCACTTCCCTCCCTCCAAAATTAGCGTATCCAAATGTCGGCTTGCACACATGATAGCTGTTGTCAATCCTGCTGGCCCTCCGCCCACAACAATTACCTCCCACATTTTCTTTTCCATGGCATGCCTCCTTGCGATACATAATCAAAAATTACCTATATTATTTTATCGGGTTTCCATGTAGAAATGGATTGTATGAAAATTTCCTCTGCCTCATCCAAAACTTCATTGCTGATTGATTCAAAGCTTGCCCTCGCTATTGCCTGAGGAACACGGCGGATATAATCACCCATTCGCAAGTCACGCCTTAATTTTGTGGTGTATGTTTCTTCCACAATTTCATTTATCGTTGAGAGATATTCGTCTATTCTTTTATTGCTGGCAGTAATTGCTGGTGTATGATTCCTCGCCATCTCAATCCATTGGTTATAGAAGGAAGGCTTTTCTTTTATCTCACCTCCTCCATAAAACTTTTGTTTGAATAACTCGAGTCTGCTTTCTTTATCTATTTTCTCCGTCTTTACAATTAAAGCGAATCTGCTCATGAGCAAGGGCGGCAAAGAGATTTCCTGCAATGGATTTTTTCCAAAGACCTGTGAGGAAGGATTTGCAAATGCAATCATAATGAAATTGCTTTTTATTTCCTCATGCAACTTTGCGGAATGAACACTACATTTTCCATTGGAAAGAAGTTCATAGCAATACTCGATATCCTCTCCAGGAATTTTATCTAACTCATCAACTAAGACAAGCCTTTCATGGGAATAAGCCAATGCTCCCAACTCACCTGTAGCAAGATTAATTACCAATCCTGCTCTTGTCGTATTTGCACCTATGGAAGTAATATTTTTAAAATTTTGTTCAATGATTTCCTTTGCAAGAGTTTTGCTGCTACCAGGCTCTCCAATGATGAGAGTATGGACAGGCTCTTGAAACGTTGAAAACATGCTTACAGCCAGTGCTTTCTTCATTATTTCATTTCCTTTTATTTCTTCAAAAGCATTTTTCCAGAAACCATCGAAGCCCCTCTCCTTCGCAAATTCCAGGATTTGCTCATCGCTCATGAGAATGCCTTCATCCGTAATCTTTTTCCCTTCAATGATTTCTTTTTCTATTAATGCTGCTTCATAAATTCGCTCAAAAGCTTTTGTCTTCTTCCATAACTCAAGAGTGCCATCTTTTTGATGCAATGTAACGCATCCAGGAGGAACATCATATACGCTTAGAACAGATAAAATTGATTTTATTACTGCCCTAGAAATATTTTTTGTAGAAATGCGTATAACTTCCTCATTTACTTCAATATCCTTAATATTTTCATGGGCAATTATATTTCTCGCCCTTCTTATAAGAGTCTGCCCTTTTCCTCTTCCCATACCAAGTTGCTCATGACTCAACAATGCAAGCTGCTCCAACTTTGTTATACCCATTGATTCCAGTTTTTTTCTGTCAGATGGAGCCACTCCCAGCTTATCCAGGTCATCTTCCATAACCCCTACATAAGCTTTTGAGATAATTAAATTTTCGTTAAGCCCTTACAACCAAAACAAAATTGTGCTTGGTATATCTTTCAAATCCCTTCTTTTCCACTTTAACAGTAAAGGGAATCGTTTTTTGCCCAGTTGGAAATGTTGCATTTAAGAAAAGTTTAGCTATGCCATCCTCATTTGTTTTTCCCGTATCTTTTGCATTTCCTCCGGAAAGTGTAACTTTTGCTCCCTCCACACTTTTATTATTACTATCTTTAACTTCCAAAACAACTGTAAGGGGCACAACTTGCTCATTTGATGCTACCGTCAAAAGATTTCCATCTTTTTCATTGACTTGCAAACATTCAACTTGGAAATTTTCCTTTGGCGATGCAAAATAAACCATGACAACTAAAAATGAAAAAATGATGATAGCAAGAGCAAATATTGCAAGAAGGCGCAATGGTTGCTTTTTTACACTTTTTACCGATGACTGCAACTTCTCCCAGTAATTCACAAAAAAGTAGCATTTTTTGGTATTTAAAGGCATTGTGAGGAAGAGTGGTGATGTCAGAGTGGAATGGCAAGGATTTTACTCCTTACAAAATTAAAAAATTTATCAGTTATGTATTAAAAATAGAGAGAGGATAGAGGAGTATTATTTGCTTTTTCTCCCACCGAGGATCCAGCAAGGAAAAAAATAATTATCCATTTCTCTTTCCCATTCATGGAAAAATTTGCTATCTCGGCTGTTAAAGCAAGATGGGTTCTTGATTCCAGGGGAAATCCAACCGTGGAGGCAGAAGTTTTTTGTGAAGATATTGTTGGCAAGGCAATTGTTCCATCTGGAGCTTCAACTGGAAAAAGAGAAGTTCTGGAATTAAGGGACAAAGACAAGGCGTTTCATGGAAAGGGAGTGGAGAGGGCAGTTTATAACATTAACAAAATTATTGCCCCTGAGATAAAAGGTATGGATGTAAGGGAGCAAAACAAAATCGATGAAAAATTGATTAACTTGGATGGAACAAAGCAAAAGGAAAAACTGGGAGGGAATGCAATACTTGCTGTTTCTTTAGCATGCGCCAGAGCAGCATCTGCTTGCTTAAAAAAACCTTTATATGCTTACCTTGGCGATAAAAAAATTTTGCCAGTCCCTTTCATGAATGTGATAAATGGAGGAGAGCATGCTGGAAATGAGCTGGCAATACAGGAGCATATGATTTGTCCTATTGGTGCTAAAAATTTTAGGCAAGCTGTGCAAATGTGCTCCGAAGTATATCATTCTTTGAAAGAAATTATCAAGGAAAAATATGGAAAGAATGGAATTAATGTTGGAGATGAGGGAGGATTTGCCCCACCTATGAAGGATAGCGAGGAAGCATTGGAAATGATTTTGCATGCAATCGAGGAAAATGGATATGGAGGAAAAGTAAAGCTTGCATTAGATTGCGCCGCCTCCAGCTTTTTCAATGGCGAAAAATATAAAATAAATGGATTGCTCACGTCGCAAGAACTTTTGGATTTTTATGAAAGCTTAGTAAAAAAATATGACATTGTTTTAATAGAAGATCCATTTGCAGAAGATGATTGGCATGGTTTTGTTGAAATGACAAAAAAGCTGGGGGGAAAATTGCAAATTGTGGGGGATGACATTTTTGTTACAAATATTGAGAGAGTTAAGGAAGGAATGAGAAGAGGTGCCTGCAATGCCATGCTATTGAAACCAAATCAAATTGGAACTCTAACGGAGAGTACTGAAGTTGCAAAATTCTGCCAGAAAAATGGCTATGGTGTCATGGTATCCCATCGCTCTGGCGACACCTGCGATTCCTTCATTGCTGACCTGGCAGTTGCTTTAGGAGCAGGGAAAATAAAAGCAGGAGCACCTTGCAGAGCGGAGAGGACCGAGAAGTATAATCGGTTGCTGCGCATTGAAGAAGAGTTGGAAAAGCCAGAATATGGAAAATAGCCTATTTTTTCATCTGCTGCTGAATTTTAGCCCATTCATCACGCAATCCAACAGTTTTATTGAGGACTAGCTTATCATCACTTGTGTCGGGATCAACACAGAAGTAGCCAATGCGCAGAAGTTGAATTCTATCAAATGGCTTTAAATTTTTCATCGCAGGTTCCATCTTGCATGAAGTTAGCACCTTGAGGGAATCTGGGTTCAGGAAATCCTTGAAGTCTGCATCTTTCTGCCCTGCCGGGTCTTCAACTGTAAACAATTTATCATATAAGCGGACTTCAGCATCGATTGCATGCTCGGCTGAAACCCAATGCAGTGTTGATTTTGGTCTTCTCCCATTGGGAGCATCGCCACCTTTTGTTGCAGGGTCAATGGTGCATCTTAGCTCAGAAACTTCTCCATTTTTTTTGGTGAAATCTATGCAAGTAATGAAATAAGCATTTTTAAGGCGGACTTCACGTCCTGGAGCAAGGCGATAGAATTTTTTAGGTGGCTCTTCCATGAAATCATCCCTTTCGATATACAAAACACGGGAGAAAGGTGCTTTGTGTGTCCCCGCATTTGGGTCTTCAGGATTGTTCACAACATCCATTTCCTCCACCTTATCTTCTGGATAGTTCTCAATGACCACTTTCAAAGGATTCAACACCCCCATGTATCGAGGGGCAGTTTTGTTTAAATCCTCCCTGACACAATGCTCTAAAAGTTCTATGGGGATGATGCTATTGGTTTTAGATACCCCTATACGCCTGCAAAAATCACGGATGGAAGCAGGTGAATAGCCCCTTCTCCTCATTCCTCTTATTGTAGGCAAGCGTGGATCATCCCATCCACTGACATATCCTTCCTCTACAAGCTCACGAAGCATTCGCTTGCTCATTACAGTATAAGTTAGATTGAGGCGGGCAAATTCTATCTGCCGGGGATGATGAATGCCTAGCTGCTCGAGAAACCAGTCATAAAGAGGGCGATGATTTTCAAATTCTAGAGTGCATATGGAATGGGTAATGCCCTCAATGGAGTCTTCCAAACCATGAGCCCAGTCGTAAGTGGGGTAAATGCACCATTTGTTGCCAGTGCGGTGATGAGTAGCATGCAAAATTCTATACATAATAGGGTCTCGCATGTTCATATTTGGATGGCTCATATCAATTTTGGCACGAAGTACTTTCTCCCCATCCTTAAACTCTCCTGCCTTCATTTTCTCCAAAAGGGCAAGATTTTCCTCAACGGAACGATTGCGATATGGGCTGTTTTTACCCGGCTTTGTTAAAGTGCCGCGATACTCTCTTATTTCCTCGGGTGATAAATCATCTACATAGGCCTTACCTTTTTTTACTAACTCAACTGCATATTCATACATTTTGTCGAAGTAATCAGAGGCAAAGAAAAGCCTGTCCTCCCAGTCGAATCCCAGCCATTTAACATCTTCTATGATTGCTTCAACATATTTTTCTTCCTCTTTAGCAGGATTGGTATCGTCGAAGCGCAGATTACATTTGCCCCCATATTCTTCTGCAATTCCAAAGTTTAAGCAAATAGATTTTGCATGCCCTATGTGGAGATAGCCATTTGGCTCAGGAGGGAAACGAGTATGAACTTTACCACCATATTTATTTGTACGAATATCCTCATCAATTATTTCACGGATGAAATC
>CAZHBO010000003.1:0-29886 GCA_964530745.1 uncultured Thermoplasmatales archaeon | reverse complement strand
TAAAATACAACATTGGTGCAGGAATTGAAAATGGAAAGCATGTAATTTTTCTTTCCATACATGCATTTCCATGCAGATATATTCCAGCAAAAAATGAGTTAATGTATACCAATGAAATGAAAATAAAGATAAATTATGAGCCTCCGAAGAAGCCTTTGATGCAGAATGATGTTTATGATTTGCTCATCATTTCTCCTTCTGAATTTTTGGATGAGCTGCAACCTTTAGTTGAGCATAAAACAAGCTTGGGAATCCAAACGATTTTAACATCATTAACAAGCACGAAAGCATATCCTGGTAGAGATGATGCCGAAAAAATAAAAAATTTTATTAAAGATGCCATAGAGAAATGGGGAATAAAGTATGTTTTGTTGGTTGGAAATGCAGAAAAAATGCCTGTTAGATATGCATACATAAATGATGGAACAGAGACGCATCATGTAACAGATTTGTATTATGCCGATATTTATGATTCAAACGGCAAATTTTCATCATGGGACAGTAATGGCAACGACATTTTTGGTGAGTATGATTATCAAGGTGGGACAGATGAAATCGATTTATATCCAGATGTATATGTGGGAAGGCTCGCATGTGATAATGAAGCAGATGTTACTACTGTCGTAAACAAAATAATTACCTATGAAAATTCGGCTGCTCAAGGAGAATGGTTTAAGAGAGCAATTCTTTGTGGAGGAGACAGTCATGAAGACGATGAGAAAGTATATGAAGGAGAATATACAAAGGAAAAAGTGAAAGCATATCTCAATGATTTTGATATAATCAAGTTGTTTACATCTCTTGATAATTTAGGGGCATCCAGTATAAGAAGCCAAATTAACAATGGAGCAGGATTCGTTGACTTCTCTGGTCACGGAAATCGTCTGAGCTGGGCAACTCATCCCCCAGAAGATTTCAATAAGTGGATTGGAATAGATGTTGGAGATGTCTCCATACTTTCCAACGGAAATATGTTGCCGATCGTTGTTTTGGATGCATGCTCGACGGGAGAATTTGATAAAGGAACTTGTTTGGCATGGCATTTTGTAAAAGTGAAAAATAAGGGGGCAATTGCAACATTTGCAACCACAGCTTTAAGTTGGGGATATACCGGGCGTTATGTTACTTCAGGCTTATCTGGATACATGGATGTTCGTCTTGCAATGCATATTTCCGATGAAAATTTGGGAGAGATGTGGGCAGATTCCATAGATGATTATCTTTCATATCAAAAAATGGAAAAACTTGATTATAAAACGGTGGAGGAATGGATTCTCTTTGGTGATCCTAGTTTAAAAATAGGTGGATATGAGGGAGAGAGTATTGGTTTGAGCAAGCCCAAGCCAGGTTATCTTTATTTATTTAACCAGGAGATAAGGCAGACGTTTCTTGGGAATACCATCATCTTTGGTAGCATAGACATAGACGTTTCTGCAACAGAAGAAATTACTGCTGTTGAATTTTATGTTGATGATGAACTAAAATATACGGACAATGAGTCTCCATTTTCATGGCACTGGGATGAAAGAATTTTCTGGAGGCATAATATCAAAGTCATTGGTTATAGCGAGGAAAATGAGGTTATAGAGAGAAGCATGGATGTTATCATATTCCATCTATGAAAAAAGTAACTGTTGTCGGCCACATAGCAATGGATTTCATCTTTTCCATTCCATATTTTCCAGAAAAAAATTATTCCATCTACATTAAAAAAATGGGAAAATATTTTGGAGGTGGTGCCGCCAACATTGCAGTAGGCATTTCAAAATTGGGTTGCAGAAGTGAGATAATTTCAGCAGTTCCAAAAAATTTTTCGGAAAGTAAATATGGAAGGTATTTGAAAGAAAATAATGTTGATTTATGTGTGGCAAAGTTTAACGAAAAAATTGCGCAGGCATATATTTTCAATGACGAGAAAAAAAATCAGATTACATACTTTTACTGGGGTGTTTCTGAGAAAATGGATGAGATGGAAGGCATAGCGAGGGAATATGTTCATATTGCCCCATCACATCCTTCTTTGGCAACCAAAATGGCAGAAAAAGGGAAATATGTGGCATATGAACCTGGTCAGGATTTGCCTAAATGGAACAAAGAAGGGCTTTCTTATGTCCTTGAAAAAGTAGCCGTCCTTTTCTGCAATAATTTTGAGTTAAAAGAAATAGAAAGGAAAGTAGGGATGAAGAAAGAGGCGCTAGTAAAGCATATGGACATTATTGTAACAAAAGGAAAGGAAGGAAGCATTGTTTATACAAAAGATAAAAAAATTTCTATTCCCGTTGTGCCAGCAGAGATTGTTGATCCTACAGGAGCTGGCGATGCATATAAGGCAGCATTTTGGGCTGGTTTAATGAAAGGTTATGATATGGAAACAGCATGCAAAATGGGGAGTACGGCTGCATCAATGGTTGTAGAAAAAATGGGGGCACAGAATGGCTTGCCCAATTGGAAGACCCTTTGCCAGAAATACCAACAGCATTTTGGAGATATAGAAAACATTTAATGCAACCTTTCTTTTTACCCGTATGCTCCGAACCCACTACTCAAAAGATATAACGCCAGCAGAATATGGAAAGACGATTTCCCTTGCTGGATGGATAGAAGACATAAGAAATCTGGGAGGAATAGCCTTCATTTTGTTGAGAGACAGAAAAGGAAAGGCGCAGGTCACATGCATAAAAAAGGAGGAGCCAGAAATTTTTGAAAGTCTTACTTCATTGCCAAGAGAGAGTGTTGTATCCGTTAAAGGCATATGCCAGGAAAATGAAAAGGTAAGGAATGGATGGGAATTGATGGCAAAGGAGGTAAAAATTTTATCCATAGCGAAAACACCCTTGCCCATGGGAGTTGCAGATAAAGTTAATGTGGATTTTGATACCCGCCTGGATAACAGATTCATTGATTTAAGGAGAGAGGAAACGAGGGCAATTTTTTTGGTAAGGCATACATTCATTAAGGCAGCTATGTCATTTTTATCTTCTGAGGGCTTTATTCAAGTCCATACTCCAAAAATTACAATTTCATCACCAGAAGGGGGAACTGAGGTTTTTAAAATCAATTACTTTGGAAAGGATGCTTATTTAGTTCAATCACCTCAACTGTATAAGCAAATATTGATGGCTACTGGTTTCGACAGGGTATATGAAATAGCATGGTATTTCCGCGCTGAGGAACATGATACAACCCGCCATTTAAATGAGTCAACAGCCGTAGATATAGAAATGGCTTTTATTGAAAGCGAAGAAGATGTAATGCACATTTGCGAAAAAATGGTGCAACATTCATTGAAAAAAATTGCTGAAGAAAGAGAGGAGGAGTTGAAGATTCTAAATGCTGAGATAAATATTCCCTCCCTGCCTTTCAAGCGAATACCATATGATGAAGTTGTTGATATCTTGGCAAAAGAAATGGATTTCAAATGGGGAGATGATTTGGGCATTGATGAAGAAAAATTGTTGAGTAAGCACATAAATGAGGACTTTTATTTCATAACAAAGTTTCCTTTGGAGACAAAACCCTTCTATGCCATGCCTGAAGGAAAATATGCAAGGGCTTTTGATTTGGAATACAGAGGTGTGGAAATTTCATCAGGGGCTCAGCGCATTCATGATAAAGAACTGCTGGAAAAAAGGTTGAAGGAATTGAATATGAATGTGGATAATTTTAAGGATTATCTAAAAGCATTTCAATATGGAATGCCCCCTCACGGTGGATTTGGCTTTGGAATAGAAAGGTTTCTCATGAAAATGCTTAACCTTGGGAACGTAAGGGAATGTATTTTCTTTCCGAGAGATAAGAAAAGAATTAGTCCTTGATGCAAGCTAAAAATTAAGTATGCCAGAACATTTACCATTTAATGAAAAAAATAAAGGCAAAAAGAGGAAAGGATTTGAGATGCAAAGGATGGAAGCAGGAAGCATTACTACGTATGCTTGAAAACAATCTGGAAAATGCTGAATTGCCAGAGCAATTGATTATATATGGTGGAACCGGCAAGGCAGCCCGTAACTGGGAATGTTATGAAAAAATTGTTGAATCATTGAAAGAGCTGGAGGATGATGAAACATTGCTCATTCAGTCTGGAAAACCTGTTGCAATTTTTAGGACAAAGGAAGATGCACCTCGTGTTTTAATGGCAAACTCCAACCTTGTGCCGAAATGGAGTACATGGGAGAAGTTTTATGAGTTGGAAGATTTAGGACTTATAATGTATGGGCAAATGACCGCTGGTTCATGGTGCTATATTGGTACACAGGGAATTATCCAAGGAACATATGAAACATTCGCTGCATGCGCCAGAAAACATTTTGATGGGACATTAAGAAAAAAATTTGTGCTCACTGGTGGCTTAGGAGGGATGGGAGGTGCACAGCCATTGGCAATAAAAATGAATGGCGGAATTGCTTTAGTGGTAGAATGCGATGAAAAGAGGATAGAGAAGCGCATAAAAGCAGGATATTGTGATGAAAAGACTGAGGACATGGATGAGGCTTTGGAAATGGTAAAAAATGCAAGGCAGGAGGGAGAGGCTTTGTCCATTGCATTGCTTGGTAATTGCGCAGATGTTCATCCTGAATTAGTAAGGAAAGGCGTAATTCCAGATGTTGTTACTGACCAGACATCCGCCCATGACGCATTGAATGGATATGTTCCCTCTGGCTACTACGGCAAAAATTTACATGAGGCATTTGAGTTAAGGAAGGAAAATCCAGAGGAATATATAAAAAAATCAATGGAATCGATGGCTGAGCATTGCAAGGCTATGCTTGAATTTCAAAAGCGTGGGGCAATAGTTTTTGACTATGGAAATAATTTAAGGGGGCAGGCTTATGAAGCAGGAGTCAAAAATGCCTTTGAGTATCCTGGATTTGTTGTTGCATATATACGCCCAATGTTTTGCGAGGGGAGAGGTCCTTTCAGATGGCTTGCTTTAACAGGAAATGAGGAAGATATAATAAAAACGGATGAGATGGTTCTAAAAATGTTTCCTGAGAATAGAACTTTAGTCAATTGGATTGAGCTTGCTGAGAAATATCTTCCTTGGGAAGGTTTGCCTGCAAGAGTTTGCTGGCTTGGATATGGTGAGAGAGATAAATTTGCCCTTGCAATAAATAAAATGGTCAGAGAGGGCGAGATAGGAGCCATTTCAATAACGAGAGACCATTTAGATGCGGGAAGCGTTGCTTCCCCGAATAGGGAAACGGAAGGAATGAAAGATGGAAGCGATGCCATTGCTGACTGGCCATTGTTAAATGCTTTGTTGAATTGCGCTGCAGGTGCAGATAGCGTATCTATTCATAATGGTGGAGGAGTTGGAATAGGCTTATCAACCCATGCAGGAATGGTTGTTGTCTGCGATGGAACAAAGGAGACAGATGAGAGGATAAAGAGAGTATTTGTTACCGACCCAGGTTTGGGCATAGTAAGGCATGCAGACGCTGGTTATGAAGAAGCTATAGAATTTGCTAAAAGAATGAAAATAAAAATGCCGATGTTGAGAAAATGATCGAGATAGATGGAGAAAGTTTGAGGATTGAGGATGTCATAAAAGTTGCAAGGGGAAAAGAGGAGGTAGTGCTTGCTAAAAAGGCTATGGAGAAAATAAATAAATGCAGGGAGAAGGTAGAGAAAATTATTGATGAAGGCAAGATAGCATATGGAATAAATACTGGAGTCGGTGAGCTTTCAAATGTTCGTATATCATTGGATGAGATAGAAAAACTCCAGCAAAATTTGGTGAGAAGTCATTCATGTGCTGTTGGAGAAGAACTGCCAGAGGAAGTGGTAAGGGCTATGATGCTTCTTCGCATGAACTCACTGGCAAAGGGATATTCAGGTGTGACTTTAAATTTAGTTGAAAAACTTGGAATGGCATTGAATAAAAATTTTCATCCTGTTGTTCCTTCCCAAGGTTCAGTTGGAGCAAGTGGTGATTTGGCTCCATTGGCTCACATAGCCCTTGCATTTATGGGCGAGGGGATGGTGAATTTTAATGGTAGGAAAGTGCCAGCAATGGAAGCATTGGAGGAAGCTGAGATAGGTGCGATACGCTACAAGGCAAAGGAAGGTCTTGCATTAATAAATGGAACGCAGATGATGACAGCTATAGCATGCCTTGGCATATATGATTCATTAATGCTCCTAAAAAATGCTCAGATAGCAGGGGTAATGAGTCTGGAGGCATTGAAAGGAACAGACCAAGCATTTCGGGAGGAAATACAGAATGCTCGCCCCTATGAAGGTCAAATAAAATGTGCAAAAAATTTGTGGAAGCTTACTAGAGAGAGTGACATAATCGCATCTCATAAAACATGCCCAAAGGTTCAGGATGCTTATACATTGCGTTGCATGCCTCAGGTTTTTGGAGCGATATGGGATTCTTTAAATTATGTAAAAAAAATTTTGGAAGTAGAGATAAATTCAGCAACCGATAACCCCCTCATATTTGACGACGTGCTTTCTGGGGGAAATTTTCATGGGGATGCTATAGCTATAGCCCTTGATTTAATGAACATTGTAGTTACAAAACTTGGGAGTTTTTCTGAGAGAAGGGTGGCAAGGTTGCTTGATGCACATCTATCAGAGCTCCCTCCCTTCCTAGCTCAAAAACCAGGTTTGAATTCAGGACTAATGATTCTTCAATATGTAGCTGCCTCCATGGTAAATGAAAATAAAAGTTTGGCATATCCTTCCAGCGTCGATTCCATTCCCACATCTGCAAACAAAGAAGATTACCAATCAATGGGAGCGACATCTGCCCTAAAAAGCATGCGCATCCTAGAAAATACAAATAAAATAATTGCCATTGAATTCATTACAGCCAGCCAGGCTCTAGATTTTCACGAGTTGAAGGCATCGAAGGCATCACAAATTGCATATGATTTAATAAGAAAAAAAGTTTCAATGGTTGAGGAAGATAGACCCCTCTATGAAGAGATCTCTGCTATTGCCAAAATGGTTCATTCGGGGGAAATTGTTGATGCTGTTGAAAAAGAAATAGGAGAGTTGGAATAGCCAACATCTTTTAATAAAGTTTATATAAATGTATGCCATGTATTAGATGATAAGGATGGGATTGCTCGGAAGGTTGAGGAGTTTGCTTCAATCCATTTTTGGGAAAAAGCATGTAAGGATAGGTATATATGGTCCTCCAAATGCAGGAAAAACAACATTGGCAAATAGAATAGCTAGAGATTGGAGTGGAGATGTTGTTGGTGCTGTATCTGAGGTTCCTCACGAGACAAGAAGAGCACAAAAAAAAGACAATATTGTCATCAAAAATGGAGATTCTTCCCTCACTTTAGATATTGTAGATACACCTGGTATAGCCACAAAAGTAGATTTTCACGATTTTATGGAATATGGTCTCAGCGAGGAAGAGGCAAGGAAAAGAGCGAAGGAGGCAACAGAAGGAGTTATAGAGGCAATTAGATGGCTTGATAATGTAGATGGGGTAATTTTGTTAATGGATAGCACCCAAAATCCATTTACACAGGTAAATGTTACCATAATTGGAAATCTGGAAGCAAGGGAGCTTCCCGTATTAATAGCAGCAAATAAAATAGATTTAGATGGCTCTACACCTGCCACCTTAAAATCAGCATTTCCTCAACATGAAGTTATTCCAATCTCAGCCCTTACAGGATATAATGTTGAAATGTTGTACAATGCAATGATTAAAACATTTGGAAAAGCAAAGAGGAAATAAAATGACGGAGATAAAAGTGAATTTAATTTCCCATCAAAAATTAGAGGGACTTAGTACAGAGGAAAAAATACAGTTTATTTTGCAAGAAGTGGAGAAAGGGGAAATTTTGGTCTTGGAAAGAGGATTGAGTGCAGAGGAGCAAGCAAAATTGATAGAGAAGACTATGAAGGAAATAAATCCAGACAAATTCATTGGAATAGAGATGGAAAGCTATAAGGAATACGGGGAAAAAGGTTTCTTCAAAAGATTGATAGGAAAAATTCGTCAGCCTAGGATAACATTAATAGGACCAGCAGATAAATTGAAGACGGTTTACAAAGATAATGATGTAATAAAGACGATAATAAAGGGAAGATAGAATGCCTCACCAATGCCTAAAATGTGGTAAGGTTTTTGAGAAAGGTTCAACAGAATTGCTTAAAGGCTGCCCTGAATGTGGGGGTAAAAAATTTTTCTACACTCAAAAGCCATTGAGCAAGGAGGAGAGGCAAAAGTTAATGGACAAAACAGATATAGAAATAGAATCGCTGGCAAAAATAATACAGGATAGAGGGAAAGAAGAGGAGTGGATGAAAATAGAGCCAAGGACGATAAAGGAAATTGTTAAGGAAATAGAAGAAAAGAAAAGAGAAGTATCAAAAGACATTGAAAAAGAGAGTAAGAGAGTTGAGAGTATATCCGTAAAAGAGGTTGGAGAGTACACAATAAATTTGAAAAAATTGTTGGATGAAGAATCCATTATTATCCAAAAGGACGGCTCATATTTAATTCACCTCCCCTCCCTATTTGACAAAAGGGAGAAATAATAAATACTCATTTGTAGATGCCCTACAAGATGAAGATAAAAGATATTGAGATAACGAGACACATCTTTGATGAATTTAGCAAAAAATTTTCAGATGCATTTCAAATAGATGTCGCCATTGTTGGAGCAGGTCCATCTGGCTTAACGGCAGCAAGATATCTTGCAAAGGAAAAGAAGGTATGCATATTTGAGAGAAAAATCTCGCCAGGAGGTGGAATGTGGGGAGGTGGCATGGTTTTCCCAGTTATTGTCGTCCAGCAAGAAGGAAGGAAGATTTTAGAAGAAGTAGGGGTAAGGTGCAAAAAAAGAGATGATTATTTTATTGCTGATTCCATAGAGGCATCTGCAAAAATTATTGCAGGAGCAGTTGATGCCGGAGCAATGATATTCAATGGAATGACTGTAGAGGATGTAATGGCAAAGGAAGGGCGCATCCATGGTGTTGTAATAAATTGGACGGGGGTTCTTCAATCAGGAATGCATGTAGATCCTCTCTCCATAGAGGCAAAGGCAGTTGTAGATGGAACAGGGCATTCATGTGAAGTCTGTAGGATTGTAGAAAAAAAGATGGGATTAAAAACAAAGAGTGGGAAAGTCGAGGGAGAGAAGGCAATGTGGGCTGATGAGGGAGAGAGAGAAACTATAAAGAATACCAGAGAAGTTTATCCCGGCCTATGGGTAACAGGAATGGCTGCCAACGCCGTTATGGGAGCACCTCGTATGGGACCGATATTTGGTGGCATGCTCTTATCTGGGAAAAAAGTAGCAGAAATGATTTTGGAGAAAATCTGATACGCTATAGAAAAACTTAAAATTGATTATTTGTTATCTAGGTGAGGGATGAGATGCAAAAGCAAGAAATTATACAATTTCATACCCTATTTGCTCAAATAAAAGAAGAGTTAGAAAGGTTGTTTCCTGATGAGGAAATGTTTAAGGAATATATGGCATTTGGTGTGTTTCCTCAGCATGTTCATAAATCTAAAAAGGAGCATGAGAAGGCGGTTTTTATACTCGGAGAGGAAATAGCAAGGGCTTTTTCCAGTCATAAATATGGCATAGGAAGAGTTGCAGAGAAATTATTTGAAATGCGAAGAAGGATTAGTTAATGGAAAAAAATTTTAATGTTGCCTCCTTCTTCATTGTGAAAAAATTAAAGGCAATATGGGAGTTAATGCGTCTAGGGCATGGATTCATGCTTGTTGTTGCGATTTTCATTGGCTCTGTTATTGCAGCTAAAGGATTTCCTCCTTGGGACAAATTATTTTTTGCATTTCTCACCGCTCTTTTTCTGGAAGCAGCTACATTTGCCTTAAATGATTACTTCGATTTGGAGGTGGATAAAAAAAATAAACGTATGGACCGTCCATTGGTGAGAGGGGATTTGATGCCAATGACTGCCGTTTTAATCTACTTCATTTTCCTTCCCGCAGGCATATTAACCAGCATTATGGTAAATACAACTTGTTTTTTAATAGCAATTATTAATGCAATAATAGCAACCTTGTATGATGTGAAGCTGAAGGAAATAAAAATCATTGGGAATTTTTACATTGCATTTATTATGGCTATCCCCTTTATCTTTGGAGGGGCAACAATTTCAACTAAGCTCCCTCCAATAATCTTTTTCATATCATTTATTGCCTTTTTGACAGGCGTTGGAAGGGAAATAATGAAAGATGTAATGGACTTTGCAGGAGATGCAGAGAGAAAAACAAAATCATTTCCTTTGTATGTTGGAAAGAAAAGAGCAAATGTTATTGCCTCTGGTTTTTACATAACGGCGATAGCAATGAGTTTCATCCCTTTCATTTTTAACGTTGATAAGGCATATTACCATGACTTCATTTACCTTTCTTTTGTACTAATAACCGACATACTCCTCATTTACACATCCGTCATCATTATCCAAAAGACGGATACAAAAAATTTGGATAAGTGCAGAAAAATTAGCCTTCTTGCAATTTTTATTGGCTTAATTGCTTTCCTAGCAGGTGCTTTTGCCTAGTGTATATAGAATGCTTCTGATGCCTTAATTTTCCTTTCAGCAAGTTTTTTTGCAAAATAATCAAGCAAATCATCATACACATCCTTATCTGTCGCATCCATAGCAATTCCCTCTATTCGCAGGGGCTTACCATTTTCATTGCGAAATATTTTTCCCCAGATTTTTATTTTGCCAATAAAACCATCTTTTCTAATAAATCTACTTACAATATCAACTTCATTCTCTTCTTTAAACTGATGGAAAAATTGCTCTATGACCCTATTAAAATCACCTGCATATGCAATCTTTATTAATAGCTCTGGATCATCCAAAAAATCCTTTGCATCATAGCCTGTAATATTTTTTATACTATCTGTAAAAATAATTTTTTCCGCTATCACATTCTCCTCAGCTTTACTGTATATGGCAGTGAAGAGTGCTATTTTCCCTTCCTTTAAAATGAGATTGAATTTCTCACCAAAATCCCTAAGCTCATCTTCCAATGCTTTTTGTTCGGTAAAGTCCCTCACAACAATATCAACAGCAATGAGGTCGCCATCCTTATCATAAACCCCTGAATTCGTTTGATAAAACCATCTATATTCTCCTGTTTTGGTTCTTGCTTTATACATCATTTTTGGTGGAATATCACCGCTGACCAACCTCTCCCATTTTTTTCTTACTTCCTCACGAAAATCTGGATGGAGGTGGCTCAAAAATAAGGAAATGACATTTATGCCTTCCTTTATTTCATATCCAGTGAAATTTTTAAAAGAAGGACTTACATAATCGCAAATGCCGCTTGGAAAAAGAATTCGCATTAAAAATACATCTTTCACTCCTTCCTCATATATTTTTTTTGCTTTTCTCAATTCCTCAATTTCCCTTTGATAGGTAATATCATAAATAACCATGATTACATATTTTACTTTGTCATTTCTTTTAATGGGCATAAATTTTCCAGAAAATATTCTACCATCATCACTTTCAACCTCTAATTCCCCTGCCTTTCCATTTAATGCTTCCTGGAATAACTTGGTAATTATTTCCATATCCCTGAGGTGGACTTCCCCTCCGAAATCAGAAAAACAAGGCTTACCTATAACTCTCTCAATTGGCATTCCATGAATTGATTTATTTTCAAAAAGAAAGTTACCATTTTTATCTAATATAATGATGTATGCCTGCGGATGCTCAATGATTGCATTATGTATGATGTTGAGAATGTCCTTTCTGTTTTTTTCGTCAGGTATTTTCTCCAATAATCTTAAAAGTTTATCTTCCCCGCCGCATCTATCATTTGTCATATTTCTTTATTGTCTCCTTCATTAATTTTTCTATTTCTTCTCTGTTCTGCTTTGGCAATTCCTTTATGAATTCATCCAGTTTTTTTCTTATGGAATCTGCACGTACAATGATATCCATGTCTTTCATCCTTTCTTTCTCAAGCATCTCTTCATGGATTTCATTTAACCTTTGTCTTATTGCATCCACACAAAATTCCAGGTGTGAATTGTATAAGTCATTCGAGGCTACGTATTCCTTAATCTCATCCAATGCTGCTTTTGGAAGGGAGATGGTAAAGTACCTTCTTTCTTGCATGTATTCACCAATTGTTATAAAAAATGTAATATAAAAGTGTGATGCAGGCATGCATTAGCATAGTAAAACATTTTAAAGGAAAATGAGATGTAGATTTGGTGTAAAGATGCGATTGCTCCGCCTGCCAAGGATAAAAAGAAGAGAAAAAAAGGAAGAAGTAGAGGAGATAGGAGTGGAAAGGGTAGAGGAGGAAATATATGAAGAAATTGAAGAAATAAAAGAAGAGCCGTTGGAAGAAGTAGGATATTCAAGCATCCTTCTTTCTCAACCATCAGAAAAGAAAGAGAAAATTAAAGGGAAGGAGTATCTTCTTTCTCAATTTTCACTATCACATGAGGAAAAAAAAGCTTTGGAAAAAGAGACTTTTGGCGATACTGAAGAATTGAAGGAGAGAAAATGGGAAAAAACCGCAAAGGAAAGTCTGGAAGAGATAGAGAAAATTATTGATGAAGGACTGGAAAAAGAAGTCATGCCAGAGTCAGTAGAGGAGGAAAAAGAAACAGAAAAAGAAGTCGAGATTGAGATGGCGCCTCCTGGCGGGGAGAAATTGAGAGGGAGAGTTATTAATAGAGAAATAGTATATGAAACGCCTGGAGGGTATGTAGTAAAGGTAGTGTATAGAGATGGGGATGAGATAAAAACATCCTACTATTCTGTAAGTAAGGTGGAAGGAATTGAGCATTCCTTGGATGAACTGCAGACTTACAAGCCTATTTTGAAGCAGCATGAAGAAATTTCTCTGCCACTGGAAAAGAAGAAAGAAGAATCATTTTTGGATAAATTCTTGGGGAAAAAGTAATTATATAATACCAAAAAGTAAAAGGACAGCTATTAGGCATGCTGTTCCCAGTATATCCATGATGCTTGTAATTATTGGTATGGTTACATTATCGGGGTCAAGTCCAAATTTGAATGATGTAATGGAAGTATAATATGCTACAAAGTTAACAACAACTATCAACAACTCTCCTGCAATCACAGACACAATCACCATTTCATGCACTGGGAGTACATCAATTCCAACAACAATGCTTATTATGTATGCAAATATTCCTATTAAAGAGAAAACAACGAGTCCGATGACATGCATTGATAAAAACATTTTTTGTGCTTTTTTTGGTGGAAATTTGCTATAATGCATTGAACCAAGATGCAGGGCAGATGAAAATCTTGCAGCAAGTATGCCTCCTATTGCCCCTCCATCTTCCAAGAAAGCGGGAACCATTGTTAATATCCCCGCTATTCCTATCAAGCCTTTAAAAGAGCCTCCCAACAAGGAGCCAGAGAAAGTGCCAAGGAGCCCACATGCAAGTAGAATTGGAATGCTTTCCATAACAATTCTTTTGCAATAAGGTATTGATATTTTTGAAAAGGGCAAAATTACGCTTATTATTCCCAGTATGATAAAAAAAGCGAAAAGAAGCATTTTTTGCTGGTAATTGATGATTAATATGAAACTCATTGAAAAAAAGAGTAAGGGGAGTGTGATGACATCTCCTACTAGAGTGATGAGAGGTGTTGTAACATTATCAGGATCCCAACCAAGTCTATAACTAAAAAATGCAGTTGCTATGGTGAAGGCAAGCATGAAAAAAGCAGATAAAACGCCCCCAATTAAGGATATGAGAATCATGTCAATTGCTTTTACTTCCATTCCTAAAAAGTTTGCTGTGAACGTTGCAAGCAAGCCGAGATAAAAACTCATTGATATGCTAAGGATAAAAGAAGAACTTACATTCTGGCTTAGAATTTTTCCTCTAAAGCTTGGAGATATTTGCCCAGTGTGAAGATAAGTCCCCAAACGAGAGCCCAAAGATGCGAATATATTGCCGCGCATCCCAATGGCAGGCGGAATGAGGATGAGTAAAGCTGGCAATGCCTGCAAGCTGGATGTGGATACACCCATTATTATGCCAGTAATTAAGTCACCAAATGTGCAGAATATCAAAGAAAAAAGAGATTCAGAAAAATCTTTAAAGTCATGGCGCTTGAGAGACTGGAGAGTAATAAATAGGTTTAGATGAACGGGATATGCAATATTCTCCCTTCTCTCCATATCTCTCACTTCCTGAATTACTACCTGGTGGTTCTTTTTTATCGCTCATTGGTGGGAAAGTAAATTCCATTTCCCTTATATGCTTTTGCTTGATGTGTGCTAACACGATTCTATTAAATTTAAAAGGAATAAACACATTACCGCATGAGGGATCAAAATGGAAACAGAAGAACTAAACCCATTTAAAATAGCGCAAAAACAGTTGGATGAGGCAGCAGAAATTATGAGTCTCGATAAAGATATGCATGCATATCTACGTGAGCCACAGCGTTTTTTAAGAGTTACAATACCAGTAAAAATGGACAACGGCTCTACAAAAACTTTCATCGGATTTAGATGTCAGTATAATGATGCGAGGGGACCAACAAAAGGAGGACTTCGCTTCCATCCCGAAGAAACAGAGGATACGGTAAAAGCCCTTGCTGCATGGATGACCTGGAAAACGGCAATAGTTGACCTGCCTTACGGAGGAGGAAAAGGAGGAGTTATCTGCAATCCGAAGGAGATGAGCGAAGGAGAAATAGAAAGACTGGCAAGAGGTTATATAAGAGCAATAGGCAGATTTATTGGACCAGAAAAGGACATACCTGCCCCAGATGTTTATACGACACCTCAAATCATGGCATGGATGATGGATGAATATAGCAAAATAGTTGGATATAATGCCCCAGGCGTCATCACAGGAAAGCCATTGAGCATAGGAGGAAGCAAGGGCAGAGCGGATGCAACCGCAAGAGGAGGAATGTATGTGCTTAGGGAAGCAGCAAAGTATATAGGATTGCCATTGGAAGAAAATGCAGAAAAAATGCATAAATCCTATGAGGAACTGAAGAAATTAGAAGAAACAGCTCCAGCAGGAAATGCAGTTACTGTTGCTATTCAAGGTTATGGAAACGCTGGTCAATATGCCCATTTGCTCATAAAAAGGCTTTTTAGAAATGCGAAGGTTGTTGCAGTTAGCGATTCAAAAGGCGGAATTTACTCCGAAGAGGGATTTACATTCAATAAAACAGTGGAAGTTAAAAAGAATACAGGAAGTGTAGTCAACTATGAGGGAGCAAAACAGATAACAAATGATGAGTTGCTAGAGTTAGATGTCGATATTCTCATACCAGCAGCCTTGGAAAATGTAATACGCCAAGATAATGCGGAAAGGATAAAAGCAAAGATTATTTTGGAATTAGCCAATGGACCAACAACACCAGAAGCAGATGAAATATTGCATAGAAAAGGCATATTAGTTTTGCCAGACTTTCTTGCAAATGCTGGAGGAGTTACAGTAAGTTACTTTGAGTGGGTGCAGAATGTATACGGCTATTACTGGGAATTCGAAGAAGTTTACAAGAGGCTAGACAAAAAGATGAGTAAGGCTTTCTGGGACGTAATAAATACACAGAAGGAATATAAAGAAAAGGGCAAAGACATACATCCAAGGGCAGCAGCATACATAGTGAGTATAGGAAGAGTTGCAGAAGCAGCTAAAGTGAGGGGCATTATTTAAGATCCCTCCCTTATTCTCATTTTTCTTTTTTTCAATTCTTCAAAGAATGCATCGGATGGAACACATTTTTCTGGAGGTAATGCTCCCCTTTTGGTAATAACATCATCAAGAATCATTTTTGCAATTATTGCTGTTGAAAAACCGGTGGTTCGCATCATTGCAGTGATGTTTTCATCGCCATCAAAATAATCAATTAACTCTATCTTTCTTATCTCCTTTCCAATTCCAGTAACCCTTAAAAGAACAACATCTGGAACATTCTTTTTCAAAGCCCTTTCCAGAATTTTTTCGGTTGCTGCCCTTGCATTCCCTTCAAAAAAGCCCAAATCTTTCAGCAATTTTATTTTTTCGCAATGCCCTTTATATCTAATCGTTTTATAATCCAATTCTTTCAATATTCCTTTGAAAGTTTGAGGAAGGGTCGATGTTCCTCCAGAAGTATAAAATGCTTCCAGTGGAGGGAAGGAAGGAAACGATATTTCCTCCAAACCAGTCAATGATTCTACCTCTGCAATATTCCCTCCCCTTAAAATTCTTGATTTTTCAACATATTCATTTATCAATCCATGGACTGAGAAAAAAAGGGCATAATTGAGGGGACCTTCTGGCTTCTGCGGCAATCCGCCAACACGAATATGAATCTCTTTTATCCCATGAATTTTTTTGATGAGATGAGAGGCAACAACATTTGTAATACCAGGCGCCAGCCCGCAGTCGGGGATAATTAAAACATTTGCCTCCTTTGCTTTTTCGTGCAATGAAAGCTCTCTCTCAACCATATCAATGTTTCCTCCGAGGTCGCAAAAATGTGTTCTGCATTCTATGGCAGTTTTTGCAAGTTTATAGTTAAAATCATATGGCAAAGCGCTTATCACAACATCATTTTTTTTCATTATTTTTTTAGTTTCCTCACTCTTTGCATCAAGGGGGAAAAATTCAACCTTATTTTTAATAGATGTCATTTTTTCCAGACATTTTTCATTTATGTCAGCAATAGTTACTGAAACACTATTTTTTATTAAATCGTGGGCAATGGCAAGACCCATCATTCCCCCACCTAAAATAAGGGCACTCATACTAATGCATCGAGATCAATCTTTTATGCTTTACTAAACATCATTCAAATGGACCTTTAGCCCGCTCTTTACATTCCCTGCAAACCTCAAATTCTACTCTCAAAAAATCTCTTATTTTATTGGATACTTCATTTATATCACACTCATCCCATCCCATGAAAGTAAATAGGATGACAATATAATATATTTTCTAAATTTTTCACTCCAAATTTATTTTTCCTTTCATTGCAATATATGCCTCTCCCCCAACCTTTATTTTGTCTGATATTTCAACGCTTACAATTCCCTCCTTTCCAATTTCATATCCCTGCTCCGCTTTGTATTTATTGCCTTTTAACAATCCATGCTTTGCTAAATAAGCACCCAATGCCCCATTGGCAGTTCCGGTGACAGGGTCTTCGTTAACTCCGTATAGAGGGGCAAAGCATCTTGAATGGACAAGACATTCTTTATTTACTGTTTCGAAGGTAAAAACAAATAATGCCCCTACATTGCTTTCTTTGCATACTTCTTTAACTTTTTCAAAATCTGGTTCCATTTTTTGTATGGTGCTGAGATGCTTTATTGGAATATTCAACGAAAATAAACCAGTTGAAACAGCCTCAATGGGCAAATCATCTATTTCTTTTTCCTCTATTCTTAAAGCATCTGCAATTTTTTTCCTTCTTATATCCACATCTCTAAAAATTGGCTCTGCCTGTTCCATGAATATCTCATTTTCTCTTATTTCTATGCCCAAAATTCCTGCTTTTGTCTCCATTTTAATTTTATTTTTCCTTATTATGCCTTCTTTTGCCATCGTATAGAATGTTGCTATTGTTGCATGCCCACATAATTCAACTTCTTTTAGCGGGGAAAAGAAGCGTAGAAAATAATCTGCCTTATTGCTTTTCATAACAAAAGCAGTTTCAGAGCATTTTAATTGAGAAGCTATTCTTTGCATTATTTTTTCATCTAAATCATTGGCATCCAAAACTACGCCTGCAGGATTTCCTTTAAATGGTTTGTTTGTAAAGGCATTTACAATGTAAAATGGAAGCATGCCATCATTCATTCTAACTTGACTGCTGTCCCATACGCCAAAATTTCTGCTGCTCCACCCATGATTGCAGATGTCATGAAGCGTACATTAATCACTGCATCTGCCCCCATTTTTTCTGCTTTGTCCTTCATTCTTTTTAATGCAACCTCTCTTGCCTCAGCAAGCATCTCTGTATATTCCTTTATTTCTCCTCCAGCAAGATTGCGAAGTCCTGCCTTGATGTCTTTTCCAATGCTTTTTGCCTGTATGGTATTTCCTTTAACCAACCCTAATACTTCCTTTATTTCTTTTCCCGGTATAAAATCAGTATTTGTTATAATCATGGTTCCAAATCCTCCTTACTTATCTCTTCCTTCATTTTTCTCGCATCTCTACGCTGCTCGATGACAATTGATGCCATCAAAATTACAAAGCCTATCAACACCAATGCGATGAAAAATGCACTTATGAAATCCAATGCCTGCACTAACTCATCAAATCCAAGATATAAGCCGTATGCAATTAGCAGTATTATGCCAATAATAAACAATGCCATTCCTATTGTTTTTCCATTACCCATATTTCACCCTCATGCTTTTTAATAATCATGTATAGAAATTGGTTTATTCAAGTTTTATGGTCATTCTACATTTCCCTGAGCCTTCTGATACGCTCATCTATGGGAGGATGAGTTGCCCATATTGAATCCTTCAATGCTCTTTTAAATGGATTTGCAATGTAAAGAGGCGCTACTGTCGGAGAGCCTTTTGGGTCATCAGGCAAGTCAGCCTTTATCTTTTCCAACGCTCTTGCAAGTCCTTCTGGATTTCTGGTAAGATAGGCACCATTTGCATCAGCCAAATATTCCCTCCTTCTGGAAATAAAAAGATATGCAAGCCTAGAAAAAATTGGGGCAAATATGGCAAATACTATGGCAATTATAATGAGACCTCCACTCTTTCCTCTTTGCCTTCCACCTCCCCACAAAAATGAGCGAAGGAGAATTTCTGATATAAGGGCTATAGCTCCAACAACACCAACGGTGACAGTAGCAATGAGGATGTCCCTGTTTAAAATGTGGCTCATTTCATGACCCATAACCCCCTCTAACTCCTCTGTATTTAATTTCTCCAACGCTCCAGTGGTGACGCAAATTATGGCCTCCTCTGGTTTTTTTCCCGTTGCAAATGCATTAATATCACTTGAATCCTGTACATATGCCTTTGGCACTGGCAAACCAGCAGCAATCGCCATCTCCTCAACCTTGTACATGAAAATCTTTTCTTTTCTTATGCGAGGGTTTGCTGGTCTTGCTTTCGCAGCAGCAATAACACTTTGAACAGAAAAGGAATATGAAGCAAGGATATAAATGATGGAAATGGGTAAGCCAATGCTCATTGCTATGATGGGAGGAAAACCTATTGCAAATCCAAAAGCAAAAATGATGGCAAAGAGGAGAGAGAGCATGAAAATGCAGACCAGCAATGTATCTCTTTTATTTTTCCGAATATGTTCTTCTACCATTAGAGGCATTTTATCTGCTCAAAAAGAAACTTTTGGAACTTCCCTTGATTCCTCTGGTATCTCAAGCATTGGTTTCTCCTTTTTTCCCATGCGGCGTGCAAATGTTCTTCCTGGAAATGTTTCAATGGCGTTGTTGAAGGCTAGCACACTGTCATTGTAATGCTGGCGTGCGTATGAAATTTTATCTTCAGTATGCGTTAACTCATCCTGCAATTGCAAGAAATTTTCATTTGCTTTAAGTGTCGGATAATTTTCTGCAACTGCAAAAAGCGTTTTAAGGGCAGAGGTTAGCTGATTGTTAGCTTCCATATTTTCCTGTGGTGTTTTTGCATTCATTAAAGATGCTCTCGCCTTTGTTACATTTTCAAGAACACTTTTTTCATGCTCCATGTAACCCTTAACAGTTTCAATCAAATTTGGGATGAGGTCTGCCCTTCTTTTTAACTGCACATCTATTTGCGCCCATGCATTGTCAATTCTGTTTTCCAAGCGAATTATTTTATTGTAGTAGTAAACCACTGTTGCAATGATAAGCAAAAGTATTACGATTGCAACCAGTATAATCCATATCATTTTTTCACATTGTAGAATCCATTAATCGTTTATAAAGGATGTGAATTTTAAGCCATGTAAATTGCTGAAGCCATCAAACATCACTATATTTTTATAACATTTATTACATTTCATATATTTAGGTAGCAAAATGGCAGAGAAGGATATTTACTGCAGCAAGCCAACATCAGATGGAATCCAACTAAAAATTAAGAGATATAAGCCCACTAAAGGAGATATCGCAAAATTTCCAGTTATTCTTTGCCACGGCGTACTTGCCAATAAACACAGCCTTGATTTTGGCGATAACGAGAAAGCAGGCTTAAAAAGATTATGGAATAGATACAGCTTGGCAGCATATCTTTATAAGGGAGGAAACAAAAATGATATTAAGTTTGATGTATGGGTTCCTGAGTTGCGAGGCAGAAGGAGTTTTCATGATTTTGATTGCAAATATCCTGATATGCCAGAGAAATATGATTGGTGTGTGGATGATTATATAGATAAGGATGTTGAAGCTATTATAAGTTGCGTTCAAATAGAATACGGTTTTCCTATTCCTGTATTCTGGATAGGCATGAGTATGGGAGGTATGCTTGCTTATGCATATGGGGAAACTGAGCATGGTTTTGAAAATTTAAAAGGAGTTGTAACAATTGCCTCCCCTGTAGCATTTGAACATACCAGCCCCTTAATTAATCTCATAACCAATATCCTTCCGAAAAGATTTAGTTTCAAGTTTAATCTTAAAGAAGCAGCGGAAAAACATCATAATTTGAAAAGATATCTAGAGAGTGGCGCAAATCCAGATAATGTAGATAAAAAAATTATTGATGAATACATTAAGCTTGGATTTGATAATGATGTTTCATTCAAAATTCTAAGCCAATTTGCATTATTTTTTCGCCATCATGATTTCTGTCGTTACCCAAGATGTCCTTGGACTTATGACATAATGGGTAAAATCCCTTTATTGCGTAAATGTATTGGCTATAGCTATAAGCACAATTTGCATAATTTCAAAACTCCACTTCTAGCCATTGCAGGAGGTGCTGATGAAGAAGCGCCACCTGGTGAGGTAAAATATGCAGTTGGTCATGTAGGGAGTAAAGATGTTACATACTGTGAGTTTTCTGAAGATTCGCCCTTTACAGACATTAACTATGCACATCTAGATTTTCATCTTGGGCATCGTGTAAGGGAAGAAGTATATCCAATAATCTATGAATGGCTTAAGGAAAGGATTTGATTATTTGCTAAAAATTTTTTCTAGCTTATCTATAGAATAAGTATTCACAATATCCTTCTTCTCTGCCCATGCTCTTCTTGCAACAGCAACACCGAGTTCAATATAGCGAAGAGTTTCTTTATTATGCGCATCTGTCCCAATTGATAATTTAACTCCCATTTCTATTGCCTTTTTTGCAAGAATGTCATTTAAATCCAGTCGGTCAGGCTGTGCATTTATTTCTAATATGACATCATTTTCCCTGGCGGCATCAAAAACTTTCTCCACATCGAATTTTATTGCTTCCCTCTTATAAATGATGCGGGCTGTTGGATGTGCAAGTATGTCCACAACATCATTTTCCAATGCTTTCAACAACCTTTTCGTCATCTCCTCCATCGGTTGACGGAAGGCAGAATGAATGCTTGCTATAACAACATCAACATCTTTTAACACCTTCCTGCTCATATCTAAATTTCCATCTTTAAGAATGTTCACCTCTACTCCATGAAAAATATGGAAATCGTCATATTTTTCATTTAACGATTCAATCTCCTTCATCTGCTTCCTTATTTCTTCTTCACCCATTCCCCCTGCAATTTTTAGAGTCCCAACATGGTCTGTGATGGCAATGAATGAATGCCCCAGTTTTATGCCTTCTTTCACCATTTCTTCTATGGTATTTGCGCCATCACTCCATTTTGTGTGCATTTGGAGGTCTCCTCTCACATCCTTTCTCTCCACCAAGGCAGGCAATGCACCATTCAATGCAGCCTCCACCTCTCCTCTATTCTCCCTTAATTCTGGAGGAATATACTGCATGCCCAATGCCTTATAAACCCCCTCTTCAGTCTCCCCAGCAATTTTTTTATTGCTTTTTTTATCAAACAAACCATATTCATTCAATTTATACCCATTGCGCACTGCTATTTTCCTAACCTCAATGTTGTGTTCCTTGCTACCAGTAAAATATTGCAAGGCAGAGCCGAAGCTTTCTTTATCTACAATCCTTAAATCAACCTGTATCCCACTTTTTAGACGTACAGAAGACTTTGTCTCGCCCTTAGCCAAAATTTTATCAACCTCATTCATGCTTGTAAACTCATCCATAAGCTTTTCTGGGTTAAGGGAGACTGCAAGTATATCCATATCCCCAATCGTCTCCTTTCTCCTCCTCAGGGAGCCAGCAAGACTTATCTTTTCTGCATATTTCTCCAAAAATTTTATAAGTTTCATTGCCTCTGGAAGAGCAAATCCAAGGAGAATGCGCCCTCCTTTTTTTCTGGCAAACTCAATGTTCTCCAGTATTTTCTGCTCCGTTCTTTCCCCCATTCCTTTCAAATGCCGTATTTTTCCTTCTTTTGCTGCCTTTTCTAAATCATTTAAATTTTTGATTCCCAGTTCTTTATACAGCAATTTTATCATTTTTGGTCCCAAGCCCTCTACTGATGAAAGTTCTTCAAGATTTACAGGTATCTCTTTCTTCAATTTTTCATAATACGCTACTGAGCCTTTCTCTATGAATTCTTTCACTTTTTCTGCAATGCTTTTCCCCACTCCTGGTATTTTCTCAAGTTCTCCTCTTTTATATATTTCCTCAATATCTTCTGATAAAGATTCTATGTTCTGTGCCGCTTTTCTGTATGCACGAGGCTTAAATTGCACATCCTGCATTTCCAGCATGTCTGCTATTTCGTAAAAAATTTTTGCAATCTCCCTATTTTTCATTTTTCACCTACCAATGAATTTTGAATAGTTTATCATATCCGCATCTAGGGCAAGGATATCTTTCATCTTTTTTATATCCACATCTGGGACATTTCTCCACAACTATTTAACGAAATTTTTATTATATCCTTTTTGGTTCATAGGTGTGGGATTATATTTGATACAAAAACACTATGCTTCGCACCTCCATTATGATCTACGCTTAGAAATGAATGGTGCATTAAAAAGCTGGGCTTTACCAAAGCATCCTCCTTTGAAAGGTGGGGTGAAAAGGCTCGCCATTCAAACAGAGAACCATGAGATGGAATATGCAAAGTTCGAAGGAGAGATTCCTGAGGGAATGTATGGTGCGGGAATGGTCGAGATATGGGATAAGGGAAGTTATGAAATGGAAGAAAAGGAGAAGGATAAATTTGTTTTTAATGTCAATGGCAAAAAATTGAAGGGGAGATATTGCTTAATGAAATTTAAAGGGAATAAATGGTTGTTTTTTAGGTGTTAAAATGGATGTAGTGAGCATATTAAGAAAAGAATATCCTGATGTTAAAGGAACAGCCTTGCATTATACAAATCCCCTTGAATTGCTTATCGCAACTATATTATCTGCGCAAACAACAGATGAGCGGGTGAACATGGTAACAAAGGATTTATTCAAGAAATATAAAAAAGCTGAGGATTATGCTGAAGTTAGCTTACAAGAATTGCAAAATGATATAAAAAGTGTAAATTTTTACAAAAATAAAGGAAAATTTATCAAGGAATGTTGTTCAATAATAGCCTCACAATACAATGGGAAGGTGCCAGATTCAATGGAGGAATTGATTAAACTGCCGGGTGTTAGCAGAAAAACTGCTAACGTCGTCCTATCCAATGCCTTTCGTAAAGATGAGGGGATCGTTGTGGATACGCATGTAATGCGATTATCTCAGAGACTTGGGCTCACAAAGGAAAAAAACAGGGAAAAAATTGAACAGGACTTAATGAAAAAATTTCCAAAGGAGGAATGGTTTGATTTAGCAAATTTGCTCATTGCCCATGGAAGAAAGATATGCAAGGCAAGAAATCCAATGTGCGAGAAATGCGTTTTAAAGGAAATTTGCCAGTATTATAAGACGAATTAGGAAATTGCCTCTCTTATGAATAAAAGTTTGTCATCTTTTTCTATTTCCATTTCCAGATCCGGTTTGATGAATAATCTCCCCTCTCTAGATACGGCAAGGAGAAGACCATCTTTGTAATTCTGGAGAATAATATCTTTAACTTTTTTTCCTTTCATTTCCTTTGCGTCTATTTCAACAATATCATATCCTTCTTTCCCACTGGATACATCTTCAAAGAATTTTACCACATTTTCTTCAAAGACTGCAGATGCCAGAAAACGACCTGCTAGGGCATCTACGGTGACTACAACATGTGCTCCTGCTGCCCTTGCCCTCCTGACATTTTCCATAGAAGATATGCTGACTATAATTTTTGCTTTTTCGTTTAGATTTCTAACGGCAAGGGTTGCAAGGATTGCATCACTGTCCTCTTTTAATGTGATGAGAACAAATTCTGCCTTTTCTATGTTTGCACGGAGTAAAGATTCTTCTTTCTTGGGATCTCCCCTAATAAAGTGTATATTCTCTTCTATCTTAGGATTGACATCCTGCTCATTGTCTACAAGAGTTATTTCATATTTCCCTTTTAATTCCTGAATGGCAGATTCTGCCGCATCATTATATCCTAAGATGATTACATGTTTATTTTGTCGCGAAGGCTTCAATCCCCGCAGGCGGGCTTGCTGTTCCTCTACGATTAAGCCAGTAATGGACGCAAATACAACAATGCCTACCAACACAATGGGAAAAACAATTATTTTCATAAGAGGAGAATGGGGCGTCAAATCTCCGTAGCCAACTGTTGAAAGTGTAATGACTATCCAGTAAAAGGAATCCAGCCAAGAGGCATTTTCCAAAAAATGGAAAGTAACGATGCCGATGGTATAGCATGCCATAAAGAGTGTTACTGTGCGAAAACGGACATCGAGCAAAAATTTCTTTTTTATTTCCTTCCAGAACATAAAATGGAATCACCAATGCCATCATTAATTTTATTATTCTCACCAGCATATACCAATGATGCCTTCCCTGGAGGAAGAAATAAAAGCAATAGAGGAGGAAATAAGAAAAACTCCTTACAACAAAGCAACTCAACACCACATAGGCAAATTAAAAGCCAAATTAGCACGCTTAAGAGAGGAAAAGGAATCACAGAAAGGAGGAGGCGCACGTTTAGGGATAAAAAAGAGTGGGGATGCAACCGTTGCCATAATTGGTTTTCCTTCTGTTGGAAAATCTACTCTGCTCAATGTGCTAACAAATGCGGAGAGTAAAATTGGGGATTATTATTTTACTACGACGGAGGCAATTCCTGGCATCATGGAATATGAGGGATGCAGAATTCAGATTCTTGACCTTCCTGGCATTCTGTCAGGAGCATCATCGGGAAAAGGGAGAGGGAAGGAAATTATTTCCATGGCGCGCATCGTTGATCTCCTTTTGTTAATGGTAGAATGTGGAGAGGAGGAAAAAATCGATTTGATTTTAGAGGAATTATACAACGCTGGCATAAGGATAAATCAAAAACAGCCAAATGTCGTTGTGAAAAAAAGGGATAGAGGGGGAATAAACGTTGAATTTTCCAGAAACATTGAAATGGATGAGGAAATGGTAAAGGCAATAGCCAGAGAGTATTTCATAAATGCTGATATTGTGATAAGAGAGGAAATGAATGAAGACCGCCTCATTGATGCATTTTCTAAAAATAGAGTGTACATTAAGGCAATAGGAGTGGCAAATAAGGCTGATGTGCGGAGATGCAGCAAAAAAAGGATAGGAGGCGTAGATATCATTCCAATATCTGCAAAAACTGGTTATGGAATAGATTTGCTGAAGAAAAAAATATTTGAAAAGCTTGAATTGATAAGGGTTTATATGAAGCCAGAGGGAAAAAAAGTTGAAGATGCACCTTTAATTTTAAAAAAGGGTGCTACTATAGGGGATGTCTGTAGAAAAATTCATCGCGACTTTGTAAAAAATTTTCGATACGCTCAAATATGGGGATCATCAGCAACATTTCCAGGGCAGAGAGTAGGGAAAAACCATGTCGTTATGGATGGAGACATAATTACTTTGGTTGCCCGCTAATGTTTCTTAATCCCTAGCAATCCTAAGTTGAATGTTTCTTACTTTTGTTGAATCGCCTATCTTTATTTCTATCTCGCCAGTGTACACATATCTTATGCTTTCATTTGTAGGCATAGTATAATTAACTTCAATTTCATATTTCCCAGGATAAAGTTTTGTATGATAGAATCCAGTGGCGTTGGAGATCGCTGTTTTATTTCTTGCATTTTCATCTGGGGCAGAGATAAGGTTAAATCGAATGGTCACGCCTGCCATGCCCTCATCAGTTGCTCTTATTCCGTCTCCATTGCTGTCGTACCACACTGTTCCATTAACTTCTACTTTTGAAGGAATCATTGAAATATTCTTCGTTACTGTCTCGCCTTCTTTTATTGATACTTCCTTCTTTGTTTTCATGTCATATCCTTTTTTCTCAACGGACATTTCATAAGAACCTGGCATCAAACTTTGTATCTCGTATTTCCCTTTTGAATTTGTATGAACTTCTTTTTCCCCGATTTTCACTACAGCGTTTGAAAGTGGGCTGTCCTTACTCTCATTATAGTTTCCATCTCCATCCTTATCCCAGTATACCATTCCATTTACAGAACCTCTCTTTATCTCAATAGTCCCAAGGTCACGCGTCCAATTCGGAGAGCGACGCGTGGCTTCATCATCTGTTATTGGGGCAAAGACACCTGTTCCATTGAATGTTATTCTTTTGATTATTGCCTTATTGTTCCCATATCCTTGTGAAATAACTAGCGAGATATTTCCAGCAGGAGCAATAAGAGTAAAGCGACCTTTCTCATCCGTCATTGTAGAATCATGTGGAATTCCTCTAGAAACACCAAACATGGTAATATTTTTCTGAACCTCTACATTTACATACTTCAGTGGTTCCCCCTCGCTCTCTAGTTTTCCTTTTATAATCGCTCCCTCATAATACTTGGCTATAACAACAGCAGGGCATCCTCTGCACAAACTCCCTCTAACAAAATAAAGTGCTTTGTCTTTTGTTATGGGAGAAACATATTCTGCAACAAAATGCCTCATTCCTGTAGTTGGAGACATGAAATATGCAAGCTGCCCAGTTGTGGAATAATTTTCAAATATTTGTGGCGTAACTGTTTCTCCAAGATAGGTTTTATACACCATTGTATTATAAAATGCATCTTTATGCTTTGTTTTTGGTGTAAGTTTTCCTATATCTTGCCTCTCTTGAGAAGTCATATTCCTCAATTCATATGGCTCATATTTTCCCCCGCTTTCTGATTCATACCATAGTTTGAAATAATCATCTTGGTTTGTGGCATACCCAAATAAGCCTTTATCAGCCAGAAAAGTAAAAACATTGAATATGTTTATGTCATAACCTTCAACACCATAATATCGTATGCTCCATCCAGTAATATTCTGAATATCATGGTACAACCAAGTAATATTCTCATCATTTAAACCCATCAAAATTTTTGTGGCATCATGATACATTGCATTTTCTTCTCTAACTTTTACAGGCCATAAACTAGGCTCTGGCAATTTATATTTCTCTCTTTGGTACTCTGGGGATACCAGTGTATCATAAGAAGGAGCATATTTAGTTGGTTCTTCTAAAATCCTTGTAAGATTTGTGGATTTATTTCCCAAATATTTTTCAAATAAATTTTTTATGCCCTCGCTCAATTTTCCACCATTCTTTCTCATGTCTCCTTCTGCTAATCTTACGATAAATATAGAAACTGCTTCCTTTTCACTCTTTGCTGTATGTAGATTTGCTGCCGGCTCTATTCCATCTTGGAAGTTATCTGCAACTGTTGGATTATCCGCCATTTCTACACAATAAAATCCATAGTCCCACCATGATATGAAAGCCGGTCTTTCAGTATCATTCAAGTTACTATTCTGCTTTTTTAGCCAAGAAAAAGCATCTGTCCAGTATTGCTCAGTATGAACCCCCAGTCCAAAAGCACCAAGTTTATTTGAGTTAAACTTTGCTTTCATATTTGCAGGCAGGGATGCATCGAATGCCATCCATGAATTTGGTATCAGGATAAAAAAGACTATGAAGACCGCACCAGCAACATGCTTCATTTTCACTCCTTTTTTTATTCCATACCATCCACCGCCAACGCCTTTAATGGTTTTTATCATCGAAGAAAAATCTATTTTTTCCACCACTTGCCATATTATCCATCCGCTTAGTATTGCTACCAGTGGCACTAAGTCATTGAGAAAACGACCTGCCGTTGTAACAAGATATGATTCTATCAAAAACCATATTATAAGCAAGAAATATTCTCTCCTATATTTCTTCTTATAATAGCGGTATAGGAGAAATAAGAAGCCACCCCACGCAAGTAAATACAAAAGTGGTCCAAACGACATTACATTTCTGCTAAAATTAAAAGTACTTGCCTCTGCTATGGTGAGGGAAACTTTCTTTCCATATATTCCTGGTCCAAAAATCACATCAGAGATTTTAGCAAAAGGCTTGAGGAAACTGGCGGTTGTATTTCTTATTAAATACAAAAATGTGAGGACAACTCCTCCCAAGCCAAATATGGTAGGCAAAGACAATACCCATGGGATATTCTTTTTACCAAGGAATATATAGACTCCACTGAATACGGCTACGAAGAGGACGATAGCAAGGGGAGTTGTTAAAGAAAATCCAAATTTTATCCAGTAAAGAGGAAATGCAAAGAAGTAGCCCGTAAATAATGTTGTTAGCAAGGTCCTTGGAACTTTTGTATTTATTCTGGATGTAAGGATATCCATAATCATCTGGGCGATCCCATAAATTCCTATCACCGTGTATATATACTGCCCAGCAACCCATGTTAATGAAATGCTGGCTACCCCAATACCGGACATCATGGCGTACAGCACAGACTTCTGCTTGTGCTTCTCCTTTAGACTGAGCAAGAGGAACATAATCGTTGTTGCAGTGAGCAAAAGAATGAAGGAATCGTGGTCATAAAGAGAATAAGCAGAACCATGACCTGAGCCAAGATGTATAGGAATGAGAGGGATGAGAAATGCCCCTATTATCCCTGCTTTTTTATTGAAAACAGTAGAGCCTATTACATATATAGGTATAACAAGGAGGGCACCATAAAGAGCTGGCAGAAATTGCATAGCATATCCCAAAGCATTTATCTTTCCCATGAAAGGGGAGAGGGACATGCCTATTCCTGCGGTTATCATATTGAACAATGGAGGTCTTCCACCTGAGCGACCTATTGGATAATTTAAGAGCGGGTCTGTTCCACCATGGATTCCGCCTAAATAAGGATATCTGCCCGTCTCGATAGTCGTTTCAATAAGCCTTGCGTTATAATATGGGTCTGGACCAGCCAGATAAAACTTATCTGACAATGTTTTTCCTTCTTTATTTATTGTAATGCCAGATGTATAATTAAAATAAGTATTCAGGAATAAGACTAAGAAAAATGCTCCTATGAGGAGTAGAACTAACTTTTTACTTCTCTTACTTTCCTTTGCCATATGCTTCACTCTCGCCAGTAATTGGAGAGATACATAAATATTTTATCCTACTAAAATTAGTAAAAAGCATTCTTTTTGGGTTCTTTGGGGTGAAATAATTTTCTAACGGGGTTCACATTAAAACTTTTTATATGCTTTTTTGTATTAAGAGTATGAAAAAATTAACAATTGTTTTGGTTGCGTGCTTTATTATTTTGGGAAGTAGCGCTTTTGCTGGACTAACAAAAGAGGGTTTTATGAGTGAAAAAGATGAGTATAGGAAAGGGATGGATAAAATACACACATTTTCTTTTCCCAGTATTGAATTTAGCGAGAGAGGAAAATATGTAAAAATTTATGTTGAAGGATGTGAAAATTTGGGGCAAACAAGTTATCCAATGCTGCCATACAAAACAAAAGTAATTACATTTCCTTTTGGAACAAA
>CAZHBO010000002.1:5635-30079 GCA_964530745.1 uncultured Thermoplasmatales archaeon | reverse complement strand
AATGTAAAAAATTGATTGAAATAGGTGTTTTCCACCTATTATTCACAGCCCTCATTTTTTTAGAAATCATCCCTAAAATTCAGAAAAGTACTTAAAAGAGAAAGGTATATAAGGGAATGATGAGGGCGTCACTTCTCTTGATTACAGGAAACTTAGCGTTATCTCTATTGGGTATACTATTTCTTACAGAATACAGGAATCCTCGTAGAGTAAAAAACGTTGAAATCCCTAGTTATTTCCTTTTAGGCATGCTCTTTTTAATTGTCTCTGCCATTCACATGTTGGAAGTAAAAATAGATCCAATTGTCACATCTAAATATAGCCTTGATTTCACCCGCTTTATTTATAATTTAGAAGGAAATATCGTTGGAACATTTCAATCATGGACAAATCCATTCCTTGATTATTACCTTGTTTTTGTTTATATGATTGGTTTTCCTTTTTTAGTTTACTTTACGCCTGCCTTTTTCATCCTTTCCAAGGATTTAAAAGGACTGAAGATGGCAGTTGTTGCTTATGCAATAATTGTTTCAGTTGCCCTTCCTTTCTATCTTTTCTTCCCTGTAAATGATGCATGGTGGGCATCTCAAAATTATCCATGGTATACAGGTAAGGCAATCATATTCCGGCTACCTCAAATATGGCCGGGCATAACAAATCAATTTTTCAGATTTACTACCATCAATAATTGTTTCCCCAGCCTTCATTCCTGTCTTTCAATGGCTATGGCAGGTATAATATGGTTGAGGGGATACAAAAGGTTTGCAATTGTTGCCACATTTATTGCCATATCTATTCCTATTGCCACTCTTTATTTGGGCATCCACTGGTTTACTGATGTAATTGCAGGAGAATTTTTAGCTCTTGCTGCCATCTTGATTTCATATAAAATTACAACTAAAATTACAACTGGAGAGTAAAATGGAGGTGGCATGGTTCACTGATACATGGCTACCAAACCGAGATGGTGTTGTGAACTCCCTTCTAACTTTTAAGGACGAGCTTGAAAAAAGGGGACATACTGTTCATATATTTGTCCCAGGAGAGAAGGATGGAGAGGATGGAAATATTTATATATACAAATCAAAGCCATTTAAAGGATATCCAAATTACCGTATATCCTCCATCTCCTCCCTTTTTTCTCCTCGTACAGCAAAAATCATTGGGAAAATAAAGCCAGATATCATCCACTCTCATTCCCCCGGCATAATCGGGACACATGCTGTCACTGCTTCATTTAAATATTCCATTCCATTAATTTTTACTTACCATACTTTCATTGAAGATTCCGTCTATTTCCTATCAAATTCTATTCTCTTCCAAAAAATCTCAAAAAGGCTAATTACCGTATGGCTGAGATGGTATTTTAGGAGATGCGATGCTATTATCATTCCGAGCAATGCAGCATATGAAGAAATAAAGCAAAAATTTCCAGGCATAGAGGCAGATATAATTCCAACTGGGATAAATGTTGAGAGATTTTCCAATGGAAATGGAAATCTTATAAGAAAAAAATTTGGAATGGAGGGAAAAATAATTCTTCATGTTGGCAGAATAGTTAAGGAAAAAAATTTGGAATTACTCATTGAAATTGCACCTCTTCTCTGTAAAAAATATCCTATAACATTCCTCATTGTTGGCGAGGGTCCAGCACGCCCGCATCTAAAAGCATTGGTAAAGGAGAAAGGATTGGAAAAATATTTCATTTTTACAGGATTTGTGAAAGATGAAGAACTTCCTGACTATTATGCCTCTGCAGATGTATTCATTTTTCCATCTACTTATGAAACGCAGGGAATTGTTGCATTGGAGGCGATGGCTGCTGGCTTGCCTGTTGTTGCCGCTCGCTGCAGGGCGCTTCCTGATCTTATTGAGGATGGCAAGAATGGCTTCCTTTTTGATCCCGACGATGCACAGGAATGTGTCGAGAAAATTTGCATGGCTTTTGAGGATGATGATGTAAGGAAGGAAGGGAGAAGAACGGCAGAAGAATATTCTGTTGGAAAATGTACGGAGAAGCTTCTTTCATTGTATAAGAGGGTATATGAAAATTCATTGTGAAATATTGCTGGAGTATGAGAGCCATGAAAAGGCAGAGAATATTGAGAAGGCATTAAGCGTTGATAATGAGGGTTTCCTCAAAACAACTGTTGAAGGAAATGTGGTAATATGTAAATTAAATGGGAAAAGTTCTCTCTCCATCCTGCATACTTTAAATGATTTTCTCTCGTGCCTTTCTGTTGCTGAGAAAACAATGGAAGGACTTAAATAAATAGTAAGTATGCCCTTTATAATGCAATTTGATTTGAAATGCGCCTTCATTTTAAGCGGTAAGGCAGATGGAATGGAGAACGATGTAGAAAAATTTATTGAAGATGCAAATAAAAGAATTTTAAAAAAAAGAGGAGAGGGCGCAGAAATTGTTTCGTGGAACATTAAAGGAAATGTGCTGGAAATGAGGATAGTTTCTGGGAGAAAAGGAAGGAGTCACGAAGGAGCATTGCGTATAAAAAAATCTCTTGGCTCCATTCTAGGAAAAAAATACAAAATTGGAGTAAGAGAAGTAGCCATAAAAGAATACACCATCACCTTCGAAGCCGAGGAAAAGCCTCTGAAGGAGTTAACCATTCCATTTGCCGACGTCTATATCAATGAAAAAAAGGTTACAATTAAAATCAATGAGCAGGGGGAGGAATTTTTAAGAGAAAATTATGTCGACAGGATGATAAAGGTTTTGCAGGAGAAGATTCACGCCCAGCATTATGAAGGAAAGAAGGAGTACTGGAAGTTACTCTGGCAATCGGAAGAGAAAAAGCCCCTTTGGAACAAAGACCCATCTGAGGAAATGCAGAAAAAAGGGTGGGTTGTTGCTGGTCCGACTAAAGGAAAATGGTTTTATCGTCCGCCTGCTGCTGCCATTCTTCGAGCCATGGAAAGGATTGCTGTTGAAGAAGTTCTCGCTCCTTTAGGCTTTCAAGAGGTTGTGGAGCCCATGCATGTGCCACTGGAAACTTGGATAAAAACTGGTCATCTGGAAGGCATGCCGGGAGAGTTCTATTACATTTGTGAGCCTGTTACGAGGGATGCAGAGCAATGGGAGCATTTTATTGATTTGGTTAAAATAACGAAGGAAGTTCCTATGGAAGAGTTGAGAAAAAATGTGAAGGTCCCAAAAGCAGGGGTTTGCTATGCTCAATGCCCAAACATTTACTGGTCTCTCTCGGGCAAGACAATTGCTGAGAAAAGCTTGCCTTTGCTTTTGTTTGACAGATCTGTGCCCTCAGACAGATATGAATCAGGAGGAAGACACGGAATAGAGAGGGTTGATGAGTTTCATCGTGTTGAAGCAGTTTATATTGGAACAAAAGAGCAACTCCTTGAAATCAAAGAAAAGCTGATAGAGAAATACAGGCATGTTTTTGATGATATCCTAGAATTAGAATGGAGGATGGCTCAGGTAACCCCCTTCTATCTCCAGCAGGCAGGAATTGTTGGCGGGGAGGAGGAAAAGGAGAAAGGAACCATTGATTTTGAGGCATGGCTTCCTTATAGAGGGGGCAGAGATAAAGAATGGCTGGAGATACAAAATATTTCTATTGTTGGAGAGAAATATACGAAGGCTTTTACCATTAAATCTCAAAAAAAGGAAGTTTGGTCAGGATGCAGTGGAATAGGTCTGGAAAGATGGATGGTTGCATTTTTGGCGCAAAAAGGGATAGAGCCAGAAAAATGGCCATCTGGATTTAAAAAATATTTGTCAAAGCTTCCAGAAATGCCGGAGTTTTTATAGGAAGTTATAAATAATTCTTGAAAATAATGGGTTTATATGGCTGAAGAAAACGAGAAGGAGCCCCCACCTACAAAACTAAAAGAAAATTTTTTATCCCCAGTTTGGGGAATGATAGAAAATATGAAAACTTTTGAACATATAGCATGAAACGATTGGGAGAGAAAACATGATTTGGATAATAATAGGAATAGTGATAATCATTTTCTTGGTTTTCATGTCAGCCTTTTTTTCTGGGGCAGAGATGGCATTTGTTTCTGTGAACAGAGCATTGGTCAGGGAGAGGGCAAAGAAAAAAAATTCTCATGCAACCATACTTGATTCATTGTTGCAAAAGCCTGATAACGTTGTTAGTGCCATCGTTGTAGGCAATAATCTTGTCAACATACTTGCTTCCATAATTGCTGGAGCGATTGCAACAAAAGTTTTTGGGGACATAGGTATTGGCATAGCAACAGCAGTAATGACATTGGTCATTGTAATATTTGCAGAAGTAACTCCAAAAGCATTGTGCATGAGAAATGAAAAATTGGCTCTAAAAGTAGCAAAACCCCTTTTCATTATAACAAAAATATTTCACCCTTTAGCTATCTTTTTGACATATCTTTCCAATTCGCTGATAAAGGTAATTGGTGTGGAAAGAAGAAAAACAGTTGTGACGGAGGAGGAAATAAGAGCAATGCTTGAGTTAGGCGAGGAAGAAGGAACAATAAAGAAAGATGAAAAGGAGATGGTAACGGAGATTCTTGACTTTGATGATACAAAAGTATGGGAGGTTTATGTTCCTAGGGAAAATATGGTATGTTTGCATGAAGACGATAGCATTGAAAGGCTGATAAAAAAATCGATAGAAACAGGATTTTCCCGTTTTCCAGTTTACAGAGATAACATAGATGACATAGTTGGGATGGTTCATGTGAAAGATACGCTTGCCGTTAAAAACAAAAAAATTCCGGTAAAGGAAATCATGAGGGATATACTCAAAATAAGAGCAGGAATGAAGGCAGACGATGTTTTGAGAGAGATGCAAAAAAGAAAGATTCATATTGCCATTTTGCAGGGAGAAGACGGAAAAACATTGGGTTTGGTTACCATGGAGGACTTGATAGAGGAGGTATTTGGAGAAATTGCTGATGAGTATGATGTAACATGAATGTAGCAACATTACTTTCAGGGGGTAAAGATTCACTGTATGCAACATATGTTTCCATCCAGTATGGATGGGATGTTTTGTACGGCATAGCGATAAAGCCAAAAAAACTTTCATGGATGTTTCATACAGAAAATGTTCATCTTGTGGATTACATTGCAAAAAATATGGGATTACCCCTCATTGAAAGAGAGAGCAATGCAAGTAAAGAAGATGAGCTAGAGGATTTAAAGAAAGCGTTGGAAGGGCTTGACATAGATGGAGTGGTGAGTGGAGCAATAGCAAGTGAATATCAAAGGACTCGAATAGAAAAAATATGTCATGAGATAGGCATAAAATCTTTTACGCCATTGTGGCATAAAGACCAATATTGCCTTCTAAAAGAAATGATAGAAGCAGGATTTAAGATTATTATTGTAGCAGTTGCTGCAGAAGGCTTGGGTAAGGAATGGCTCGGTCGGGAGATAAATAAAGAGTCCCTCAAAGATTTATTAAAAATTCATGAAAAATACGGTATAAATATTTCTGGTGAGGGCGGAGAATATGAAACCTTTGTTATAGATTGTCCATTGTACAAAAAAAAATTATTCATCGAAGAGGCTGAAGAGGAATGGGACGGCAAAAGAGGAACTCTGAATATAAAGAAGATTGTAAGAGAAAATAAACAATGTCATACCAATTTATTTGCCAGATAGGGAGACAGAAAAGTCGTTATTAGAACAAAAACCCAGATTCTTCCTTTTATTATATTATAATCTGCAAAAAGTTTTTCCCATGAATTTCCGAAGATGTAATGTCCAGCAATGAATTCGAATATGATAGTTAAAACAAGCCATATTGTTCCCATTAAAAGTGCTTCAGAGTCACTCAATTTCATACTGCTGAATCTTAATACTAAGTAGGTGACTGCAAAAATTACTATGATAAAAATTATTGTGCTTATTTGATGAGCGACCAAGTCACCAACTAACGGCTTGTAAACATTATTCCGTATCCCAGCGTTGACTATCGCAAGAAACATGAAAAGGAACCATGTGCCAATTGTAAGCGCAAAAAACTTTGAATTCATGATATTGAATAGGTGATGGGATATAAAAAGTTAGCATTCACACAAGTAAAGCATTTCATCATTTTGGATAAAAATGCGGGTGCCGGGATTTGAACCCGGGTAATAACCGTGGCAGGGTTATGTGATACCAGACTACACCACACCCGCTCTGTGCTGAGAATTTTTGAGCAATTTTGTTATTTCCTGTTTATTTAATAATTTTTTGGGTGCTTGATAGCCCCGAAAATCTGCTCCTGGCGAAAAATTAAAAAAGCAGGAGATATTGGCAACCAGTGTATTATGGATGAAAAACAATCTTGTTACATTCGCCAGCCCATCGTCTCTGTCTTAGGGCATGTTGACCATGGGAAAACGACATTGCTGGACTATATTAGAGGTAGTGCTGTCGCAAAAAAGGAGGCAGGGGCAATAACACAGCACATTGGAGCGACTGAAGTTCCTATTGATGTAATCTATGATTTATGCGGTAACCTTCTTTCAAAAAAAAAGTTTACCATACCAGGCTTACTTTTCATTGATACCCCAGGGCATCATGCATTCACAACTCTTCGTGCCAGAGGAGGGGCTTTGGCAGACTTAGCTATTTTAATCATTGACATAAATGATGGAATAATGCCTCAGACTATAGAAGCCATTAATATACTAAAGAAATACAAAACGCCTTTTGTTGTTGCAGTGAATAAAATTGATACAATTCAGGGTTGGAAAAAAGAAGAAGGGATAATTCAACAGCGTTTGGAAAGGCAGGGAAGCATAGCAAAGAAAATCTTCGATGAAAAAATATATGAAATAATTGAGAGTCTTTTCGAACAGGGGTTCTCATCTGAAAGATATGACAGAATAAGGAATTTTCAGAAGAATATAGCACTCATACCAATTTCTGCAAAAACAGGAGAAGGGGTACCTGAGTTGCTCATGGTCCTGGTTGGTCTTGCCCAGCGATTTCTGGAGAAAGAACTTGCGACGGAAAAGGGAAAGGCAGAAGGGACAGTTCTGGAAGTAAAGGAAGAAAAAGGATTGGGAACAACCATTGATGTCATTATATACAATGGCATTATAAGGCAAAATGATACTATCGTTGTTGGGGGGAAAAGCAAGCCATGTGTTACCACTGTAAGAGCCTTGCTGAAACCAAAGCCGTTGGATGAGATAAGAGACCCCAGCGAAAAATTTGAAATGGTGAAGGAAGCAAGTGCTGCAACTGGGGTAAAAATTGCTGCTCCAGGGCTGGAGGAGGTATTTGCTGGTGCTCCTTTATTGGTTGCTGAGAATGTGGAGGAGAGCATAGCAAAGATAAGAGATGAAATGAAAATAGATATTAAAACAGCAGATGAAGGAATCATCCTTAAAGCAGATGCTGTCGGCTCTTTGGAGGCTTTAGCCTTCATTTTCTCATCTGTACCCATAAGGAAGGCTGAAGTTGGAGATATTTCAAAAAGGGATATAGTTGAGGCTAGCACAAATTCGGACCCACTAAATAAAGTCGTTTTGGGATTCAATGTAAAAGTTTTGCCAGAGGCAGAGAGTGAGATAGCAAGCCATGATGTGAAAGTATTAAACAAAAAAGTCATCTATCAGCTCTTGGAGGAATACGAGGATTGGAAGGAGAAGAAGATGAAGGAAATTGAGGAAGAGAGGAGAAAGGAGATAGTTCATCCTGGTATGGTATTGTTTCTCCCTGACTGCACCTTTCGTGTGAGCAAGCCCGCTATTATAGGCGTTCGTGTTTTGGCTGGGGAAATAAGACCGGAGCAGAAGTTAATGAGAGAAGATGGAAAAATTGTTGGAAAAATAAAAAGCATTCAGCATGAGAAAAAAAGCCTCAATAAAGCGCATCAGGGTATGGAAGTAGCTATCTCGCTAGAAGGAGCAACTGTCGGAAGGCAAATAAAGCCTGAGCAAGTTTTGTATGTTGACATACCGGCAGATGCAGCAAAAAAACTTTCTTCAATGAATCTTTCTCCAGATGAGATGGATGTTTTGGAAAAAATTTTTAAAATAAAAAGAAAAGAAAATAAATTCTGGGGAACATAATATTGGAACGTAATGGATAATTTTTTATAATTGGATGCTATATTATTCTTGGTGAGGCTAATGAAGGCTAAAATTTGGACGGCTATTTTAGTAATGGGAGTGTTGCTTGGCACATCCGCGATAGCAGGCGTAAATAATCTGCCAAGTCTATCTGAAAAAGAAAACATATGCAAAGATGTCCTTATGACCTTTTCTAAACCAGAGATAAAACAGAACGATAAATATGTTGTTATCAATGCCGGAGAGGGAACTACATTTTTGCATAAAGAAAGTTATCCTATTTTGCCATACAAAACTGAGATAATGACTTTTCCATTTGGAACAAAGATTAAGGGCATAGAGGTAAAAACAGGAGAGGTAACAATAAAGCAGTTAGACGTAAAAATACAACCAGCCCCAAAACCAGTGCCATTTAACATGAAAGATGCTAAAGTGGAGGTAAAGGAGGGAAGCATATATCAAAGCAATGAAGCATATCCAGCAAACTGGGTAGAATATAATACAGGAGCAGGAATAAAGGACGGAAAGCATGTAATTTTCCTTTCCATACATGCATTTCCATATCGATATATTCCGGCAAAAAATGAATTAATGTATACCAGCGAGATGAAAATAAAGGTAAACTATGAGCCTCCAGAGAAGCCATTGACGCAAAACGATGTTTATGATTTGGTAATCATTGCTCCTTCTGAATTTAGCGATGGTCTGCAGCCATTGGTTCAGCATAAAGAAAACCATGGGGTGAAGACATTACTCGCTACTTTAGATGACATCTACGGAAGCACTTATTTCCCTGTTCAAGGGAGAGATGGAGCAGAGAAGATAAAATATTTCATTAAAGATGCGATAGAGCAATGGGGAATAAAATATGTTTTGCTTGTTGGAGGAAAAAAATCATTTGTCACAGGCAACTGGGGATATGATGGTCCTACTCAGGTAAACGATGATTTATGGTATGTGCCAGTGAGATATGCGGCATTGGATGACCAAGCAGAAAAAGGTTATCTCAGTGATTTGTATTTTGCCGACATATATGATGCAAATGGGAATTTCTCCTCATGGGACTCAAATGGGGATGGAATATATGCAGCATGGTCATTCAGGCATGGAAAGGATGTCTTTGATGGATATCCCGATGTTTATGTAGGCAGGTTAGCATGCAGAAACACAAATGAATTGCAAACTGTTGTAAACAAAATTATCACCTATGAGAGCCAGCCAGCAGACCCATCTTGGTTCAATAAAATGTTGCTCGTCGGCGGAGACACATTTAACTCTCAAGACGGCATTTATGAGGGAGAATATTCAACGGAACATTTATTTAGCTTCATGCCATCTCAATTCCAAGCTACCAAGCTATTTGCATCCGATGGAACACTTTCATTTGGAGGTGGAGAAAGCAAACTCGCTGGCAGGCTTGCATGGATGAATGTTATACCAACCTTTAGTCAAGGCTTTGGATTTGTTGCATTTGATGGTCATGGAAGTCCTACAGCATGGGCAACACATTTTCCAAATAAAGCATCTCATGATGACCCATGGCTAAATGGTTTGATGACATATAACATGGATTTACTCAGCAATGGAGATAAGCTACCCATTGTAAGTGTTGGAGGATGTCACAACAGCGAGTTCAACATCAGCCTTACAGACTTTTCAAAAAATCCATGGACATATCAGCCAACTTATGAGTGCTGGAGCTGGCATCTGGTGAAGATGGCAGGTAAAGGTTCAATCGCTACCCTAGGCTATACAGGACTTGGGTATGGTGCAATAGGAGATGGAGATAAAGATGGCATACCAGATTGTGTGCAATATCTTGGAGGATATATTGAGGGACGATTCTTTAAAGCATACGGACAAGATGGAAAGGACATTCTCGGGGAGGCATGGGGTCAGGCAGTTACAGAATACATCAACAAATTCCCACCAATGGAGGACAGAACGGATTGTAAAACCATAGAGGAATGGTGTTTGCTTGGAGACCCAAGCTTAAAGATAGGGGGTTATTCATAACCCATCTCTTCCTTTATCCTTTTTATGCATTTTTCTTTCAATTCTTCCTTACTTTTTGTTGCATCTAGTTTAACAAATCTCTTTTCTTTAGACAATACGAGGTAATATTCTTGAACTTTTTCTAAAAAAGATTCATTTTCAAAAAAAGTTTTTTTTCTTTTAATTCGTGAAATTGCTTTTGATGGTTCAATTACAAAAAGAAATGTTTTATCAGGCTTAATAAGAAAAGGGGCATGAACTCCTTTTAACCATCTCAAAGAATTGTCCATTACATCATCAAGGTGGGCAGATTGATAGGCAAATGTTGAGTCCATGTATCTATCACATAAAACTACTTTGCCCTCCTCTATCCACTTGTGTATATCCTTCAAATGCTCATTTCTGTCTGCCATAAAAAGCAGGGATATGGTTATTGCATCTTTTTTTTCCTCTATGGCTTTCTCGACACTTTTACCCAGCCAGCTATCCGTAGGCTCTTTTGTCAAAACAACATCCCATTTTTTCCTCAATTCTTCATAAACCATCTTAGAGATGGTCGTTTTTCCAGAGCCATCTATGCCCTCAAATGTAAAAAATTTCCCTCTCATTGGTAGTATATAAAGCAGTAGTAATTAAATCTTTCAGAAATTGTTTTTGCCAGACTTAAAAATGGAATTTTTATATTATATCATTAATAATATTATAAAAAAGTGAAATAAAAATTGATTTTTTTTGACATTGTCATAAATTAAAGCAAAATAGATAATAATAAATATATATCACAAATGTATATACTCCTAAAATGAGATATTTAAAGTTAAAGCAAGAAAAAGTTCATGATTTCCTTAAAATACTCTCCACCTATGGAGATTTGTATGCTCCTGTAAAAATATCTGAAAAATTTTATGATTTTAGAAAAATAGATGATGTAAAGGATGTTGAATTTGGTTATACTAGAACAATAATGCCAGTAAAAAAATATTTCATTCCTACGAAAGAAACCTTATTCACCTTTGATATGGAAAAATGTGAATATGAAGAAAGCATAGAGGAAATCTCTCCTTTTGTTGTCTTTGGATTGCATGCATGCAGCATTGTGGCTCTCCGCATTTTAGATAGGGTTTATATGGATGATTATCCCGATAAATATTACAAATTGAGAAGGGAAGCAGGAATTATAGTTGGCTTGAGTTGCTTGCCTGATGAATATTGCTTTTGTAATCTCCGCCGAACAGATTTTGTTGATATTGGTTTCGACTTGTTTCTTCATGAGCTTCCAGATGGCTTTTTGATAAGGGTTGGGAGTGAGAAGGGGCATAAAATCGTTGATGCCAATCTTGAAATTTTTAAAAGCGTGGATAACAATGATATAAACCATTTCAAAGAATTTGAAAAGAAGCGCCATGAGATGTTCAAATACCATGGAAGCTTTGATAATCTTCGTTATATGCTGGAGTTAACAGAGGATAGCCCTTTGTGGGATAAAGAGAGCGAGAAATGTTTTGGATGTGGAAATTGCACAAATACATGCCCAACATGCAGATGCTATGATGTACAGGATATTCCAGATATAGATGGAAAGCATGGTGAGAGAATTCGCTTCTGGGATTCCTGTCAGTTTAGAAGCCATGGCTTGGTTGCAGGAGGGCACAATTTTAGGGAAACAAAGAAGGATAGATTTATGAACAGATACATATGCAAAAATTCTTATTTTTATCCCTTGGGAACTGCTTATTGCGTGGGCTGCGGAAATTGCACATATTTCTGCCCTGCAAACATTGATTTTCTTTCAAATTTAATGAAAATAAGGGAAGAAATAGAGGTAAAAAATGGATAATGTATATGCTCTTCACAAATGTCGAGTTCTGCGTGTATATGATTTAACAGATGAAGAAAAGCTCTTTCTATTCCGCTTTGAAGATCCTGAGATGGCGGAATCATGGACATTTGTTCCGGGGCAGTTCGTTCAGATAGCAATGCCTGGTGTGGGAGAAGTTCCTATATCCATTTGCTCCTCTCCAATGAGGAAAGGTTTCTTTGAGTTATGCATAAAAAAAGTTGGAAGGGTTACAAAAAAAATTCATGAGCTCAAGCCAGGGGATTTTGTGGGTGTAAGAGGTCCATACGGAAATGGATTTCCTATGAAAGAGTTCGAGGATGGGGATGTGTTGCTGGTTGCAGCAGGCATAGGAATGGTTCCCCTCCGTTCCGTATTTTTATACACTGTCGACAATCGATGGAAGTTTGGGAATATTACTGTCATAAACAGCGCCCGCTATGGAAATAAATTGCTTTTCAGGAAAGAACTGGAGGCAATGAGAGATATTGCAGAGGCAGAGAATATACGCATCATACAAACAACTACAAGAGACCCAGATTGGCCTGGAAGAGTGGGAAGAGCACATGAGCATATAAAATATGCAAATACCGATCCAAAGAAAGCTCATGTGGCAGTATGTGGTCCTCCAAAATCTTATCATGATATATTTGAAAAATTATTGGAAATGGGATATGACCCAAGAAAGATTTATGTAACTTTGGAAAGAAGAATGAAATGTGGTGTTGGGAAATGTGGGCATTGCATCGTTGGCACATCAACATTTTTGAAGTACATCTGCATCGATGGTCCGGTCTTTGGCTATTATGATATCATATCCACACCTGGTTTAATATGAGGATAATATGAAAATAGGAATACATGGTTTAACCTCCTGCTATGGGTGCCAATTGAGCATGGCAGCAGTTAAAAGAATAATTGATGTTGTTGATTCCTTTGAAATTAAATATTTTTACATGGTCTCTAGCGACAAAAAAATTGAGAAGGTGGATGTTGCATTTTTGGAGGGTAGCGTATGCACAGAGGAAGATGAAAAGGAATTGAAGAAAATTAGGGAGAATGCAGATATACTGGTTGCTGTTGGGTCATGCGCCATTCATGGAGGTGTGCAGGGAATGCTGAATTCTTACGAGGAAGCATATAAAGAAGTTTATGGAAAGGAGATTTCTTATGAAGGAAGGAAGTCCCGTCCCATAGACAAATTTGTTAAAGTTGATTATCGCCTCCCAGGATGTCCTCCAGAGGAGGAAGAAATAATGTACTATCTTGCCACATTTGCCATAGGTAGCTACCCAGAAGAAAAGGATTATCCCGTATGCGCAGAATGCAGAAGGAAGGGAAATCCATGTATTTTAATTGAGAAGGGAGAAATGTGCCTTGGTCCAGTTACTGTTGCCGGATGTGATGCAAGATGCCCTGGTTATAATGTTGCCTGTATTGGTTGTAGAGGTCCAGTTCCACATGGAATAGCATGGTTTGATTCATTGGCAAGAACATTTAAAGAGAAAGGATTCAGCAAAGAAGATGTCAAGAAAAGAATGGAGATATTTGCTTCTCAATATCAAAAGCTGGATGAGATGTTGGATAAAATTTATGGGGATTTAAATGAAAATAATAAGGGAGATACAAGTTGACCACCTCGCAAGGATAGAAGGAAAAGCTGGCATAGAAGTTAACATAGGCGAAGAAATAGAGGCAAAGATTAATGTCACTGAAGGTCCCAGATTTTTTGAAGTTATAACCAAGGATAAGAAATATGATGAGGCTGTCGCCATTTTCTCTCGCATTTGCTCTTTCTGCTCAATTCCCCATAAATTAACGCCCATAGAAGCAGTGGAGCATGCATTGAATATTGTTCCTTCTGAGCAAACAAAAAAATTGAGAGAGCTGTTGTATATTTCAAATGTGATATACAGTCATGCCCTCCATTTATACCTCTTTGTTATTCCAGATTACCTAGGCTATCCAGATGCTTTTACAGTTGCTAAAAAAAATGGAGATTTGATTAAAAATGGCTTCCTTCTAAAAGATTTTGGAGCAGATATACAGTCCATCATTGGAAGCCGCTCCATACATCCAGAAAATGCAATTGTAGGGGGCTTTGGAAAAATTCCATCAAAAATAGAAATGAAAAAAATAAAAAAAATGGCTGATGATGTGGTTGAGAAAGCAATAAAAACTGTTGAATTTTTTGCTGAATATGAATATCCCGAGTATGTGAATAAAGAAAGGAGACATCTTTCAATCAAGCCCTACGAAGAATATGGAGTTTATGGGAGCAGCATCATTTCATCGGATAACTCATCATTTGATGTAGAGAAATACAAAAAGCATTTGATAGAAAGTGTTGTTTCCCATTCATTTGCCAAGCATGGTACTTTTAAGGGAGAACCTTATATGGTAGGTGCTATCTCCCGTCTCATCAATAACCTTTCTTTGCTTAAAGGAGAGGCAAAAGAACTGGCCGATAAATACAAAAATTTCATCTCCTCCAAAAACTGCTTCGCCAATAATTTTGCACAAGCCATTGAGCTGGTGTATTTCGTTGAAAGGGCAAAGGAGCTTGCCGACGAGCTTACGGAAATAAAGGAGGAAAAGAAGGCAGAGGCAGGAAAGGATAGCGGTGAGGGATATGCAGTTACAGAGGCACCGAGAGGATTGTTGATATATTACACCAAAATTGAGAATGGATTGGTTAAGAGCGTAGATATCATCACGCCGACTGCCATGTTTCTTCCAATGATGGAATCTGACATTGCTTCCATGGCAGAAGGCTTATGGAATGATGGATACAAAGATGTTGACTTAATAGGGAAAAAAGTTGAAATGGTTGCTAGGTCTTATGACCCTTGTATATCATGCAGCGTTCACGTAGCAAAACTTTAGTCATTACCTTGGGCAATCCTTTTATGGGTGAGGATGCAATTGGCTGCAAAATTTTTGAAATGCTGGAAGGCAAGGTGAAAGTAGTGCATCTGCCAGATATTTTTAGATTTAATAATGTGTATGAGGGAGAGGAGAATGTTATTTTCATTGATGCCATTTATTCCAAAAAAATTCCAGAAGGTGAGATTATCCATCTAAAAAATGATGAGATTTTTTATTCGCTAAGAGGTAAATGCATGGATGCACATTTTCTTGGCATAGGAGAAGCAATAAAAATTTTAAGGGAAATGATGGATAAATTTCCAGAAAAAATACATTTTATAGGCATTTCATGCAAAAAATTTGAATTTGGAGAGATGAGCAAGGAAGTAAAAAAAGCAACAAAAAAAGCATTTGAAAAAATAATGGAAATCATTTAATTTCATAAAGTTTATTTAAAGGTGAATATTTAAGCATGTGAAAAAAATAATTGCATGTGCTATCTTCTTCACCATCCTATTTCCTTCTTTACCACTAAATGAAAATGGGATGTTTCACAGCCCAAAATATTTTTTCATAAAAAAGGCAGCCCATATTGCAGATAAAGCAATGGAAGCAGCAAAAAATACCCTTTCGAAATCATTTAGCCAAAGGATAACTGAGAAAGACGTCGTAATTGCCATAGAAAAAAGTTTAAAAGAGAATGGTTCTGGAGAATTTTTTGCAGCATTTAGTCCAATTGTTGCATCCGGCAAAGACTCTTCCTCTCCAAATGGCGTGCCAGATAATGACAACTACAATCTTATAGAGCCTGGTGAGGTGGTAGTTATTGACATAGAAGCACGCTATCTTGGATTCTGTTCAGAAATTACAAGGACATTTTTCATTGGAGAACCAACGACAGAGATGAAAAAAATATATTCAACTGTGCTGGAGGCGCAAGAAGCTGCAATTAAAAAAGTAGAACTCTTTAAACCAGTAAAGGAAGTGGATAAGGAAGCAAGAAGTATCATAGAAAAAAATGGATATGGAGATGCATTTATACATGCCACAGGTCATGGATTGGGCATGCACCGCTATGAACTTCCTATCATATCCAGCAAAAGCATGGGCATTTTTTTGCCTGGAGAAGTGGTGGCGATTGAGCCAGGAATTTATTTAGAAGGAAAATATGGGATGAGAATAGAAGATGATGTTGCTGTTTTTTTGCATGGTCAGGAAGTGCTGACCCACTATCCAAAGGATTTGAAAGATGTAATCATAAAAGAGGAGCAGGAAAAGGCGGTGAAAATGGAGGAAGTCTCCAAAAAATCATACTCTCCCAATATAAGCTGGGGAGGTTATACATTACTTTTTTTGCTTGTAGGGATTGCTACTGCCATCCTTTTTTACATTGAATATAGAAGAAAGAGGTGGTAAATCATTTCATTTCAAATACTTCTGGATTCACACAATATTTCGGCATTTTACCTTCCAGTCCTGCAAGCATATTTTCTGCAGCAATAATTGCCATCTTTGTCCTTGTTTGAATTGAAGCAGAGGCAGCATGAGGGGCAAGAACAACATTTTCCAATTCTGCAAGTTTTGGTGTAATAGATGGCTCATTTTCATATACATCTAAGGCTGCTCCTGCAATTTCTTTATTTATCAATGCCTTTACCAACGCCTTCTCATCTATGCACTTTCCTCTTGCTGTATTGATTAGATATGAAGTTTTTTTCATCATTTTTAACTCCTTTTCTCCAATTAAATGATATGTCTCACTCGTCAATGGCGTATGCAAGGATACAAAATCAGATTGTTTGAGCAATGTTTTTATATCAACAAATTTTGCATTACATTCCCTCTCAAATTCTTTTTTTCTTTTTCTGCTGAAATACAATATATCCATATCAAATCCCTTTGCCCTTCTTGCCACCGCCTGTCCTATTCTTCCCGCCCCTATGATGCCAAGAGTTTTTCCATAAACATCGCTTCCAACCAAAACCAGAGGTCCCCATCCTTTGAATTTTTTTTGCCTTACTATTTTATCTCCTTCTACAATTCTCCTTGCTATGGAAAGAATGAGAGCCCATGTAAAATCTGCCACTGTTTCTGTGAGGACACCAGGTGTATTCGCCACAACTATTTTCCTTTTTGTTGCTTCTTTTATATCAATGTTGTCATAGCCAACGGCATAGGTGGAAATAACTTTAAGACATGGGGCAGAGTCAAGAACTTCTTTATCAATTGGATCTGTAAGGAGACACAAAAGACCTTCCTTATCTTTCACCTTTTTCATGATTTCCTTTTTTGGAGGAGGAGTATCTCCCTCATATATCTCCAGCTCATGCCCTTCGAGCAATTTTATGCCTTCCTCAGGTATCTTCCTTGTTAAATAAATCCTCGCCATGAGAAGGTAATGTTATTTCAATCTTAAATTTTAGTGAGGGAGGACAGAAACATTTATGTAAGCACTGAAATATGCTAAAAGAAGATGGGTTATGAAACGGTTGATGTAACAGAAAAAGATGATGTCTTAACAATCGCCCTTAATAGACCCCAAGTTCATAATGCAATGAATGATTTGATGATAGAAGAGCTAATCAATTGTTTTAAAAGCATAGATGAAAAAATTCGTTGCATTGTTCTTACTGGCAATGGCAAGACGTTTTGCGGAGGAGCGGACTTAAACTGGATGAAGAGCATGATTAATTTTTCAAAGGAAGAAAATATTAAGGACAGCAGGAAGTTGCTTAACCTTTTTGAAACAATATATTCATGCAAAAAGCCTGTTATAGGTCGTATAACAGGAAGCGCCTTTGGAGGAGGAGTTGGTTTAATAGCAGTATGCGACATAACAATTGCCATCCCAGGCTTAAAATTTGCATTCAGCGAGGTAAAGCTTGGTTTGATACCTGCCGTTATATCAACTTACGTCATACGCCGCATAGGACCAGCAAATGCACGTCGCTTGTTTGTTACGGGCGAGAGATTTTCTTCTGAACATGCAAAGGAAATAGGTTTGATTGATTTCATTGTTGATGAAAAAAAAATTGATGAAAAAATTGATGAAATAATAAAAGAAATAAAGACCTCTGCTCCCATCGCCATTGGGGAGGCAAAAAATTTGGTTAAAGCAAACCAAGAAATGGATGTTGAGGAATATAAAGAGTATACGGTTCGTAAAATAGCGGAACTCCGCATATCAGAAGAAGGGCAGGAAGGAACATCCGCCTTTTTAGAAAAAAGAAAGCCGAAGTGGAGGGATTAATTGTTCAAAAAAATACTCATAGCAAATAGAGGCGAGATTGCCATAAGAATTCTGAAGGCATGTCAGGAAATGGGAATTAGCACTGTGGCGGTTTATTCAGATGCCGATGCTTATTCTCCTCATGTTCATCTAGCAGATGAAGCCATATGCCTTGGCGACCCATCGCCATTAGAAAGTTACCTCAACATTCCAAAAATCATTGATGCCGCCATTGAAACAAATGCAGAGGCAATCCATCCTGGCTATGGCTTCCTTGCAGAAAATGCAGATTTTGCATATGCATGCAGAGAGGCTGGCATTAAATTCATCGGACCAGAGCCAGAGGTTATAGAGTTAATGGGGGACAAAATAGCGGCGAAGAAAAAAATGGAAAAAGCAGGTGTACCTGTTATCCCTGGCTATCATGGAGAAAGGCAGGAAAATGATTTTTTGGTCAAGCAAGGAAAAAAAATTGGTTTTCCTTTACTGGTTAAGGCTGCTGCTGGTGGCGGTGGCAAAGGAATGAGAATTGTTCATAGCGAGGAGGAATTAGAGGAAGCGATAGAAGGGGCAAAAAGGGAAGCAAAATCCTCTTTTGGTAGCGATGTAGTATTTCTGGAAAAATATTTGGATAAGCCCCGTCACATTGAATTCCAAATACTGGCTGATGAGCACGGAAATACAATTCATTTATTTGAAAGGGAATGCTCCATTCAGCGCCGCCATCAGAAAATCATAGAGGAAACGCCCTCTCCTGTTATGACACCTGAGCTAAGAAAAAAAATGGGAGAAGCGGCTGTTAAGGCAGCAAAGGCAGTTGGATATACAAATGCTGGGACAATAGAATTTATGGTCGATGGCTCCCTTAACTTTTACTTCATGGAAATGAATACACGTTTGCAAGTTGAGCATCCTATAACAGAGGCAACTACAGGCATTGATATCGTCAAATGGCAACTCCGCATTGCTTCTGGAGAAAAACTTACCCTTAAGCAGAAGGATGTGAGTCAGAGAGGTCATGCCATCGAATGCAGAATTTATGCTGAAGACCCAGCAAATGGTTTTTTGCCTTGTAGCGGGATATTAACGAAAGTTGAGCCACCTGTTGGTCCCAACATAAGAAATGATATGGGAATAGAAACTGGGATGGAAGTAACTGCTTACTACGACCCATTGCTTGCAAAACTTATTGTGAGTGGGGAAAATAGAGAGGATGCAATCGACAAAATGATATGGGCACTCTCCAATTATGTTGTCCTGGGCATTACAACAAACATTTCTTTCCTTAAAGAAGTTTTGAATCATGAGGCATTTAGGAAAGGGGAGATAACAACACATTTCATAGATACCCATTTCAAAGATTTGTTTGCAGCAAAAGAAATACCATTTGAGGCATTGATTGCTTTATCTGTATACGATGCAATGCATGCAAAGCCTGTAAGAAAGGAAATTACAGCATTACCAACATCTGATCCATACTCTCCCTGGAAAAGGGTTGGCAAGTGGAGGATAGGTGATTGAAGTGGAGTTTAATTATGAATATGATGGTCGCATTTATAAAATGAAGGTGGAGAAAACAAAGGATGCATATCTAATCACTTTTGATGAGACAACATATACGGTAAATGCAACAGAAATAAAGCCAGGTTACCTCAAAATAAAGTTGGGAGATAAAATAATAAAGGCAGTGATTTCCGAAGGGAATGAGAGTAAGTTTGTTTTCCTGAATGGAAATGTTTATAACATAAGGAGGGCAATTTCAAAGGGCAGAAAGATTGAAAAGGAAGATGAAATCCTTTCTCCCATATCTGGGAAGGTAGTTAAGGTGGAAGTAAAAGAAGGGGACAGAGTAAAAAAGGGAGATGTAATAATGGTTATAGAGGCAATGAAAATGGAATATTTGATTAAGGCACCCTATGATGGAATCATTAAAAAAATCTATTTCAAAAAAGATGAGCAAATTGATATGGGCGTGAAGCCGGTCGAGATTGAAAAGGAGGAAGGAAGCAAAAAATGATTTTTAGTATTCTAATGGCTGGAAAACGAGCTTTTATGGAAATTATAATTGATAATTTTGATTAAGTAGACAAAAAGGGAGGATTATTTGCTTACCGCTCGACAAACCCTTATGGGCTTTGTATACTAAACGTTACATGCAATCAAGGAAGAAGAGCATTTGGTGGCTCTGAATTAAAGCAATATTTTGTTTCTTTTTCATGAGAATGCGTTTTTCGATTTTAATATTACTTTGGCATAAACCCTTTGGGTTTTACAAAACGAAAGTCTTATATATTACTATAATATTACAGTTGATTACTATAATATTGTGGTGTTTCCTATGTACAATAATGTATCCTGCAAACCGCCGAGTGCAAAAGGGTGATAACATATGAAAAATAAAAAGCGATTGGTGGTTAAGATAAGGGGAGTAGTTTCTACTATGCTGAGCGTTCTATTTTTGGTAGCCGCAATAACGGGCATAAAACTCTTTTTATCTCCAAGAGGAAAAGCTACGACGCTTCATACTATTGTTGGTTTTCTGATAATGGGATTGATTGTTATCCATCTAACCTTAAATTACAAAATGCTCGTTTCTGAATTGAGGCTCCTGTTCAGGAAAGGTGATGATCATCATGTGTGAAAAGCCTCCTTGTTGTGGACCGCCAAAAGATGTTCCTCCAAAGTGGTTTAAATTCCGTAATTGTCTAAGAGCACTCCGCTTCCGCACCAGATGGATGATTATAGAATACATTGGAAATGGAAAAAAAAGTACAGAAGAAATTTATAACTATTTACTCAAAAAAGGTGAAGAACTTACAAAATCAGGACTATATTATCATTTATCAGAGCTTAAAAGCGCTGGCATCATAGAAGTTGCTGAATATATTGAGAGAGGTGGTGCACCAGAAAAAATTTGGAAATTAAAAACAAAAAAAATTGTAATCAATTTATTGGAAAAACAGGAGAGGAAGAAACCACGGGTTAGTAAATGAATATTACTGCAATTATTATTAATGGTATAGCAGTCGTTGCCCTTTTAATAGCATTTATTAAAGATAAGGAAAAAGCAATAAAATCACTAAAGATAGCTGGTAAATCATTCATCAGAATGCTTCCAATGGTGTTCATTATCATAATCATCATTGGTTTACTTCTTGGATTTGTTCCAGCTAATCAAATATCAAGATTTGTAGGCGAACAATCTGGATTTTTGGGGATATTACTTGTGGGGGTAGTAGGCGCATTGATGCACATCCCAGCTCTGTTATCATTCCCTTTAGCTGCTTCTCTCCTGGAGAAAGGGGCATCAGTTAGTGCGGTTGCCGCTTTTATCACTACATTAACTATGATTGGGACAATTACATTGCCTCTAGAAATAAAAGAACTTGGAAAGAAAATGGCACTTCTCCGAAATGGAATAAGCTTTGTCATTGCAATTATCATTGCCTTAATTATGGGGGCAATCCTATGAAGAAGAACTTAAAAGAAAAACAGAAAAGAGGATTTATGCGAGATTGGATTTTGCTAGGGATGATTTTGATAATCGCTGTAGTTCTTCTATCAATTTTTCCAGATAGACAAGGAGCGGTAACCAATACGTTGTGGGATTATTTCATTGAGATGATGTTGATACTCCCTGCCGTGATGGTAATACTAGGTCTTTTTGCAGTATATGCATCAAAAGAAACGGTTATAAAGTATATTGGGAAGACCTCTGGACTGAAGGGTATTTTCCTTGCTATAATCCTTGGTGCATTGCCGACGGGTCCCCTTTATATCGCTTTTCCGATGGCTGCCGTCTTACTCAAAAAAGGTGCTAAAATATCTAACATCATCATTTTCCTCTCGGCATGGGCATGTATAAAAATACCACAGGAGATGGTGGAGCTTCAATTCCTGGGGATACAGTTTATGATTTCAAGACTTATTTTAACAATTATCTTTGTAGTTCTTATGGGATTATTTATAGAACGAATAATAAAATGGAGCGATAAAGAAGAAGGTGTAAAGAATGAGGTTTAATCATATGTTGGCATTTGCACAGATTCTAACCTTTGCCGTCACACCATCACTTTGTCGGGGAAAAAATTAATCTTGAGCCAATTGGGTTTTAATAAGAAGGAATGATGAAAGATCATCAATGAATATGAACCACCAACCGACGGCTCTCCAGGAGCTTTTCCTCCCTTGCCATGCTGCACTCTCACTTAACTAACTTTCTATTCGGGACATATAACATATGCTTCTCCTCGCATTTTGTATACTCTAGCTGTTATATGAAATGGCGGCTTAGGATGAAGGTAAGAATTAAAGTTTGAGCTAAAAATATATAAGGAAATAAGTAATACTTTCAATAGCTTGCAATAGGGGTTAATCATGGATGTGATAGAAAGCAATATAAATACGTCAAGCAAGGAATTCAAAGAAAATTTTGAAAGATATGAAATGCTTGTGAATGATTTGAAGGAAAAGATAGCGATAGCTTCGAAAGGCGGCGGAGAGGAAATGATAAAAATTCATAAGTCGCGCAATAAAATGCTTGCCAGAGAAAGGATAGAAGCGTTAATTGACCCAGATACTCCCTTCATGGAATTCAGTCCTTTAGCAGCATATAACATGTATGATAACGCCGCTCCTGGAGCAGGAATTATTACAGGCATAGGCATTGTTCATGGAAGGGAGGTTGTAATCATTGCCAATGATGCAACTGTCAAGGGAGGAACATATTTTCCTATGACCGTAAAGAAACACATACGTGCCCAGACGATTGCAATGGAGAATAACCTACCCTGTATTTATTTGGTTGATTCAGGGGGAGCATTTTTGCCGATGCAGGATGAGGTCTTTCCCGACAGAGAGCACTTTGGCAGAATTTTTTACAATCAGGCAAAGATGGCATCCATGGGGATACCTCAAATTGCAGTTGTGATGGGCTCATGTACGGCTGGAGGAGCTTATGTGCCCGCAATGTCTGATGAGACAGTGATTGTAAAAGGAACAGGAACAATTTTCCTTGGTGGTCCTCCTTTAGTAAAGGCGGCAACTGGTGAGGAAGTTAGCGCCGAGGAATTAGGAGGGGCTGATGTTCACTGCAGACAGAGTGGAGTCGCTGATCACTACGCCAGAGATGACATGGAAGCTTTGGAAATAACAAGGAACATAATAGAAAATCTTAATAGGCCTCCAAAAACATTTCTGGACATTACTAAACCAGAGGAGCCACTGTATGACATAAAGGAAATTTATGGAATAATTCCTAAGGATCCGAGGAAGCCATTTGATGTTAAGGAAGTCATTGCACGCCTTGTTGATGGCTCAAAATTTCATGAATTTAAAGCATTGTATGGAACAACTTTAGTATGTGGATTTGCACGAATTATGGGCTATCCTGTAGGCATCTTAGCAAATAATGGAGTTCTATTCTCAGAATCTGCTTTGAAGGGAACTCATTTCATTGAAATTTGCTGTCAGAGAAAAATACCTCTCGTTTTCCTTCAAAATATTACAGGCTTTATGGTCGGTAAGCAGTATGAGGCGAGAGGAATTGCAAAAGATGGTGCAAAAATGGTTACTGCCGTTACTTGTGCACAAGTTCCGAAATTTACTGTCATCATAGGAGGCTCATTTGGAGCAGGCAACTATGGGATGTGCGGTAGAGCATATAATCCGCGCCAGCTCTGGATGTGGCCTAATGCCCGTATATCCGTCATGGGCGGAGAGCAGGCAGCCAGTGTTTTGTTAACAGTAAAAAGAGACCAATTATGGAGAAAAGGAAAAGTTTTGTCAGAGGAGGAAGAGAGAGCAATCATGGAGCCAATTTTGAAGAAGTATGAAGTGGAGGGAAATCCATATTATAGCACCGCCCGCTTGTGGGACGATGGAATCATAGATCCTGTAGACACAAGAATGGTTCTCGCCCTTGGTATATCTGCCTCTTTAAATGCACCCATACCAGACTGGAAGCCAGCGATGTACAGGATGTAATCTGTTGAATATGGCCAATGCATCCAAAGGGTTTTAGCCATAAAACTTTTTAGCGAGGGAGAACGTTTAAGGTAATTCATTTGCTTGGCTTACCTTTCCCTTACTTCCTTTAACATCTCGAATATTTTTATGCCATAATAATCCCTGGTCTTTCCCGTTCTCTTAAAACCACATTTTTTGTATAGTGATATAGCCTTTTTGAGTGGATAAAAGCATTCCAATGACATTGTTTTATATTCCTTTTTGCGTGCAATTTTGTCTATTTCCTTTAAAATCTTCATACCAATGCCTTTTCCTTGATACTTTGGCTTTACAGCCATGCTTTGTATATAGATATTGTTTTCATCATCCAATATATGTTTTTTAATCCTGTGTGGCTTATAACAGTCATAACAGTCATTTCATAGGCATCTCTCGTATAATACCTTTTGTAAGGTTCAAAAGATTCAAAGATAGTTTCATATATTGGCTGAACATCACCAATATTTGC
>CAZHBO010000002.1:0-5535 GCA_964530745.1 uncultured Thermoplasmatales archaeon | reverse complement strand
TTTTTCCACATCAAAAACATTCCAGGTGAATCACTTGCTCGCTTCTTAAATCCATACTTTTCATAAAATGCCGATACACCCTTTGCAGCCATCAAACCAATGAATGAATTATCGTAAGCATGCTTCCTCAAATACTCCATAATCGCATCCATAATATACCTTCCAATCCCTTTTCCTTGAAATTCTGGTAAAACGATGACATCTTGGATATAAAAATAAATGCCACCATCTCCAACGACTCTTCCACAACCTATTGCTTTGTTGTTAAGAACGGCGCACACTGAAAATAATGAATTTTCCAATCCCTTTCTAACTGCCTCCCTGTCTACTTTTACCCACCCAGCTACCTGTCGCAGTTTTTCGTACTCAACATATACAGGAAAAATTGGAAAAAATAATATCTCTTGGTGTAATGATATGTTTTGTTTTTGCAATAATTCCCATTGGTAAGACTTTGCAGGAGAGGTGAATAGCCTGGCAATGAAAAAGGCTTATGGATGGAGTTACACTTTTAGCAATCGTTATCTCATTTTCATAGTTACAATCCTATAGTTTTCTTCTGGATTAGCTTATGAGAAAGCTTAAAAAAAAATTTTTCATTACAAAGTGATGACTATGAAGATGTGGAAAAAAATGTTTGTTTGTGCTATTTTGATTTTCCTTTTTTCCTGGAATGTAACTGTAAAGGGGAAGTCTACTACCACGCTTTATGTTGATGATGATGGTACAGCAGAGTATACTCATATTCAAGATGCACTCAATGACGCAGAATCAGGGGATACAATATTTGTTTACGATGGTGTCTATCATGAAAATATTGTAATAGATAAAACCTTGATAACATTACAAGGACAAAGCCAAGGAGGAACAATCATTGATGGGGGTGGAAACGGTGATGTCATTACTGTAACAGCATCATCTGTTCGCATAAGCACCTTTACCATAAGGAATGGAGGAATAGATAAGGGTGTCCATCTTTCCTCTACATCTTTTTGTAAAATTACGCATTGCACCATTTATGGGAATGGCGTAGGCATCATGTTTGATTGTGCATCAAATAATATTGTAACATACTGCACACTTCGCCAAAATGAGGTTTATGGCGCACAAACTTATGGATGTTCCCCAAGTAATAATACAATTCACCACAACAATTTCATGGAAAATAACAGGGGTAATGCCAATGACAGATGGCTAAATTCATGGGATGACGGAAGCGAAGGCAATTACTGGGATGATTATGATGGCAGCGATGCAAATGGAGATGGAATAGGGGATACACCATATGACATTCCTGGTGGAAATAACAAGGACAATTTTCCTTTAATGGAACCATTGGATGATGAAGCGCCAATCACTACCTATTCTCTCTCAGGAAATTTAGGTAGTGGGGGATGGTATATAAGTAATGTTGAAGTCACTCTGCGTGCTGTTGATGCTGGGACAGGTGTTGAGGAAACAAAATATAAGATAGACAACGGAAACTGGAAAGTGTATACATCCCCCTTTAATTTAAATACAGATGGCATCCATACTCTTTCTTACTACTCCACAGACAAAAAAGGGAATGAGGAAAATGTGCATTCTCTTACCATAAAAATAGATAAAACAGACCCAGTGGTTGGGATAATTAAACCCCAGAATCGCCTATATCTATTTGATAGGGAAATTATTCCAACAGCTATTCCCATAATAATTGGAAAAATAACCATAGAAGCAGATGTATCTGATGCCTTCTCAGGTGTAGACAAGGTTTCATTATATATAGGAAATGAATTAAAGAAAACATTTGATAATGAGCCATATGAATGGGAATGGAACGAGCCAGCATTTGGAACTTATAATATAAAGATAACTGCTGTAGACAAAGCAAGCCAGAATCATGTTGGGGAAAAAGAGACAACAGTTGTGATATACAATGTCTAAAAACTATCAATCGATACACTTAAAAAGTCATTTAACATATTCCTTCTAAGGTGTGAAGATGCGCATAAAAAAGGAGAAGAAAGTTTTTCTTGCGATCGTGCTAAGTTTTACATTAATCTCAACTCTTTTTTTGCCTCTCTCACTTGCTAATGATGGAAATAAACCCCCTCACGTAGATTTCCACTGGGAGCCAACTACTGATATTCATGCAAACGAATTGATACATTTTTATGATGACAGCACTGATGAAGATGGAACAATAATTGCGTGGGAATGGGATTTTGGTGATGATACCTATGCTATAACACAAAACCCCACTCATTCGTATTCAGATAATGGGGTATATGAGGTAACTTTAACTGTCATAGATAACAATGGCTCAACGAATTCAACCACAAAACAAGTTCATATAATTAATTCTCCTCCTGTAGCAGATGCAGGACCAGACCAAATTGTTAACAATACACTCGTCTCATTTGACGGCTCAGGAAGCCATGATCCAGATGGAACTATAGTCACTTACAAGTGGTATTTTGGTGATGGAAAGCATGGAACAGGTGTCACAATTACACATAATTACAGTGAGGATGGAATTTATGATGTCATACTTAATGTTACAGATGATGATGGAGCAACAGATGAAGATACTTGCGAGGTTACCGTTGATACAACAGAGCCAAAAACCAACATTTCCATAGATGGAACAAAGGGGAATGATGATTGGTATACTACAAATGTTACGATAACACTCCTCCCAACTGATGCAACGTCTGGGGTTGATAAAACATATTATATGATAAATGAGGGTGCACTAAAAATATATACTTCATCCTTTGTCATCTCCAGCGAAGGAGAAAATACCCTAAAGTTTTACTCTATTGATAACGCCGGAAATGTTGAAAAAACAAATATAAGGACAATCAAAATAGAGAAAACGTCTCCAGTTGTTAACATCAAAAAACCAGAGAAGGGTTATTTATATTTCTTTAATAGACAAATCCTTCCCACCCTTAGAGACAAAACAATCATCATTGGGCGAATAACTGTTGAGGTTAACATAACCGACACACCATCAGGCATAAAAGATGTTAAGTTTTATGTGGATGGCTATATGAAATATAATACTTCTAAGTCACCATATACTTGGAATTGGGGAATGGCTTTTGGAAGACATACATTGAAAGTGAAAGCAATTGACAATGCAGGTCATAATGGGAGTAAAGAAATGGAAGTTACAATCTTCAGCATCCTGCCAGGAAGAAATAGTCTAAGTGAGAATTACATTTCCAAGGAAGAATAATTTTATGGGCCCGTGGGGTAGCTTGGTATCCTTGTGGCTTCGGGTAGCCCTTTGAATGATTGTTAAAGGGTTAGGAAGAGCCATAGACTCGAGTTCAAATCTCGGCGGGCCCATGCTAATTTTTTTAAATGAATTTGTAATAAGCAATCGGCGGGCGTGATCTAGTGGTTAGGATTCAAGCTTCCCAACAACCCTTTCCGCTTCGTGCAAAGCGTTGACGGAAAAAAGGGGAAAAGCTTGCTGCCCGGGTTCGAATCGCAACTTGCTTGCAAGTTGTGCGAAAATCCCGGCGCCCGCATTTTCTACTATACTAATAGAAAGCTAAATATATCAAAAATAAATAAAATATCATGAAGACGTTTACCTTTAAGGCTGTAGTTGAAAAAGATGATGGAAAATGGGTGGCTTATGTTGCTGAATTAAGGGATAAGGGAGGGGCTACATGGGGAGATACAAGAGAAGAAGCTATAAGAAATTTAGAGGAAGTTATCAGACTTTTACTGGAAGACATGGAGGAATGCGGTGAATTGAATTTGTTTGAAGAAAAACTGAGGAAGAAAGGAGTAAAAATATCTCTCGAACCTTTTATTTCTGTAACTGTTTAAATGTCCATCGATTATTCAAAATTAGGGGGTTTAACAGCAAGGGAACTTGCTTTAGCTTTGCTGAAAGACGGATTCTTTTTGATAAGGCAATCAGGAAGCCATAAAATTTTTAGGCACCCAGACGGGAGAAGGGTAACCCTTTCATACCATAAAGGAAGCCAAACTTTTCCTCCAAAATTATTAAAAATTATGATAGAAGAGCAGGCAAAATGGAATGAAGAAGATTTGAAAAAACTTGGATTGATGAAATAATTGATAGCTAAACCAAGGGGGATAGGCTACAAAAAACATCAGAAAAGAATCATAATTTTATTTCGCAAAGCATTTATTACCTACATTTCCCATCATATTTTTATATTATTCCTTAATTATCCTCCATGCCATACTGGGATGAAAAGCACGAGACAATGCCTCTCAAGGATTTAAAGGAATTGCAGTTGAGGAGGCTGAAGAAAGTCGTTTCCATGGTTTATGAAAAAAATGCTTTTTACAGGAGGAAGTTAAAAGAAGCAGGTGTAGAGCCAAGCGACATAAAAAGCTTAGATGACATAAAAAAAATTCCTTTTTTGACTAAAGATGAACTTCGCAGATACTATCCTTTTGGATTGCTTTGTGTGTCAATGGAGGAGGTTGTTGAGATTCATGCTTCCTCGGGCACGACAGGAAAGCCCGTTGTTGGAGCATATACAAAGCATGATTTGGAGATATGGGCAGATGTTATGGCACGTTCCTTGTACGCCAATGGCTTAAGAAAGGGGGATGTATTGCAGAATGCATACGGCTATGGTTTGTTCACAGGTGCTCATGGATTTGAGAAAGGAGCGCAGAAAATAGGGGCAACTGTTATTCCAATAGGCTCTGGAAATACAAAAAGGCAGATATCAATAATGAAAGATTTTGGGACAACTGCCTTGGCATCAACACCTTCCTATGCCATGTATATGGCTGAAGTGGCGGAGGAAATGGGTTTTTCATGTCATGAGTTTCAACTTCGCCTTGGTTTATTCGGAGCGGAGTCATGGAGCGATGAGATGCGAAAAGCCATAGAAAAAAGATGGGGTATAGAGGCGCATGAACACTATGGCTTAACAGAAATTATTGGACCAGGAGTTGTTTCAGAATGTAGGGAAAAACGACTGCATATCAATGCTGACCATTTCTTGGCAGAGATAATTGATCCAAAAACAGGTGAGCAACTTGAGCCTGGAGAGGAAGGCGAGTTGGTTTTTACAACGCTAACAAAAGAAGCATTTCCAGTTTTACGTTTCCGCACAAAGGATATTGCTGTTTATAGCGAGGAAGGGTGCGAGTGCGGAAGAACACTGCCAATCCAGTCACGCATAAAAGGGAGGAGCGATGATATGATGAAAGTGAAAGGCGTAATTGTATTTCCATCACAAATAGAGGAGGCAATGATGAAAGTAGATGGCGTAAGTGGAAATTATGTGCTGGTTAAGAAAAAGAAGGGGGCAATGGTGAGTTTAATAGCAAGAATAGAGCCGACAGAGGAGAGGTATAAAGAAGGAAATTTGAGCAAGTTAGCAAAAAAAGTTGAGGAGGAAATTTATGCCATGCTCAATCTTCATGTTCCAGTGGAGATTGTGAAGCCAAATTCTTTGCCTAGGAGTGAGGGAAAAGCAAAGAGGGTTGTGGAAGAGTAATTCAACCAAATAATACAGTAAAGACGTATAGAAGTACTACAAA
>CAZHBO010000001.1:0-32321 GCA_964530745.1 uncultured Thermoplasmatales archaeon | reverse complement strand
GCATATGATGGTAAGGATTACAGCAACATTGAATCAATAACTGTTACTGTTAAAAATGAGGGAAAAGCAAGCAATACATGGATTTACATGCTAGTTGTCATTGTGCTGATTGTCCTTATAGTGATAACTGCTTATCTTATTGTTAGCAGAAGAAGATAAAAAATTTAGGTAAGCCGAAATATTTATATAGACTTCTTGCATAATTTTTAGGTATCCCTAAATGTGATTGGATGGAAGCAATTCCGCTAACTATGGTTCCACATGCAAAAGAAGTAAGGATAGTGGAGATAAGGGGAGGGCATGGCTTTCAACGAAAAATGCGGGTTATGGGCTTACGGGAGGGAAAAATTGTGAAGGTTGTGACGAAACAACCATTGCATGGTCCCATAACAATTGATATGGGCGGTTCCCAAGTAACAGTAGGTATGGGAATGGCTAAACGCATTTTGGTTGAGGTTGTTAAATGAAAAGAATAGTACTTATGGGAAATCCAAATGTAGGAAAAAGCGTTGTTTTCTCAAGGCTGACTGGAGCGAATGTGGTGACATCAAATTATCCTGGTACAACAGTAGATTTTTCGAAGGGAAAAATGAGAGTAGGGGACAAAAAGGTGGAAATCATTGATGCCCCTGGTACCTATTCTCTCGAGCCGTCCAACAAAGCAGAGGAAGTTGCAGTGGAGATGCTTGCAAGTGCAGACGTTGTGATAAATGTTGTTGATGCAACCAATTTAGAAAGAAACCTTTTTCTGACTCTGGAATTGCTTGAAAGAGATATTCCTACAATTATTGCCCTTAACCTATGGGATGAAACACACCACTTGGGCATAGAGATCGATAAAGAGAAATTGCAGGAAGAGCTAGATGTGCCCGTAGTGGCTACAGTTGCCTTAAGTGGTGAGGGAATAAAAGAGTTGGTAACATCTTTGGAGAAGGCAAAAGTATCTAAAAAAATTGAGCCTATGAGTGAAAAGGAGAGATGGATAAAAATTGGAGAAATAATAAAGAAAGTTGAGAAAGTTAGTCATCGCCACCATACTTTTAGAGATAAAATAGCTGATATGACTATTAAACCATCAACAGGCATACCAATTGCAATTCTAATCATCTTTTGTGCTTTCTGGGTGGTACGCTTTATTGGAGAAAATTTGATTACATATATTTTTGATCCCTTTTTTGAGGAAATATATAAACCTCTTCTGATGCATTTAAATGAATGGATTGGAAGCGGCTTCATCAGAGATATTCTCATAGGCAAACTGGTGGATGGAAATATAGATTTCATGGAATCCATGGGTATGCTTACCACTGGCTTATATGTCCCTTTCGCTGCTGTTTTGCCATACATAATGTCATTTTATTTTATGCTTTCAATATTAGAAGATTCTGGATATTTGCCCCGCTTGGCAACACTCGTCGATAACATCTTTCACAAATTAGGGATGCATGGACATGGAATTGTTCCTCTTTTTCTTGGGCTGGGATGCAACGTTCCAGGAGCATTGGCTGCGAGAACACTCGAAACAAGGAAACAGCGATTCATTTCATCTACTCTTCTTGCCATAGCTGTTCCATGCATGGCTCAAACGGCAATGATATTTGGAATACTTGGTCCATATGGATTGTATTATATTGTTCTCGTTTTTCTTACACTAGCTATCGTATATGTAACTGCTGGAATTATACTCAGTAAATTTGTAAAGGGAGAGAGTCCAGAAATTTTTTTAGAGATACCTCCTTATAGAATGCCTAGTATAAAGGCGATATTGAAAAAAACATGGATGCGCATCCGCTGGTTTTTGGGAGATGCTATTCCTTGGCTGATTTTTGGTGTTTTTATAGTTAATATCCTCTATTCCATTGGATTCCTTGATTGGCTTGGTTCAGCCCTTTCTCCTGTAATGGAAAAAATTTTTGGTTTGCCAGGGGAGGCAAGCCTTGCCCTCATAATAGGATTTCTTAGGAAAGATTTGGCAGTTGGAATGCTCTTGCCATTGAAAATGAAAGCAATGCAACTGGTCATAGCAGCAACAATTTTAACAATCTATTTTCCATGTGTAGCAACTTTTGCCGTTTTGGTGAAGGAGCTAGGCATAAAAGATATGTTAAAAGCAACAATGATAATGATAGCAACCGCAATCATGGTAGGAGGAACAATGAAAATTTTATTAATAGGGCTGTAAAATGAAGAAGAAGACGGTTGAGGAATATATAGAAGTAATCTTTTCTCTTCAACATGGAAAGGAGTATGCACACACTACAGACATAGCCAAGGAAATGAATATAAAGCCCTCCTCTGTCACAGAAATGCTTCAGAAATTGGATAATGACGGATTCATTGAATATCATTCCTATAAAGGTGCAAAACTCACAAAAAGGGGAGAAGAAATAGCAAATGAGCTGGAAATGAAGCATCACACCATTGAGGAATTTTTAATCATGCTTGGTGTTAATGAAAAAAATGCTAAAGAAGATGCATGCGAGATAGAGCATCATGTGTCAAATGAAACGATTGAGCATCTTGTTCATTTTATTGAATCCTTCAGAAAGAAAGATAGACGAGGGCAAGGAATAAAAGAGAAATAATCAATGCAGTTCCATAAACAATTTTATTCCACGCAAAAACTTTTAGCCCATCCAGGGGTCCGATGGGGAGTAAATTGAAGAAAGCAAGGAACGCATTTATGAAGGCAATGATAATAAAAAGATATGATAATGAAGTAGGCAGAGATGCGAGGATTAAGAACATACCTGCGATGAAAATATTTGTTGCTGGTCCTGCTATGGAAATTTTTCCACTTTCTTCCCTCGTAGGCATACCCCATATTGTAACTGCTCCTGGTGCAGCAAAGACAACCCCAAAAAATATGCCTAGAAATAGGGCAAACATCAGCCCCTGGGGAAACATTCTGAACTCAGACCAATAACCATATTTTTGTCCAACATATTTATGAGCCATCTCGTGGCAGAAAAAGGCCGTTACGATGGCAATGAAGGAGAGAGGGAGTGAATATAAAACACTTTTTAAATGGTAAAAGGGAGGATAGGGAGCAAAGGCGAAGGCAAATGCAATGGTGAGAGCAGCAATGGCGATTGCAATATGTCTTATTTCCACCTCACTAAATCTTATTCCTTTTTTTGGGTAGGGATATGCGGCAGGAATCTCATGAAAAGAGTAGTATATTTTTCTATCCATGGTTGGGTAATTCCTCACTCTTTATCAAATTTTTTATATGCCCTAACGGCATTTTCCATCAAGCATGCAATTGTTACTGGACCGACGCCTCCTGGGACAGGCGTAATTGCCTTTACTTTTTCCTTAACAGCATCAAAATCAATGTCTCCACATATGCTTCCATCTTTTTTTCTCGTAATGCCAACGTCGATGGCTATCGCACCTTCCTTCACATACTCCTTTTTTATTAAGCCTGCAACACCAGTCCCAGAAATTAAAATATCAGCCTGGCTTGTATATTTTTTGATATCTTTTGTATAAATATGACAGATGGAAACGGTTGCATTTCTGTTAAGTAACATCGCTGCCAAAGGCTTTCCAACAATGTTGCTGTGGTTTACGATGACCACGTCTTTTCCTTTTACATTTATTCCTTCATGTTCCAAAATTTTTATTACTGCCAATGGCGTGGAAGGAACCAAAAATTCCTTATTGAGCAAGGTTGCTCCTAAATTGCATGGATGCATTCCTTCAATATCTTTTCGGGGCTCAATTTCCTTTATTAGCGTCTCATATTCCATTCCTTCTGGCAGAGGAAGTTGAAGCACGATGCCATGTATTTCATCATCTTCATTAAATTTTCTTATCGCTTCTTTTATTTCTTCAATCCTAATATCTGAAGGAAAATGAATGGTTTGGGAATGAAAGCCGAGTCTTTTACACGCTTTTTCCTTTAATTTTGCATACAATAAGGAGGCATCATTTTCTCCTACCAGAATAGTAGCGATTCCTATCTTCGCTTTAATTTTCTTTCTTATCTCTTCTTCCATTTCATTTGCTATCTTTTTCCCATCAATTATATGCATAAAGAGAGATGCAAATGCAATAAAAAGAGTTTTTGGGTTCTAGCAGTATTCTCAATATTTAAATATGATGTTTATTATGTGAAAGCAATGCCAACTGAGTATGAAGAAATATTAAAAATTTTGGCTCCATGCGGTATTGATTGCTCCCATTGTTATGCCTATGAGAAAGGAAAAATAAAGGAATTAAGTAAAGAATTACTTTTTCACCTTGGAGGATTTGATGAATTGGTTATGGATTTAAAAAAATTTATGCCAGCCTTCAAAAACTATGATTCTTTCAAGGAAGTGCTTGTGAATTTTTCAAAAGGTGATTGTAAAGGATGCAGAAACTCCTCATTTAAGGGATGCGCTGTAAAGGCTTGCTGTAATGACAAAAAAATTGATTTTTGCTTTCAATGCGATGAATACCCATGCAAAAAAAGCGGATTTGATGAAAGGTTGTATAAAAAATGGCGCACATCAAATGACAAAATGAAGGAAATAGGTGTTGAGGCATATTACGAAAAGCAGAAAAAAGAAGCATGTTATCCTTAGAACATTCCAAAGAAATGGAGAAAATACTCTCATTGTTAAAAAATTACATTTCTGGAAAGAAAATTGCAAAGGAGATGGGCATTTCAAGAACATCTGTATATAGGAAAATTGAAAAATTGCGCAACATGGGCTATGAGATAGAATCAAAAAAAGGAGTAGGCTACAAACTCATTTCAAAGCCTGATATTCCATACCCTCATGAAATTAAGCCAAAAACAAAAATCATTGGAAAAAATATTTTTTATTTTAAAAATCTCTCCTCAACGAACGAATTTGCAAGAAAAATGGTGCAAAAGGGTGCCAAGGAAGGAACTGTCATCATAGCAGAGGAACAAACAGAAGGAAGAGGAAGAAAGGGCAGGAAATGGTTCTCTCCTCCTGGCGGCTTATGGTTCTCCATAATTTTATATCCCTCTCTTCCTCCAGAAAAAGGAGGGTTGCTGATGATGGCTTCTTCTGTTTCAATTGTAGATTCCTTAGCGGACATTGGAATTAATGCCGGAATAAAATGGCCAAATGATATTTTGATTGGCAAGAAGAAAGTTTGTGGCATTCTTATGGAAATGGAGGCAAGCTTAAATAAAATAAATTTTGCCATAGTAGGCATTGGAATTAATGTTTACAATAAATTGCATCCTTCATTAGAAAATGCTTCGACCCTTCAAAAGTTTATAAACAAAAAAATTTCTAGGATAAGCCTTATTAAATCAATTTTGGAGAAATTTGATGAAAATTATCAGAAATTGTTGGAAGGGGATTACGAAAGTATTGGGAAAAAATGGATTTCTCTTTCCCTTACAATTGGAAAGGAATTGGAGATAAAAGAAGGCAATATTGAGATAAAAGGGAAGGCAATTGGAATCGATGAAAATGGCTTTTTGCTGGTGAAAGGCAGAGAAAAAATTCATAGAATTATGAGCGGAGATGTGATTATAAAATAAATCATATCCTTTCCTTTATCCATTTTGCTATTTTTTTTCTATCCATTCTTATTTGTTCTGTTGTATCTCTATTCCTTATAGTGACTGTATTATCTTCTAGTGTAGTATAATCAATGGTGATGCAGAAAGGCGTTCCTATTTCATCCATTCTTGCATATCTCCGCCCTATGCTTCCCTTTTCATCATAAAAAACAAGGATACCTTCCTTTCTCAATTCTTCTTCTATTTCCCTAGCAATCTCTGGCAATCCATCCTTGCTTACTAAAGGAAAGACCCCTGCTTTTATAGGGGCAATGCTTGGAGATAGAGAAAGGAGGACATATTTTTCCCCTTCCTTCTCCGTTTCCCTATAATTGTGCTCAAGGATACAGTAAATAATGCGGTCTATACCATATGAGGGTTCAATTACATGCGGGATAAATGATTTTTGTACCACTTCTTCCTTTATTTCATAAAATTCTGGAGAAATTTCAATTTCCTCATCTTCAATTCTTATAACAACTTTATTCTTTGGTTCCATCTCTTCCAGCTTTTTTTGGATGATGCCTGCCTTTTCTTTAAATGCAGGTCCAATCTTATCCATTTTTGGTATAATTTTTTTCCTTACTTCCTTTTCTCCAGAGGAGACGGTCATATCCGCTCCTGTCGCATTCATATGGGCTTGTAAATCATAGGCAGATCTATCCGCAATGCCGACGCATTCAATCCATCCAAATGTGGTTAAAACTTCAGCATCCCAGCATTCATTGGCATAATGTGCCATTTCCTTTGGCAGATGCTGACGAAATCGTAATTTTTCTTCATCAATGCCAATGGAAATAAGGAAGCGTTTTGTTATTGCCATGTAATATGCTATTGCCTCATTCCCAACTATGCCTTCCTCTACCATTTTTTCTATACTCATCTTCCTTTCTTTTTCATCTGAAGGTATGATGGTGAGTACATCATCTTTTACTTCAGCAAAACGGAGATGCCCCTTTTTATCTGGTTCAAAAAATATTTCCGCCTCAGCCATAGAAAATTCTCTTAACCTTATTATACCCTGTCTTGGCGAAATTTCATTGCGGAATGCCTTTCCTATTTGAACCACCCCAAAAGGTAATTTTTTTCTGAAGAATTGATATAAAGAAGGGAAGTTAACAAAAATTCCCTGTGCTGTCTCTGGACGGAGAAAGGCATTTTCTTTCTTTAAAGGTCCAATGAAAGTTTCGAACATTAAATTAACCTTCCCAACTTTTAACATTTCCCCGCATTCTGGACATCTTAATGTCATCTTTTTTGCTTCCTCATATTCTAATTCTTCTCCAGCAACTTCCTTTATTTTAAATGATGTCTTGCATTTTTCACATGTAACTATGACATCCAAAAATTCATCAACATGCCCTGATGCTTTTAAGATTTCATATGGCATTACAGATGGTGTAGAAATTTCAAAACATTTTTCATGGATGATGTATAATTCCCTCCACTTCCTTTCTACATTATTTTTCAGTAAGCTGCCAAGAGGACCGTAATCATAAAAACCTCCTGCTCCACCATATATCTCATATGATGGCGAGAATATGCCCCTCCTTTTAGAAAGAGAGAGTATTTTATTATATATATCCATACAACCACTACATTAATGCCCTCATTAAATCGACATCATAAATCATTCCCATAATCTCATCTTCTTCATCCATGACAGGCATCTGGTCAATATTATTGTTCACCATTTTCTTTGCCACAGTTGATATCTTCGTTTTTCTAAAAACAGTGATAACATCTCTTATCATCACTTCCTTTACTGGCACGGAAGGAAGCTGAATCTTAGATGTTTCGTAATAAAGGCGCATCACATCCCTTATACCTTCCCATGTCCACATGTCCTCATCTTCCCCTATACCAATCTCGGATTTTGTCAAGCTTTCATGTAAATGGGAGAAGGTAAATAAATCTCCATCTGCAACTATGCCCACGAGCATCCCTTCTCCATCCAGAACAGGAAGGGCAGATACATCAGTAATGCGAAATATTTTCATAACTGCTGGCAGAGGAGTTCCTTCATAAATCGGAACAAAAATAGGTGAGAGATAATTTTCTACTTCATCTCCATCAAATGTCTCAATGAGGCGAAGGATATCCCTGGGAGATATAACACCTACAACTTCTCCTTTTTTCACGACAGGCAGTCCATGTATTCTCTTTTCATAAAATATTCGGGATGCCTTGCTGACCTCATCATCTGGAGAGACAAAAATTGGATCGTCATTCATAATCATCGCTAACTGCTCTTCCTCATGCTTTTTAAAAACATCATTTCTGGTTACTACGCCTGCAAGATTCATGGTTCCTGCCTTCACGACAGGCATACCAGAGACTTCATATTTTCCAAAAAGGCGGAGGACGTCCTCCCTGCTTCCTGGGACTTCCGCCACTATTGGATTTGGATTCATTACCTCTTTTATCTTCATTTTTTTCATTTTCTCACTGACGTATGCGTTGGTGAATGGATGAACTATAATTTAAAAGTTTCCTCTGGAATTTTTGTTATCATATTCCATGCCTCCTCTAAGCCTATATCGAAATTTTTTGCAAGATATGCCATTTCTTCGATAATATTTGGGGGGTTAATCATGGCATTATCTGTACCAAGCATTAATTTTATCCCCTTTTCTTTCATTTCCTCAACCTTTGTTTTTATCCCAAAAAATGCGTTGGAGCGGGGGCATACAACGACGGGAATTCCTTCATTTGCAATAATTTCCAAATCGCTATCATTTGCTTTACACATGTGAATCAGAAAAGTTGGTTTGAGGTCAAGGATGGCATTTATGTCTTCCCTAACAGCCTCGCTTGCATGAAGTGCAAAAATTTTTTTCTTTTTGTTGGTATGCTCTGCCACCTTCTTCAATTCCCAAAAATCCCAGTCAGAAATGCTGCTCACCCCAATTCCATCCGATGCTTCCAAAATTTCATCCATTTCTTTTTTGTCATAGGCATGGTGCAAGGGTCTTCCCAAAATAATGGCATTAATGCCATCCAATGCTTTTTTTATTAGCTTAACTCCTTCCAACCCCCCTTCTCTAAAGTCACAAAAATGAGTTGTTCCACATGATTTCATCGTTTCTATTGCCTCCTTCATTCCTTCCAATATATCCTCCTCTTTCGCTTTTTGCAAAAGCACATGTTTTAATCCATGGGGTGGAGCAACCAACTCTTCCACACTCCATTTCTTGCCTTTATCAATGTGGATGAAAGCATCTCCAATATGAGTATGGCAATTGAAAATTTTCATTTTATGATATAAAAGGGTAGGTTATTTAGATTTTATGTAACCGAAACAAAAAACACTTAAACTGGTCTATGATAAAATCAATGAAATGGATGAAAGACCATTGGGCATCACAATATTGGCAATTCTGGCAATCATTGGCGTAATTTATTATACTATAGCTATGCTATTGATGCCCCTTATTAATGCCGGATTCTCTCACTTTGTGATATATTTATGGCTAATAGGTATAATTATGGTTATGCTCCTCCTACTAATCGCCTATGGTTTTCTGAAAGGACTGCGATGGTCTTGGTTTTTAGCGTTAATCATAATCATCATAAATCTCATTGGTTCTATAGTTTCGATGCTGACATCATACCAATACAGCTCGTTAATTCAAATGTTTATCGGAGTGATTTCCTTGTTTGTTGGCATAGCAATTTTATTTTATCTTACAAGACCACATGTGAAAAAATATTTTGGGGTAGACTCTTCAAAGGCATAAAAAAATATAAGGCATTGGCATTCATTTTTTATGAAAGTTCATATTGTGATGGGCTCAAAGAGTGATGAGCATATAGCAAAAAAGGCAGAGGATATGCTGAAAAATTTTGGAATAGAGTATGAAATTTCAGTAGCGTCTGCGCATCGCACTCCTGAGAAAGTCAAAAAAATTGCTGAAAGTGATGCAGATGTTTTCATTGCCATCGCTGGTTTAGCGGCAGCATTGCCAGGGAGCATAGCAGCACATACAATAAAGCCTGTCATCGGCGTTCCTGTATCTGGTAAAGTAAATCTTGATTCCATTCTTTCCATAGTGCAGATGCCTCCGGGCATTCCTGTTGCTGCCGTTGGCTTAGACAGGGGAGATAATGCTGCTCTGCTTGCTGTGGAGATTCTTGCAATGAAGGATAAAAAATTGCAAAAAAAATTGGAGAATTACAGGAAAAAAATGAGGGAGAAATATGTTTGATGAGAAAGCTTTCATTCAAGAGGCAGTGAAGGAGTTAAAAAAAGTTGAAGGGAAGGCTGTTGTTGCTGTCTCTGGAGGAGTTGATTCAAGCGTTGTGGCAAAACTTGGCAGCATGGCTTTAGGAGACAGAATGGTTGCAATTTATGTTGATACAGGATTCATGCGCAAGAATGAAGGGGAGAAAGTAAAAGAATTTTTCAAAAAAATGGGGATAAATTTTCGTTATGTGGATGCAAAAGATGAATTTTATGAAGCATTGAAAGGGGTTGTTGACCCCGAGGAGAAGAGGAAAATAATTGGAGAGAAATTTATAAGAATATTTGAAAGGGAGGCAATGAAAGAAGGCGCAACCCATCTCCTTCAAGGAACCATAGCTCCCGATTGGATTGAAAGCGGAGGAGGACTGAGAGATACAATAAAAAGTCATCATAATGTTGGTGGATTGCCCTCGGACATAAAATTAAATGTCGTGGAGCCATTGCGTGATTTGTATAAGGATGAGGTAAGGAAGGTGGCAAGAGCACTTAAGCTGGAAGTGGCAGAGAAGCAGCCATTTCCAGGACCAGGCTTGGCTGTTCGCATTCTCGGAGAGGCAACACCTGAGAAAGTGGAGATAGTTAGGGAGGCATGTGCAATAGTTGAGGAGGAAATAGAAAATGCTGTCAAGGAAGGAAAAATGACAAAACCATGGCAGTATTTTGCTGTTATGCTTCCAATAAAAAGTGTTGGCGTTCATGGAGACAGGAGAGCATATGGCTATACCATTGCTGTCCGTTCTGTAGAATCAGTTGATGCAATGACTGCAGATTTCAGCAAAATTCCTCATGAAGTTTTGGAAAAAATATCAACTCGCATTACTAATGAAATAAAGGAAGTGAATAGAGTTGTTTATGATATAACCCATAAACCTCCAGGCACGGTAGAATGGGAGTAAAATGGACTTTGAGGAATGGGAAGGAATATACAAAGAGATAGTAAAAGAATTTGGGTATAGCATAGAAAAAGATGAAAAAGCAGCTATATTGCTTTCAAAATTGCTGGAGAATAAAAATGTTGTAAAGAAAGAAGAAATAAAGAAATTAATTGAAAGGAGGGAGATAAGCATATGTGGAGCTGGTGAAAATTTAAAAGATGAGATTAAAGAAATTAAGGGCGTTGTAATTGCTGCGGATGAATCAACTTCTTTTTTGATGAAGCACGGCATCACTCCAGGCATCATTGTAACAGATTTGGATGGAAATGTAAGAGACCAAATGATTGCAAATGAAAAAGGGAGCATAATCCTCATTCATGCCCATGGAGATAATATTGCAACATTAAAAAAATGGGTTCCCTGCTTTAATAAAAAAATCATGGGAACGACTCAATCAAAGCCCTTACGCAGTGTCCACAATTTTGGTGGATTCACTGATGGAGACAGAGCATATTGTCTCGCCAAACATTTCAAAGCAAAAAAGATAAATCTCATTGGATTTGATTTTGAGAACCCAAAAAGTAAAGAAGGTAAGGATGCAGCGATAAAGAAAAAAAAGTTAAAATGGGCAAAAAAGATAATAAGGCTGTATCATTAATAAATCATCAATTCCATCATTTCTATTTTATTTACCTCAATTTCATCCTTTCCGATTTTTATCTTCCCTTCCACTCTTACATGATATCTCCAATACCAAAGGAGGGGTAATCTAATATGATGAAAATCTTCTGCTTTAACATGCAAAAATCCTTCCATTTCATTGCCAACGTTGAAGGAAAAATTCACTTCAGTAGGAATAAATCTTCCATGATCATAGATATAGGAATCTTCTTTTATAGTTATATTCTTTTGTGGAATTGAAATGTATTTTCTTTTATAACTAATCACTGCAAAAGCGTCACTATTCCATCTCGTATGAAATATTTCTCCCCATACAATAGAAGGTTCGGCAAGCAGTTTTCCATCAATGTAGCCCCTCTCAACCAAGGGCGTATAAAGGTGAAAGATATTATGGTCATGGTATCCTATCCCCTCTACCTCCATTTTCTCATCATTTATTACGAGGGTTCCCCTTACCTTACATTTTGGAACAGCAAGCCACCATCCCCTGCCCATCTTCCCCTTCCATCCCCTTGTTTCATTTATGAAGGTAAGGGAGATACCATATCCATTATTTTCAAAAAGTATGTTATAGTATAAATTTCCTTCTTTATCAATATCTCCGTTTATAATTTCTTTTCCAAAAATTTTTATCAATGGTTTTTTATCTGATGCAAAGAAAAATGGTGATGGTATGAAAATCCTGTCACTATATTCCAAATGAGTGTTCCTGTAAATGTATATTCCAGCAAGTGCTAATCCAGTCCTGCCATTTGAAAGAACAGTTACAATGAAAACCATGCTATAATCATTGTCAAAAAAGCATTCATAATACCATGTTTCCGCATGTAATGGAAATACATGAAATGCATCATCTTTTAGTGTAATATTTTCTGGTGTAAAAAATTCATCAGTAGCAGATGAGCATTCTAAAGATTCATCCATTCTTTCAGCAGAGAATGAGGGAAGAAGTAGGAGAAAAATGATTGCAATAACATATTTTTTCATAAAAGTAAAACAAAATATGCTTTAAATATTTCTTGAAATACAACCTCTATATATTTAAAGGGATTGATGGTGGCTTTCGTTACATATATATAAGCAAAAGCATTGCATTATCCTAAGGTAAACAAAATGCCAAAGGCAGCCATAGCAATCGGGATTTGTTTTATCCTTTTTGGAACGCCACTAATAGAGGCAATAGGAAATACAGAGGAGAATTCTGATATCATTTCCATAAATTATTCATTTGATGAGCCAGTAATAAAGAAAGTTGTAGTTGGCAAAAATGAATATGACATGATCGATATGAACAGTCTTTCTTATGGCAGTAATCCTGGCGAGCCTTGCTTGCCCGCTAAGGGTGCATATATTTTATTACCTCAAAAAACAAAGGTTGGCAAGATAATCGCTACGCCCAGCGAGAAAGTGTTTTTGGGCTCAGGCTATAAAATCATGCCCATGGGTAATTCCGTCCCACTATCGGATACACCTCAACCACCTATTCCTAATAAAAAAATCTATAACTCAAAAAATCCATTTCCAGGAAAATTATTTACAAAAGTTGGGATTTATAATTTTAGAGGATATGAAATACTTGTTTTGATGCTTCATCCTGTTCAATATATTCCCGCCACAGGAGAAATCTTTTACTATAAGCACATAACGATTTCTGTAAAGACTAAGGAGGACAATTACATAAATCCATTATTTCGTGGATTAGAAAAAGACAAAATGGAGGTTATTAAAAAAGTTGATAATCCAAGTGTTGCAGATACATATACAAAAAAAATGAGGAAAAGTTCCTTGGAAGAATATGATCTCCTCATCATCACTACAGATTCTCTTGAAGGAGCTTTTGAAGATTTAAAGAATTATCATGATGATCATGACATCCACACAGTGATTAAAACGCTTACAGAAACTGGCAGCAGCCCTGAAGAAATTAGAGATTATATAAGAAATGCTTACCTAAATTGGAATATAGATTATGTTTTGTTGGGGGGGGATGATGATGTTGTCCCCGCAAAGATGCTGTGGGTAGAAGGATTAGATGAAAATGTCGAACCTTATTCCACATTTATGCCCTCTGATTTATATTATGCATGTTTGGATGGCACTTTCAATTATGATGGAGATGGCAAATGGGGTGAGCCGAATGATGGAGATAATGGAGGAGATGTTGACCTCATGGCAGAAGTCTGGGTCGGGAGGGCATGTGTTGGTAACATAAAGGAAGCAAATAATTTTATAAAAAAGACATTGGCATATATGGGGAGTAGGGGTGATTACCTCTGGAAGGTTTGCCTGGCTGGAGAATATCTTGGAGACTATGGTATTGCAAGCTGGGGTGGGAATTATTTAGATCAGCTAATAAATGAATCAGATGCAGATGGATATACAACTGTTGGTATACCCTCTACCAAGTATACAATAGATAAATTATATGATAGAGATTGGTCAGATAATTATTGGCCGAAGTCAGAGATTATCGGGCGGATAAATGATGGAGTACATATCATAAACCATTTGGGGCACTCTTCCTATGGATACAATATGAAGATGGTGAATGATGATGTTGAATCCCTTACAAATGAAAATTATTGCTTCATTTATTCCCAAGGATGCATGGCTGGTGGATTTGACAATGGCGATTGCATTGCAGAGTATCTTACAGTAAAAACAGGGCATGGTGCTTTTGCTGCCATCATGAATGCACGCTATGGCTTCTTTTGGTCTTTTAGCACTGATGGCGACTCACAACGTTATAATCGCGAGTTCTGGGATGCTGTATTTGGTGAAAATATATTGGCAATAGGTAAAGCAAACCAAGACTCCAAGGAAGATAATCTCTACCTCATACAGCGCTCAATGATGAGGTGGTGCTATTATCAATTAAATTTGTTTGGTGATCCTTCTGTTGCTTTTCGTATTAGCAATGCCCCCAACCCTCCTTCCACACCATCTGGTCCAAAGAGGATAAAAGCAGGCATTGAATATACATATATCACCTCAACTACAGATATTAATGGCGATAAGGTATACTACAAATGGGATTGGGGAGATGGGAATACAAGCAATTGGATTGGACCATTTGATTCTGGAGAAAAAGCAGAAGCCTCCCATGTCTGGGCTAAAAGAGGAATTTATAGGATTAGGGTAAAGGCAAAAGATACCTTTGGATTTGAGAGCGACTGGTCTGAGCCTCTGCATTTGTATACTGGATATTACCATATAAGCATCATAGAAAAAATTACTGAATGGATTACCCAGATTCTGAAATTGTACGGTTATTAACTTCTTCATCAGATGCCATGCCAACAGCTATGAGATAACCTCTTGCCCTTTCCGCATATTTATAACGATTTACCAATTCCCAAAATTTTTTTGAATGATTTGGATGAAGCAGGTGTGCCAATTCATGAATTATTACATAATCTATAACCCATTGAGGCATATCAGCTAGCCTATGGGACAGTCTAATTGTCTTATTTTCTGGAGTGCAACTACCAAACCTAGTATTTTGGTTTGTAACATACTTTATATCAAATTTTAATCTCCCATCAAAATATTTTTTATTAATTTCCTGAGCGCGCTTGAACAATGCTTCATCACTATTAAGTTTCCGCCTCCTCTTTTTTCTCTCCATTTTTTTTATAATTGCATCTATCCATTTCTTTTCCTCTTCCTTACTCATTCCTGCAGGTAAATAAACATATATTTTTCCATTTATCTCCTTTCCTTGTATGGTTTTCTTCCTCCTTTCACTACGGATTATCTCTATCTTTTGAGATTCCATTTTATCTCTCAATCAATACGGTATCTGAGTATGCCTGCAATTCCTCCAAATGCCTTCAAAAGAGTTTCTCCCTCTTCCGTCTCCCTTGAAATGATCTCCACCTTTGTAGACGTCTGTTTTGCCATCTCTGAATATTCTTCAATAATATCATGCTTTTCTTTTATGTTGAGAGGGGAGGAGCACTTTGGGCATTTTATATTTTCCAAATCCTTTACAATCATTTTCCCGCTGTAACCACATGAAGGACAAATTACATCAATTTTATACTGGCGGAGGGCATCTGATAAAAGAAGGGTGTCCACTGCTCCCATTTCAAGTGCTTTTCTTACCTCTTTTTCCCCGTAAATAGCCAGCCCTCTATCATTTCTTATTTCTTCCAAAAGTCTTTTTATTATCCTCTTTTCCTTCACAATTTCCATGTCTTGCAAGTCATCCGATGCGTTATTTATCACTTCCTTCAGTCCGTATTCATCAGTATATCCTGTATCGTAAACCCCAATTATCTTATTTTTTACCCTATAATCAAGATAATCTCCATTCAAAAACTCCCTTTTTGTGGGACCTGGACCACCTACAATAACCCCCCTCAAATTTTTCTTCTCCAAAAACAATTCAGATGCTTTCTCCCCAGCTTTAACAAACCATTCATGGGCAGCAATTTCTATGAGACGCTCAAAACGGCGCTGCGACTGCCCGCCCCTCCCATGCTTGCCAGGCACGCGGGATGTAAGATATGCTGCCATTTCTATTCTTTTTCCTGTAAGGAATCCAATGGTGCATTCTCTTCTATCAATCAACAAAATCCCGTAAACATCTTTTTCCTGCAGCATGTCTTCCAAAGGTTGCAGATAAAATTGAGAGTCACATCTATAAAGATAGGTTGTTATGGGAAAGGGTGGCTCGATTACTTCTGAAACCATCCTAGTTTGTCCTCCTTCTTGGGTTGCTTCTCCAACAAAAAATACCATGCCATTTGGAGGAGGCTGTTTGAAATAGCGTAGCTTAGACATGATGGATTCTATGGCGGAGAGAACATTTTTCCTCGTTTGCTTTGATTTTATATTTGATGATTGTGAATATTCATCTCTTAAATGTGCCACTACATCGGAAATTTGCTTATCTGGAGGAATGTAAAGGGAAATAAGCTCTGTATGCTGTCCTTTAATGCTTGCTATCTCTTCCAATTTCCGTTTGAACAGATATTTTTCTGATGCAGAGAGATCTTCCATAGGAGAGAATAGTGCCTCTTCTTTTTAAAGTTTGGTTACGAAAATTAATTAAAAAAAAATTTAATAGGTTTAAAAAATGTTTTAAAAGAAAACATTTAAAAAAAGGAAGAATAACAATTCCATGAATAAAAGCTTCGAGGAATATATCACCTCCTTCAACAAATTCGCTCAAAAGTATATCCCACCAAAGCCATGGAAGGCAAATGATGAGGCATTGTATAAGCCAACTGATATTTACAATATTCCAAAAAAGGAAGCAGATGAAATGAGGTTTAAAGCCATAAAATATGCTTTTACATATCATTATGAGCACAGCCCTTTCTACAAAAATTTTTGTAAGGAAAATGATGTTACCCCTAGCGATATAAAAAATTTAGATGATTTTAAGAAAATACCACTCATTCCAGACAATTTCTTTAAAGATTATCCCAATGGTAAAGAATTTGCGTCATGGATCGCGAATATATTTACTGGTGAGCTTCCAAATGTTGTTATAAATAAAAAAAATCCCTCGTTTGATGAAGTCATAAATAGTTTTAACGATGCTGGCTTGGTTATCTCTTATAGCAGTGGGACGAGCGGAAGGCATACTTTCATTCCAAGAGATAAAAAAACATTTTATGCATCAGAATATGCGATTGCAAAGACAGTGATAACGATGGTTTATCCCTTTTGGGAATATGATGCAAGTGGCTATGTTCTGATGCCGAATCCATTGAAAACGAATATATATGCTGGAAAAGTTTGTTCTGTATTTTTCGACGTAATAAAAGATGTGGAAGTAGCAATTGATAGAGAAGTGACAACAGATCTCATACAATCTGCAATGAAGGGGGGCATAAAGGGCTCAGTTATAAAATATGCAATGAGGAGGGAAAATAAAAAGATGATAAGAAGAATCATTAATTGGCTTAGAAGAATGGCTAAAGAAGGAAGAAAAATAGCATTTGTTGGCGCTCCTTACATTCTTCATTTTGTTATGGATGAGCTGGAAAGAAATGGCGAAACATTTAATTTTGGGGAGAATGGAGCAGTTGTTACAGGAGGAGGGTGGAAAATATACGAGGATAAAAGGATGCCTGTTGAGGAATTCAGAAAAAGGGTGGAGGAATTATTGGGCATTCCGCCCGAGCAATGCCTGGATTTATATGGTATGGTTGAAGGAAATGGATGGATGGTTCATTGCCCCGAGGGACATTATTTGCATGTTCCTCATTCCTATTTTGAACCTTTGGTGTTAAATGAAGAATATGAAATTATGGGTTACAACGAATGGGGCAGATTTGCTTTTCTTGACAGCCTTGCTATGAGCTATCCAGGATTTATCATATCTGGAGACAGGGTAAGGCTATTGGAACATTGCCCTGTGTGTGAGCGCCCTGGACCTGTTTTGGAGCCTGAAGTTAAGAGGGAGAGAGGAGAGGAAATGAGGGGATGCGCTGAAGAAGTTAGAAGAATGCTTTCAATGGATTTGGGGAAATAAAATGACAAAGATAGGGGAGATAAAAGAAAAGGGATACATTCCTCCAGCGCCAATGGTGAAATTGCTAATAAAAGGAACCCTATCTCTTTCAAAAGTATTGATTACAAATTTAGGTGGGTTAAAGAAAGCAAGATATGCTGCTCACTATGAAGCACCAAAGCCATCCTATGAAATACCAGAGTATAAGAATGGAATGAAATATTGTAATTCAAATGAGAAATATTTGCGTCCAACCCTTTACTGCAATCCTCATGCAAAAGAAATCATTGCAATGGCTCACGAGCTTGGTGCTTTTGAAAAAGATGCATGGGAATATGCAAATGATGCCTTTGAATTTGTTAAAAGAAAGGTCATTCTGGAAATAAGACCCATGGAAGATGCAGTAGCGACTTTAAAAAGAGGGGCAGGGACATGCCTTCATATGTTGAATTTATATGTTGCACTATGCAGGTGTGCTGGGATAAAAGCACGTTATAAATTATATGCATTGTCCATGATTCAAATGTGGTACGATACATTGGTGGCTGTTGATCCAATCATGAAAAAATGGTATGATGCAATGGGGTATTTCATGATGCATGGAGAAGCGGAGGTATACATCAATGATGAATGGCTAACTGCAGATGTTGCTCCTACGCCAGAAAGGCAGGCTGCTGCTGGCATTCCTATAACGAAACTTGGGGATGACCCGATTGGTGTAAGATTTTTTGCTTTGCCTGGAACTATTATGAGAATGGAGTCATTGCCACTTGGTTTAGGAATGGCATCAAAGATTTTGATGAAAAAGATAGCACCAGGTACAGTGGCAACAATAAACAAAAGCATCCTGCAACAAATAGAGAAAGGGAGGAAAATATTGGAAGAGATGGGAGAGGAAGAATATGATAAAAAAGCAAGAAAGACATTTAAGCCAAAGACTCCCACCCTTACATTACAAAATAAAGAAGGACTGATGTTTGCAGACAGCACATGAAAAGATTTTTACACAATTTCATATTCAATCAATGTGGAAAAGAAAAACAAAGAGGAATTGTTTAAGGAATTGAGCGATGCCCATGCAAAGGATTTCAGTTTTTCATCAGGGCGTATACTTGGCTCAATGTGCACACAGCCGCATCCCATAGCAATTGAAGCATACAAAATGTTTATAGAAACAAACCTTGGAGACCCCGGAATTTTTCCAGGTACAAAGAAGATAGAGGACGAAGTTGTGGGAATGATTGGAAACATGCTTCATGCCCCTCCTGGCTTCTATGGAAAAATGGTAGCGGGAGGTACAGAAGGAAATCTCACTGCATTGTGGATTTACAAAAAAATGATGAAAAGGAAAGAAGTAATTGTGCCTGAGCATGCCCATTTTTCATTTCAAAAAGCTTCCTCACTAATGGATGTAAAGCTCAAAGTGATAAAATCAAAGAAGCATGTAATGGATGTGCAGGCATTAAAAAAGGGAATCAGCGACAATACTGCATGTGTCGTTGCAGTGGCAGGGACAACAAACCTAGGATTAATAGATCCAATAGAAGAAATTGGTGAGATATGCGAAAAAAAGGGCGTACCTCTCCACGTTGATGCAGCTTTCGGAGGCTTTGTCATACCTTTTTTAAAAGAACTTGGATACACAAATAAAAAATTCGATTTTGAAGTGGATGGCGTAAAAAGCATTGCAATAGACCCTCACAAAATGGGTCTCTCCGTCATTCCATCAGGATGCTTTCTAGTAAGAAAAAAAAGCATGCTTGATTTTATCTCCGTTAAATCACCCTGCACTCATACAAGGATGCATTTCTCATTGTTGGGAACAAGACCTGGCGCATCTGCCGCAGCCACTTATGCTGTAATGAAATATTTTGGGAAGGAAGGATATAAAGAGGTGGTTAAAAAATGCATGAAATTAACGATGGAGATGGCAATGGAAATAAAAAAAAGAGGGATGAAATTGATTGCTGAGCCTGAGATGAACATTTTGTCCATAAAAGTTTCTGATGCAAGGAAAGTGGCAATGGATTTGGCTGAAAGAAAATGGAAAGTGGGTGTAGATGAGGAAAATAATGCTATAAGAATTGTTGTTATGCCACATGTTAAAAAGAAATTAATAGGGGCATTCCTTTCTGATTTGCAGGAAGTGATAGAATGAAGCTAATAGAATCGTTGAAAGAAGCACCAATTGTTAAGAAAGGAGATTATTCATATGTTGTTCATCCTTTAACAGATGGCATACCAAAGATTGAGCCTGATTTGCTTGTGGAAGTAATCAAAAAAATAAAGGAAAAGATGCCAGAATGTGATAAAATTGTCACCATGGAAGCAATGGGGATACCAATTGCGACAGCTTTATCATTGGAAACGAAAATTCCCTTCACAATAATCAGAAAAAGGCGATATGGACTTCCTGGAGAAATATCTGTTGAACAAATGACAGGATATTCCCATTCCCGCTTGTTTATAAATGGAATTGAGAGGGGAGAGAGTGTCGTTATCGTTGATGATGTTATAAGCACAGGAGGCACTTTATCTGCTGTTGTCTCAGCCCTAAAAAAAATGGGGGTCGAGATAAAAAAAATATTCATTGCTATTAACAAAGGAAATATTGAGGAACTGGAAAAAAAGGTGGGAATGAAAATAGATGTTTTAGTCACAATTGAAGTAAATGATGAAACAAAAATTGTATCATGAAATAGACCTTCGCCTTTTAGAAAAAAAATGCGAGGGTTGCAGAAGATTGCTCATAAAAATTCCAGATGGATTGCAACATTTATCTAAAAAAATTTCTGATTTTTTGGAGGAAAGGGGGAAGGAAGTGATCATTTCAGCAAATACATGCTATGGAGCATGCGATTTTCATGGAGAAATGGATGTAGATAAAATAATCTACATTGGTGAGGCTGAGATGCCATATCTAAGGAAATTATATCTATTGCCTGTTGATTTTTTGGAAGTATATGCCCCATATGATGTTGAAGAAGTAATAAAAAAAGCAATTCCTTTGTTGGAAGGAAAAGAAATAGGGATAACAACTATAACGCCTTACATACCTCAATTAAAAAAAAGCTTCGAAATTCTGAAAAAGGGAGGATTTATTCCTGTCGTAGGAAAAAAAGGAAGAAGGACAGCATATGATGGGCAAGTCCTTGGATGTGATTTGAGCGCAGCTACATCTATATCTTCTCTTGTGGATTCATTTCTTTATATTGGAGATGGCTTTTTTCACCCCCTTGGCTTGTCCCTAGCAACTGAAAAAGAAGTCATTGTTGCAAACCCATCTCAGGGAAAAGTAATGAAGGACGAAATAAAGCATATGAAGAATGAAATTTTGAAAAAGAGATATGCAATTGTTGCAAAGGCAATGAATGGAGAAAAAATTGGAATAATCATTGGTGAAAAACTGGGACAGCAAAGATTGGAGCTTGCAAGGAGGCTAAAAAAAATGGCACAGGAGAAAGGATTTTCTGCATATCTCTTTTCAGCAAATGTTGTTTCCCCAGAAAAAATTGATTATTTGGATATTGACTTTTTTATCTCAACAGCATGCCCAAGAATTGCCATTGATGATGCTGAAATTTACAAAAAACCGCTGCTTACTCCCATTGAAGCAGAAATAATTTTTGGCGAAAGAGATTGGGAAAACTACGAGTTTGACCAGATTTTATGACTATGCATTAATGCATAATATGTTTTTAAGCTCTGCAGAACCCACATTTCCTGCTCTATCATATGCCACCGCCTTTATATTTTGTTTTCCAAGAGGACAGTTCCATTCATATGTATAAGGTGGCTTTAAAATATCTATTGTATTATTTCCTGCAAAAATTGTAACATTGTTTATCTCCGAGAACTCATCTGTGGCCGATACATCAATAGTTATTTTACCAACGATTATTGTATTGTATGGAGAGGGAATAAATGAAATTGGGATTGGCGGGAGTATTTCCTTTTCCATAAGATTTATGTAAAGATATCCACTCTTCGGCTTTGTTATTTTTACTGTTGGCGGTTCTCTATCAATGGTGAAATTGCCCGAGATATCTATGCCTTCATTTCCTGCATCATCTGTTGCATTTATTTTTATTCTATAATTTCCATTCTCCCAATCTTGGATGTTATATTCATAACCAGTAGCAGTATTTTGAATATTCTTTGCAATTGTTTTCCATGTATCCCCATCATTATATTCTATCCATATGGTATCGAGGTTAGTATCTATATTATCGCTAGCATTCCAAAATATACTCAGCATATTTCCGCCAAGAACATCACCGCCCACAGGTTGTATAATATCAATGTTTGGAGGTGTGTTGTCTAAAACAAATTGGTTTGAGAGATTGAAGCCAACGTTGCCAGCATCATCTTCCGCAATTATCTTTATCATGCATGATGAGAAATCAGGGAACGACAAAGTGTCCCATTCATAGGTGCCTGTGTTATTTAAACCAGTTGCGATCTCTATGCTTTCATTATCCTGCAACAAATAAATGGAGATGCTTTGATTTAGGTTATCATCAACATCATCATTTGCAGTCCACTTTATCTGAGTTTCTCCTTTAACAAACTCTGGCAATGAAAAAACAGATACAAAAGGAGGATTTCCATCTATCTTTATTGTTGTATTTTTTGTGAGAGTATTTCCTGCATAGTCCGTGGCAGAGAGGAAAAAGGAATGGGAGCCTTCCGTAGTAATGAGGAAATAGCCAGTATATGCTTTCCATACGCCGTCGTCGATTTTGTATAATATAGAGGATACCCCAGATACATTATCATTTGCCGATATTGTAACTTCCACATTCCCCAAATACCATCCATTTTCTCCATCTGGCTCATTGGGCTGAAGGTAATATGAAAGGGCTGGTGCTGTCTTGTCTATTTTTATTTCTTTTGTTCTCGACTTTTCTTTATTGCCATGCACATCTACAGAATAGAATTTTATATAATGGATACCATCATTGGAGATGTTGAATGGTTTTGCATATTCCAGCCATTCGCCGCCATCTATGCTATACATTGTAAAGTTTACGCTAGACTCATTATCTATGGCAGAGAGTTCAATGCTGACATTGCTTACATACCATCCATCGTTGCCCATGCTCCCACTAATCATGCAACTAGAAAAAGGAGGAATAAAATCAAGAGGATTTATCAATGGATATCTATCCTGGTTGATTCCGCCAGATATGTTGTATGGGCTATCCACTATTCCATCGCTGTTGTTATCCCATGCTCCCTCACTCGGCTCGTCAAAATTTGACCAATAGTTCCCTTCATAACCATTGTCCCATGCATTGTTGCATTCATCATATGCTTGCTGAGTGTTATCCACAAAGTTGTTATTGTGAATTTGGTTATTATTGCTGGATTCAAGTAAATTCATTCCCTTTACAGTATTAAAGCTGATAATATTTTTAAATATAGTGTTATTCTCTGATTTCTGTATCCAAATTCCATGATAATTATTCATAACCTTACAATTTGATATCGTATTTTTATCTGAGTAATACATGAATATGCTGTAATAATTATCTGAAATATTGCAATTATAAATTGTATTGTTGTTTGAAGAATTTATCACATTTATACCATTTTGATTATCTGAAACACTACAATTATAAATTATATTGTTACTTGAATTATATAGTGAAATTCCATCCCAGTTATTTAGGTAAACATTGCAATCATGAATTGAATTGTTGGTTGAGTTATAAACATATATGCCTGCATTGTTGTTTGAAATATTACAATTGTAAATCACATTGAATGAAGAATACATCTCTATTCCAGCATACGATCCTCCTCCACTATTCCTTATCGTAAATCCAGAAATATTTACCCATTCAGCAGTGATATTGACTACATCCCCCACGCCAGAGCCATCAATAATTGTATTATTTCTATCTTCGCCAATCAAACTTATCGATTTGTCGATCACTATGTTTTCGTAGTATGTGCCACTAAAAACAAAAATTGTATCTCCATCGCTTGCAGCGTTGATGGCATCCTGAATGCTTGTATAATCTGCTGTTCCATCGGCAGCAACATAAAGAATATTTCCTTCCCCAGAAGTTTTTGGGGCAACAAAGGAAAATGAAATACTTCCTATGATAACAAGAAATGTAATGAATAATGCCTTCATTTTTTCTGCATTTTCCATTTTTTCACCCATCTATCTTTATGGTAAAACGTTTATTCTTTTAAAATGTTTCCTTCATTTTGGCTGTGGCGATGCAGTATATTTATATATTCTTGACAATTAACCCCTAAAATGAAAAAGTGGGCAATACTAGTTATCTTCCTTCTTCTTTCAATAAATTTTTCTGCCAACAGTTTATCTGTAAAAGGAAAAGAAATTATTTTAGTATATGATGATGCCTTTTATACATTAATCTCGACACCTCTTGCTTTTCACGAAAATAAGGCGCCAATGATTGTTTTTAAGAATAATCTAACAGCTCAGCAAAAATTCATTGATGATTATAATGCTGAAAAGTTAATTATTATAGGGAAACATATTGATACTTCTGTGCCTCATGAAGAGTTTTTAGGGAACGCAATCTCCGTGGCTCTAAAAATTGCAAAATTTTTTGGAAAAAGCAGTAATGTTGTTATCATGCCATGTAATATGGAGGAGTACAATCTTTCTATGATAGCCACACCATTGGCATGTTATCTCGATGCCCCCATATTGCTTTATGATGACAATGATGATGAAATCCTCTCTGCCATTAATGAATTACGGGCAGAAAATGTTATCGCCATCGGAAGTGTACCCATCGGAAACATTCACCTACAAAATGAGAGGGAGATATATGATTACATATCAAATATTAAGGACATAAGATATATTGCTGTGGCAAATCCCGATGATGAAATAAAGCCAGATGTGATGGAAAAGCAAAAAATGAATTTTGATGGGCACATAAAAAACCTTCAGCTGACGATATTTTCACACAGAATAAATATTATAGGCAAAGATGAGGAAAAATTTAACATATTCGTTCCTAGTGGTATAAACAGAATCAAAGTTTTGATGAGCGTGAAGAAAAAAGATTGGGCACCATATGTCATATCCTCCGTCCTTTATGATGGAAATGGCAAAATGGTCACATATTCATTCAGCAATGCCTATGGTTTTCAGAAATGCTATATGGATGCATTATCAATAAATGATGAAGGAAGGTATAGGCTTTCAGTAAGAATTTATCATGGGTTTAAAGGAGGCTATTTTTTGCAGAGGGGCTTTTCTTACGTTGATACATCCTTCAATGTTACAGTTGAGTTGGAAAGCCTTGCCTCCCCTCATTTGCCATTGGCAAGTATTTCAAAGCTTGCTCCCTATCTCGCGGCATATCACGATGGCATGGTAATTTCTGCCCAAAACGAAATAACTACCAATGAATATGCAGAAATTGCTAGTGGAACAGCTGGTGGTGCCTGGAATAATTATGAATTACAGAAATATGTAAATAGCCAGCTCAATAAAACCGTGAAAAAAATTGAAAGGTATATAGAGGATGCAAAATGGGTAGCGGTGGTGGGAGATACAAATATGATTCCCATGTATTATTATGATGGCGGAGGAGATGAATATGTTGGTTTTGGCATACCCTCAGACAATCCCTATTTTTTGAATTTTAGTGTTGCAGCTGGCAGGATAATAGCCATTGATGATGTTGATGCATCTCTTTTAATAAGCAGGAGTCTTTTTTATGATAAAATATGCCATGGAGAATGGATGAAAAATTTTACATTTATATTCGGCGAAGGCTTCGGTGAAACAGGTGGCATATTCCACCAGATTCCTTACTCAAAAGTGGCATCTCAGTATGGCTTTTCTACCAAAATTTTTGGGGATTTGAGGAATAGCCGTCCCATGCTGGAAAAACTGAATGCTTTTGATGCAAATTATATTGAGTATGAGGGACATGGTGACTGGTACTGGATGTTTTCCAACATATATGGCATAAATTCCTACAACAAGGAGGTTGATTCCAGTCATGCTAAACATTTTAACATGCAACCCAGCTTAATTCTCACTTCTGCCTGTCTCATGGGGAGAATAGATGGAATACCACTAGATGAGAATATAGCTCTATCCTTCATCCATGCAGGAGCAGCAGCCTTCATAGGAGCAACAAGGGAAACGGGAAAAGAGGCGGAGCTTGAAATAATCGAGGACTGCCTTATAAAAAATAATACTAGTATTGGAGAAGCTTTGCTTCATGCAAAAATTTTCGATGCTCCACCCACAAAGTATGCCCGTGTACTTTATGGTGACCCCGCTTTCAACCCATATGAGCCAGAAAATTGCTACAATAGAATGATTAAATAATTATTGCTTTTAATGCTCAATACAAAGGACAAAACCTTATATATGCCATTCATTTTTGGTGAGCGAATGAAGATACTCCTTATCTATCCCAAATTGGAGCATGGGGTTACGACATACAAAGATAGCAAAACTCCATTTTCAAAACTTTTTGGAAATCCTTCCTTAACTCTCCCACAGCTAGCTGCCGTAACGCCACCAAAGCATGAAGTTAAGATAATAGATGAAAATTTTGAAAAGGTTGATTTCAGTGATGAATATGACCTAGTCGGCATAAGCGTTCTCACCATGACTGCTCCATATGTATACAAAATGGCGGACAAATTTAGGGAAATAGGAGTTAAAGTTGTTCTCGGTGGTTATCATCCAACGGCAATGCCTGAGGAAGCAAAACAGCATGCTGATAGTGTCGTTTTAGGAGAAGGAGAAATAGGATGGCCTCAATTGCTGGAAGATATGGAAAAGGGTAAGCTAAAGCCATTTTATTATCCAAATGGCTGGATTGAGCCAGAGAAAATACCTGAACCAAGGATGGATTTGATAAAACATCAGCCCCTCACAGGATGCATACAGACCTCCCGTGGATGCCCCAATGCATGTGAATTTTGTTCCACATCTGTTTTTTTAGGAAGGAGGCTAAGGAGCAGACCAATAGAAGCTGTAATAAACGAAATGAAAAAAATTCCAAACAAAGTGATAATATTTAGAGACCCTTCCTTGACGATAAATCCAGCATACAGCAGAGCTTTATTTAAAGAAATGATAAAGCAGAAAGTAAATAAAAAATGGATTGCAAATGGAAATATAAATTTGCTCGGCAGAGATGAAAAATTTTTGGAACTGGCAAAGGAAGCGGGATGCATATCATGGTTTGTTGGCATAGAATCTATCTCGCAGGAAAGTTTAAAGGAAGCACATAAAGTTTCAAACAAAGCAAGTGAATATGAGAAGTCAATAAAGACGATAAGGAAGCATGGAATGGCAATTGTTGCAGGCATAATATTTGGATTTGATGGGGACACTCCTGAAATTTTTGATTTAACGCTTGAGTCCATGCTGGAATGGGAGATAGATGCAGGAGAATTTAATATTTTAACTCCTTACCCTGGAACGCCGTTATATGATAGGCTTGACAAAGAGGGAAGAATATTTTGCAAAGATTGGTCAAAATATACACAGTCAAACGTCGTTTATTATCCAAAAAATATGACACCAAAGGAATTACTGGAGGGAACAAAAAAAGTGATAAAGGGTTATTACACAATGCCACAATTGCTTAAAAGGACATATGGAAATATTAGGTTATCAAAATTGTCCCCAACATCTTTTGTTCTCCCCTCCATAAATGTTGCAATGAAAAGATATTACTGGAGAGAGTTTTTCGCATCTTAGTTATTTCCTATTTTATTCTTACATTGCTCCTTTACATTGTTGAGAATATAAGTCTTACACTATACTCGCTCATACAATCCCTTTATTTTTTTAAGGAAAGATAAGATAAGACAGTTATCAAAATACCTACAAGTAGAATAAATAATCCGGTTAAATATGTTTGTAATGGAACTGGTTCTCCCATCATTGTTGGGTGACTCATGAAACCTACCAACCAAATTGCTCCATAGACTGTTAAGGGAATACCGATAGCAAATCCAATATAAATAATAGCTTTACGAAAGATACTCTTGCTCATATCTCTTAATCATGAAATGTATATTTAGTTTTTTTATTAGTTAATCCGATAGGGTTTTTTCCATCTTATATATAAGCTGCCACTGCAAAATATGTATCTCGGTTGTTTGCTTTCCCATAGAATATCCACACTGGTTTATAAAATTCTTGCTTTAACCATTTATGGTAGATGTACAGACTAAAAATGTCAAAGATATTTTCCACTTAATGGAGAGCTCCCACCTTTAGGTGTAAGAGGGATGAATCATTTTTCTTCATTGATCCTACACTTTTCCCTCTCTTTTAATCATGTAGTGAGAAAGCCCAAAAAGAACTAAACCAAGTAGTAGGATTGAAAGGGAAAATAGCCATCCTTTTGTAGAAACTATATTACTGTTATACGCGCAAACAGCAAATGCATACGTTCCATATGCAAATATAGCAAACCCAATGATTCTTATAACTCTGAATGTTATTAGCAATATTTTATTCATGCTATGAAATTTATGATAAACATAAATAAATTTTGAGGAAGATTCTCTGGCTTTGAGCCGCATTAGAAATTTTTTTTACTGAATCATCTCCACTTTGTCGTTCTGCCGCAATCGTTTATTTTCCATACTTCATTAATAACTCTTTCTCCCTTTTCCGTTTAAGTATGAATATAATGCCCATCACTACACCAAGTAATCCTGCTGTAGTGGCAAAGGCTATAAATCCAGCCTCAAGGATGGCCAAAGTAGGAGCATGCAATGTATAAAACATCAATGAAAATACTGCCCCTGCAACCAGAGAAACCCCTAACCATATGGCTACTATTTTCTTGCTCATAGTTTTACTCCTTCAAAACATCTCCTATCTTATAAACCAGATCAATCCATTTGAGGAAAGAATTGCAGGCAGCCCTTAAATTTGCTGCATTGGAAGCTTCTATTTCAACATGCAATGCATCATCTTTCCATATTTTTACCCTAGCCCTTGGAACCTTCTCCTCTTTAATGGCACGATAAATAACATCATTTTTTTCGCTTTCTATGGTGATGCAAACCTTATGCATTACCTCGCCTTTATTCTTTTGGCGATAGTGCCTCTCTCCTTGTAAAAAATTTTACTCCCACAAATGGGGCATTTAATCCCCATTTTTTCTGAATCAATGTCTACATTATTCCCGCATTTACCACATTTATAGGAAGCCATTATTTACCTCCAACAAGGCTCTTCAAATTCTTTTCTGCTTCCATTCCAGATGGAGTGGTCGGCACATATGCCCCTCCTGCAAATGTTGTATTGCATTTCCTGCAGACCCATATACCAGTACTCTCTCTTTTAACTTTCCTATGACCGCATGCTGGACAGACATGCCATTTGCGCTGTTTCTCCTCCATTTTTTTATACTTTCTCTTTGTTTTCAGACCGTAGCGAGGACCAAATTTCCCTGTTGCACCTACTTTTTTTGTTCTTTTCGCCATTTTATTCCTCCAATAATAACTTCCTTATCTTTTTTGATGTTTTCTGAGCTATTTTTATGTTGTTCTTTATTTCCTCCACAGTAAAGCTTCCTTTTAATCCTTTCTGCATCGCTCTTATATCTCCGTTTTTATCAATTGCAACAGTATATCTTGCTTCTGCAACTTCCTCTTCCTCCAATGAGGGGTCAATCACAATAACTCCATTATATTTAACGAATGTACAACTTATGGGTGGGTCTGTTAATGGGAGTGGCTTATCTTCTCCCAATCCAAACCTCTCATTTGGAACAACCGTATTCAAGGCAGCTGCACTTGCTGCCAATGAGCATGCGTCAAATAAATTTCCGTCATAATCTAAAACATGCAAGTCAATGAATACAATCCATACCTTTTCTCCCGGCTCAATGCATAATTTATCCAGTTGGATGAACTTCGATTCTCTTATGCCTCTATCAACAACACGGGCAAGCTCTATTGCATCCTCCCTAGGAGGACCAGCCTCGAAGTCAGGGGATGCGAGTGGAACAAGTTCAGCAGATGTGGACATAGCCCCCTCCTCTGGTGTATCAGGATATGGCTCGCCGACATCCATTTTTATCCCAGCGAGAACCATTGTATTCCCTATTTTTACCCTAGCTGAGCCTTCTGCCATTTTAATGACTCCTTTTTCTATGCTAATGGGGCGGTATTCATCAAATGCCCTACCATCCGGTCTTTTTCCTTCTTTTGCAAGGCGATAGAGATAATCTTTCTTTACAGATGACAATTCCATTTTATTCCTCCTCAAATGTTTTATATTTTTTCAACAAAGCTTCCTTCTGCAATTTTGAAATTTCCTTACATCCTTTTATTGCCATATCCAATGCCTGGTCAAATTCCTCGGTAGTCATATGTCCATCCATTTGCAACAACAATATTTCCTCGCTTCTAGGCGCAATTGCAACAGGCAAATCAGCATCTCCTTTTTTATCCTCCTCACTTGTTAAATCCAAAACAACTACTCCATCAACCTTTCCTGCAGCACATGCTACAGGTATATCTCTCATGGGAATGCCAGCATCTGCTAAAGCGACTGCTGCTGCCGTTATGCCTGCGCATCTCGTCCCTGCCTCTGCGTCTAAAACTTCGATGTTGATGTCAATGATTGTTCTTGGAAATAACTCTGTTAGTATAACATTTTCAAAAGCCTCGGATGTAATTTTTGAGATTTCAAGACTTCTTCTATCTGGTCCAGGTCTTTTTCTATCCTCAACGCTGAATGAAGCCATATTATATCTTGCATTCACCAAAGCTTTTGTTGGATTTTGAATGTGGCGGGGAATTGCTTCCTTTGGTCCATATACGGCGACCAAAACTTTATTTCCACCCCATTCCAGATAGCATGAGCCATCTGCCCTATACAAAGGTCCTGCCTCAATTTTTATTTTTCTCATTTCATTTGGCAGGCGACCATCAATTCTTTTTCCATCTTTTATCAATTCCATTTACTCACCTTCTAAAAATTTTGATATTCTATCTGTAAGCCCTGTAGTATGGGCTTCTCTTTCTATTTTCCTTATTGCCTCTACCAAGCGGGATATGTTTTCTGATTCCCCTCTAATCCATACCCTTCCATTCTGTCCAACAAATATCCAGCATCCCGTATGTTGGCGAAGTAAAGAAACCATTGAGCCATTTTTTCCTATAATCCTGGGAACTTTTGATGGCTGAATTTCAATGATTATTCCATCTTCGATTTTACGGCACGGTTTCCCTTTCATAGAAATCTCTATATTACGCGCTTCATTGACGGATGCTATTGTTGCGAGAATTGCATCTCCGACGCGGAGAAAACGGGAAGTTTCTCCATAATCAATTTTCCATTGAACTTCATCTGCCCTCAGCAAGGCAGGATATGGTGCATTAATATCAACCATCCAACTTGTTCTTCCCACTTCTCCAATGATGCCGATAATATTGTCCCCTACAACTGGCTCATACACACCCGAGAGAGGAATAACATTGATATAACCTGCTCTTTCCTCAACAATGCCAAGACGGGATGCATAAATATTTCCTTCCTCGCTAAACGTCCCCCTTCCCGGCTTATGTTTTCCAACAGTTCCCACAATTGTTCCGGGTATCACAATTTTTCTTTCCATCATAATCCTCCAAAATTATTTCATCAATTTTGCCTCAACTTCTCCTTTAGTAATGTGATTCAATTTATCATAAAATTCTGTCTGCATACCAGCAGGAATTTCAATGATACAATGTAATGAGCCATCAGAAAGCCATTCCTCCTTTATAATGTTTCCATATGCCCTTATTTCCCCATATGCCCTACCTGTATATTTGCTGGGAACCTTAACCTCCACATGAACATTTTCAATAGAAAGAGGCAGAATAGGGCGCAGGGCATTGACAACATCTTTTATCTGCGCATCTACCGGTTTGAAAGGGTCAATATGCACGCCTGCTTCTTCCATTGCTAACTCTATCCTCTCCCTAGGATGGGGTAGTTTTGTATGCGGGTCCATTGAAGTCCTTGCTATGGTATCAACAATTTTTTTTCTCTTTCTCTCCTGCATTTCCCTCCTTTGCTTGGTTGTGAGCTGAATCTCTCCTTCTTTTATTATTATTTTTGCAATTGTTTCCACATCTGTTGTATTGAAAGCTTCCTGCAATGCCTCTTCAGATGCTTTTTCTCCTTTGCGGGAATCTTTAAAAATTAAATCAATTGCCATGCTTTCCCTTATATCTATTTCCTTTCCTTCCAGAAAATCTTCTGCAGCATAGGGATCCACCAGAATTTCGAAATGAGAGCCTTTTTTATCATATCTTGCTATAACAGCATCCTCCAACGATACCATTATGAACCAACCACCTTTCCAACGTATTTTTCAATTTCTTTTTGAGAAAGAATATGAAAATTTTCCTTTTCTGAAACAACTCCGATTTCCACCGCTCCTTTCTCCAGCTTTTTCTCTGTTACCTTATACAACGCTTTTATTCCTAAAAGGATGGCATCATCCTTTTTTAATCCTTCTTCATAATTTT